>NZ_JBIXJX010000004.1:325796-331993 GCF_052871955.1 Bradyrhizobium sp. CAR08
GAGCCCGCACCGGTTTCAATGGTCGGTATCTCAGGGATTCGGCCAAGCAGCTCAAGGCGCGAACTGGCGCCTCAAAGAGGCTAGCACGATCTCGGCCGCCCGCAACGTCAGCGATAGCATCGGCTGCAGGTTCGCCTTGCTCCTGTAGGGAACTCACCATCCCCAGTTGCCGCATAACCGCGTCATTTCCTGTTCAGGCGAAGTTGAGCTCGCTGGCAAGCCGAAACTCCTGCAGGAGGGCGCAAAGTTTGTCCCAAGTCGCATCCTAAATTTCGATACCGTTTGCAGTGCGCTCTTGCTCGCGGAGATATCCGATCTCGCCGGGGTAGAACACGCCAGATGACCCGTCCGATCGCGCCGCCGATTTCATATGCCGCGCAAACTCGGCCACGTCTTTCTTGAATTCATCAAGCGGTCGGAACGCTGCCACATTGAACGCCGCCATGAATCAACTTTTACGGTCGCGGCCGTTCGGCTCAATGCCGGCACTAAGGTCGCTCAATGATCCGCATAGCACTTCCACATCGCGGCGAGTCCGCTGCCCTTGTAACCCTCGGTGCGCCCCACCACGCAGGCGGCGCCGATGCCGCCGGACCAGGCTTCGGAGATCGCCCGCCTGCGCCAGGAGAATGAACGGCTGCGCATGGAGCGCGACATTTAAAAAAAGTCGATCGCGATCTTCGCCGGAACCCGGACATGAGCTTTCGCTTCATCGAGGACCACCGCGACCTATCCGGTCCGCTTGATGTGCGCCGTGCTCGAGGTCTCACCGGCCGGCTATTGTGCCTGGCGCGAGCGCCTGGTGAGCGAGCGGGCAAAATCCAATGCCACGCTCCTGGCCGTGATCCGGCAGGTCCATCGGGACAGCAGCGGACGCTACGGCAGCTCCCGCGTCCAACGCCGTCCTGCGGGCGCAGGGACCCGATACCAGCCGCGGCCGGGTCGAGCGGATGATGCAACGACACGGTATCCGCGCCATCATGGCGCCGCCGCGCCGGGTGCGCACCACCGACAGCCGTCACGACCTGCCGATCGCACCGAACCTGATCGCAAGCAACTTCACGGCGGAGGCCCCGAACCGGGTCTGGCTCGCTGATATCACCTACATCCCGACCGCGGAGGGATGGCTGTACCTCGCGGCCGTCATGGACCTGTTCAGCCGGAAGATCGTCGGCTGGGCCATGCGGGATCACATGCGGGTCGAACTCGCATCCGCAGCCTTGACGATGGCGATCCAGCAGCAACGGCCCCAGGCCGGGTTGATCCATCACTCCGATCGCGGTGTACAGGGCGGATTCAAACAGTCGTCGCAACACGAGTTATTTTCACTCATGACAGCAGATCGTCAAGCCCCTCCGCCGGCATTTTCCAGCCTAGTGTCTTTCTTGGTTGGGCATTGAGGGCCGCTGCCACAGCGGATATCTCCTCGGCGCTGTGGATGCTCAGGTCTGTGCCTTTCGGAAAGTACGGCCGCAGCAACCCGTTGGTGTTCTCGTGAGTGCCGCGCTGCCAAGGGCTTTGCGGGTCGCAGAAGTAGACCTGGATACCCGCATCGGTCTTGAGACGATCGTGCTGAGCCATTCGGCTCCCTGATCCCAGGTTAGCGAGCGACGCAGCTCTTCTGGCAAGGTGATGACGGTGCGCGTGATCGCGTCGCGCACGGCTTCGGCCCCGTGTCCCGCGAGCGCAGGTCCGTTTTTCACGCGCGGAGCTTCGCCATGCCTCGCCAACCGGGGAGGGTGCAATAGCATTGTGAAGCGCGTCGTGCGCTCGACTAGCGCGCCGATTGCTGAGCTGCCAACACCGAGGATAAGGTCCCCCTCCCAATGTCCCGGCACTGCTCGATCGGCAGCTTCAGCAGGGCGCTCACTGATCATGATCTCCGGCGAGACAAAGCCCTTGCCTCGCCTGCGTACGCGCGCTCTGGGCATCCGTAACACACGCCCTGTTCGCAAGCAGGCCGTCAGCTCGCGGCGTAGCGCGCCACGGCCCTGAACGAAGAGGGCTTGATAGATAGCTTCGTGGCTGATGCGCATCGTCTTGTCGTCCGGGAAGTCGATCGGCAAGCGTCGGGCAATCTGCTCAGGGCTCCAGGCTTTGGCCCATCGCCGATCCTTGCGCTGGCCATGCCGCCGCCCCTTCCACGGAACGGCCGGACCGGGAACGGGAGCGCCGGTCGGGGCAACGACACCGCCAGCAAGTCTCTCCTCCACATAAGTGCGCAAGGTTGCATTGAGCGCAAGCTTGGCCGCCTTGGGCCGGCGGGCGGATCGATCTGCATGCCATTGGGCAGTTATTGCCCGATACCCCAACCCGCCGCCGCGAGTGGCCGCGTTGCGCCGCAGTTCACGGGAGACTGTGGAAGCAGCCCGCCCCAGGCGACGTCCAATCTCCTGTAGGGAATGGCCCTGCACCTTGAGAAGTGCGATCTCCTCGCGCTCATTCAACGAGAGATACCGCCCGGAGAGAGCCTTTGCCGAAGATCTGAACATCGCTGGTGGGATGCCGCCCGCCTTTCGGAATAATCTGCTTCCGACAGGTTGTGACAATCCGGCTTCGAGTGCAGCAGCTTCGCTGCTTAACCCAGCGGCAATCGCCCGCCAAAATTTATTCTGTTCATCGCGCCCGGCAATAGAGGGCCGTCCCGGCGACGGCAATGGGGCTCGTCCTGACCGCGCCGATCGACCCATTACAACGTTCATCGCAACCTCCAACCTCCGAGTGTTGCGACGACCGTTTGACTCCGCCCAATACGTCTCGATCAAATACACCGAACGCCTAGCTGAAGCTGGTGTCGAACCTTCCGTCGGCAGCGTCGGAGATTCCTATGACAACGCTCTCGCCGAAACCATCAACGGCCTCTACAAGGCTGAGGTGATCCATCGGCGCCGGCCATGGCGCAGCTTCGAGGCCGTCGAGTTCGCGACCTTGGAATGGGTGGATTGGTTCAACAACCGGCGGCTCCTGGAGCCCATCGGCAACATCCCACCGGCCGAAGCCGAGCGCCGCTACTACGCCATGCTGGAACAACCCGCTATGGCGGCATAGCTTAAACCAAATGGCCTCCGGCAAACCCGGGGCGGTTCAACTTCCGGCGAATACACTAGCAAGAGTAGGGCCGCCGCTGTGAGAAAGGCGGCCGGCTACAGTCAGAAGCGCAGTGTCACCCGCACCAGGAAGCAGTGCGCAGGCTTGTCCATCTCCATAGTCGACTTGCATAAGCGAAGGAGCATCGGCATGGAATTAAACTGCTCATAGTCTTCCATCGTACCTGACGCTTGGCGATGCAGAATGCGCTCGACGATCGGCGCTTCCCGCTGCCCGTCGGCTGCACCGGCGTCGTTTGCGAAGGAATGTATCTAGCCAACATTCAGAGATGATCATTTTACTGTCGCCCGCGTGCGCTGGGAGGAAGCACGTAGATTTGTTGTTCGATTCGCTAAGGGTCTGGAAATGGTGTAATCGACCACTCGATGAAGTCCACGGCACGTTGGAGTATCGCCTTGGTCTGAACTAGACTAGACGAAGCGGCCATGACATGTCCTATCCTATCCCGACAATCTCCTTTCCTGACGATCGGTGTATTCGGTTCAACAGAAAACCGGACCTCCGTAACACCTGCCAATGCAGCCGCCAGACTATCACCACCGATGGCATTGAGGATGCCATCGCGATCAGGGACTAAAATCCGCGCACCCGCAACGTGCGAATGACGTCGGCGCAAATTGCATTGCTCCCCGACCACGAGTTTAATGTGCTCGGCTACGAGATCGACACCGTATGCCAGCTTGACCAGTTGAGAGTTGGGTGTGCCAGCAAGACGTGGATTGACTTCAATCACGACTGGGCCAAGCTTAGTCCATCGCAGATCAATGTTCGCGGGCCCCCAGCCAAGGCCGAGGGCTTGCAAACAGCTCAGCGAAACGTCGGCAATGCGCCTATGCTCGTCCTCACTCAGCAGGGCGGGATAGATGTACTCACGACATACAAAATGCGGTTGGCTGCCGAAATCGGCGGCACCAATCCCGATGACCTCATTTTCCATTACTTCAACGCTGAAATGGGGACCTTGTGCGAACTCTTCGACCAGTATCCTTGGGGCAGACCGCGATGTGTGGTTCTCACCGAGGATAAAGGCCATATGTTCGGCTAACTCGTCGAGGTCGCGGCACAATCGGACACCGAAGCCGCCGATGCCCACCGCTGGCTTGACGATCAGCGGAAATCCGATCTTCGCAACGGAGCTCACTATCTCCGTCGCATTCGCTACCAGGCAATAAGCAGGTACTGATATGCCGGCATCCGAGAGAACCTGACGTTGAGCGAATTTGTCGCAACATCTTTCAACCGCTCCGGGGTTCGGGCCCGGCAGATCGAAATGTTGGCAGAGCTTGCCGACCGCCGCATAGACTGACTCCCGGGCGCTGGTAATCCCGGCAAGCTCGGACGTCAGTCTCAGCCTGTTACATTGGTGTATGATGGCGTCAAGATTCTCTGTGTCGACACAGATTGTCTCGCAGCCTATTGCCGCAACATAGTCATACTGGTTCGGATCGGTCGATAAGATTATAGGATGCAGGCCAAGACGCTGTGCCGCTTGGACGTACAGCCGACCGTTAAGTGCGCTTTCGAGCAAAACAAGAGATCTTCTTGACATTGTGTCGTGACACCGAGGTTGAATGCAGGGGGGCCGGCTAGCATGGAGCGGCACACGCAGCCGGCCCAGCGAGCGCCCGAGACGAAGGAGACGATGAACAGCAACCGATACTCTGTTTCAGGCGCGACTGGGCCACTTCTCATTTCAAACAGGAGTAGCCACTCGTGAGCGGTTACGACATAAGTGGACTGCGTCGGCCTCGTGCCAATGCGAATCGTCATAATAGGGGTGCGCCGACCTTTCTTGCTGTAGGAATAACGATTATTGGCGAATCCCTAGCGAGGATACTACCATCCTAGATAGTGTGCGCGCTGAGCTTTCACAAAAAGCCCCGCCGTCACAAGCCGCCGTCATCAAGGATGTTTGGAGATACTCAAGTTTTTATCGCGGGACTTTGTCCGTCGAGACTAAGCGTAGCTCTGCGGCCCCTTTTTGGTTGGCGCTTGATGTCTATTTTGATCGCGCGAGGCGCGGCTTCCATGTTTCCGACAATGCGTTGTCGGCGGCTTCGAGCGCCTTGCTGTCGATGACGTTGGGATGGAAGTGTTCGGGCCCCCAGAGGCACATGTACTCGTGCTCCGGATGGTGGGGTCGCGGAGGGCATCGAGGTATTCAGCATAGCCTGGCGCACCGCCGACGTCTTCCGGAGGACAACGGCCGGCGGCCTGGAGCAAGAAGGGCAGACCCTCTGTCGACGTGTCGTCGAAGCATTCGCGAGTTTGATCACATAATCCGAGCTGTCGCCGAAGTCATGGAGGTAATGGATCGTCTTGGCGCCCGTCTCGTGAACGATCTCGCAGAGCCGCGCCTTGCGGGCATCGATAGGTTGGGGATCAAAATCACATCCCACTGTCCTTCCAGCAGGAACTCGAAGAGATGTCTATTCGTCCAGCCAAACGCCGCCTGAAGCGTCAGATGCAGCCGATCAAGGCGCAGCGTGAACGGCACGACAAGGCATCGCATCACCTCCGGTTTCACCTCCTTATGGGTCACCTTGATCCGGACGGCGGTCGTGTTGAGGCTCACGCCGCCAGCCTGGGATCGTGTGCATGCATGGTGTAGGTCGAGGCCCATGGAAGCAGTTCGTCCAGTCGCGCCGCAGGCCAGCCATTGACGAGCTTCGCGAGGACGTCGAAGAGCCAGTGCTCGGCGCTAACGCTGTTGAGCTTACAGGTCTCGATTAACAAAGCTAGTACTGCCCAACTCTCGGCGCCCACGTCGGAAGCAGGGCCATAGTGCCGGGAATCTGGCGTTCGATGTTGTTGTAGTCTTTCCATTCCACCCGCTCGTTGGTCATACCGTTCTTGTAGTCGGAGAGTAGGAATATAACGGCATTCGCCACTTTTTAATCCGGCAGCCGCATGACGGAGCCCTCCGCGTTCCAGACTGGATGGTCCCCCACAAGCCGGTTCGATTGCGATTGTTGCCACATCCGGGATTCCGCTTAGTCGTCCGTTAAGAAGCCGAATTGAGCGGGAGCGGACAGGCAAGCGTATGCGATAGCTGGATCAGGAAGAGGCACAAGAGTTCTCTGAGCCAG
>NZ_JBIXJX010000004.1:332003-452388 GCF_052871955.1 Bradyrhizobium sp. CAR08
GGGACCAGGAACGGGAGCGCCGGTCGGGGCTACGACGCCGCCAGCAAGTCTTTCCTCCACATAAGTGCGCAAGGTTGCATTGAGCGCAAGCTTGGTCGGCTTAGGCCGGCGGGCGGATCGATCCGCATGCCATTGGGCAGTTATTGCCCGATACCCCAACCCGCCGCCGCGAGTGGCCGCGTTGCGCCGCAGTTCACGGGAGACTGTGGAAGCAGCCCGCCCCAGGCGACGTCCAATCTCCTGTATGGAATCGCCCTGCACCTTGAGAAGTGCGATCTCCTCGCGCTCATTCAACGAGAGATACCGCCCGGAGAGAGCCTTTGCCGAAGATCTGAACATCGCTGGTGGCATGCCGCCCGCCTTTCGGAATAATCTGCTTCCGACAGGTTGTGACAATCCGGCTTCGAGTGCAGCATCTTCGCTGCTTAACCCAGCGGCAATCGCCCGCCAAAATTTATTCTGTTCATCGCGCCCGGCAATAGAGGGCCGTCCCGGCGACCGCAATGGGGCTCGTCCTGACCGCGCCGATCTGCGCCTTACAACGTTCATCGCAACCTCCAAACTCCTGGTGTTGCGACGGCGTTTGAACCCGCCCAGTACTCCGGGGCGGATGTGGTGAGAGCGAGCTCTCCAACGAAGGCCGCGGAGTACTGGATCGCCCGCCTTCGCGGGCGATGACACCTATTGGGGCCTCAACTGATCGTCGCGCCGCCGTCGATCACCATGGTCTGGCCTGTCATGAAGTCGCCGGCCTTCGAGCCCAGGAACACCGCGGCGCCCGCGATCTCGTCGGGGATCCCGATGCGCAGCAGCGGCGAACGCGCAGTCGAGGCTTTCAAATGCTCCGGATTGTCCCACAACGCTTTCGCGAAATCGGTCTTGATCAGGCCAGGCGCGATGCAGTTCACGCGGATGTTGTGCGGGCCGTATTCGCAGGCCAAATTGCGCGCGAGCTGCATGTCAGCGGCCTTCGAGATCGCGTAGGCACCGAGGATGGTCGAGCCTTTCAGGCCGCCAATCGAGGAGACGATGATGATCGAGCCATCCTTGCGCTCGATCATCTGCGGCACCACCATCGAGATCAGCCAGTTGTTGGCCACGATGTTGTTGTCCAGGATCTTTCTGAACTGATCGTCGGAGATGCCGGCGAGCGGACCGTAATACGGGTTCGACGCGGCGTTGCAGACCAGCACGTCGATCTTGCCGAAGGCGCGGTTGCTCTCGTCGATGAGGTTCTGCAGATTTTCCTTCGACGAGATGTTGGCGGCGATCGCCACCGCCGTGCCCTTGCCGAACTTGTCGTTCATGCTCTTGGCGACCTGGTCGCAAACGTCGGCCTTGCGCGAGGAGATCACCACCTTGGCGCCGTGCTCGGCCATGCGCTCGGCGATCGCAAGCCCGATGCCGCGCGTCGAACCGGTGATGGCGGCGACTTTCCCCTTCATGTCGAACAAGGTCATGTTTCTCTCCCAGAGTACGTTTTGATTGCTTGAAGCTTACGCCGCGTCCGCGCCACCGGGCAATTGCTCAGGCGAGCTTCTTGACTTCCGGTCCCGCGGGTTGATGCATTGCCGCATGCGCATCGTCCGCGATCCACGGCTGCTGGTTCACCATCGGCAGCCGCCAGACATTGCGCTCGGGGCTTGCGAAATAGTCGAGCCGCGTCACCGAGCAATTGTCGATATCGAACGCGAGCCCTCGCTCCGGCTGATTGTCGAGCGCCAGCCCCAGCGCCGCCTTGATGGTGCCGCCATGTGCGACCGCGATCACGTCCTGCCCGGCGGCCTCATTGTTGATCCGCTCGATGGTGCGGCGGGTGCGGTTGTAGAGGTCCATGAAGCTTTCGCCGCCGGGTGCAGGCTCGTTGATGTCGGCAAACCAGCTCGAGCCGACGGGACGGCTGGCGATGAACTCGGCGCGGTTCATGCCCTGCCAGCGACCGAGATTCTGTTCGGCGAGGTCCGCCTCCCATTTCATCGATGCAGGCCTCGGGAATCCGGCCGCCCAGATCGCTTCGGCGGTCTGATGGGTGCGCATCAGATTGCTCGAATACCAGACCGCCTTGCGTGGCAGCACCTTGGCAACAGCATTGAAGACGTAGGTATCGCTGGTGTCGCAGGCGAGATCGGACTGACCGTAGATGTTGCCACCGTCATTGCGCACGGGCGCGTGACGGACCCACCACCAGCGTGTCGTGACCACTTTGGGCTTGTCTGCACCTGCCATCGAAACCCTTCCATCCCGTCTGATGTCGCTGTACGTCAGTAGCGAACGTGTCTCAAGACACTTTACCGTTTGAAATCTTGTTTGAAATTCCGTCGCGCGGCAAGCGTCGCGCGCGAACCAAAGGGAGAAACCGCATGGGCCGTCTGCAAGGCAAATCCGTCATCATCACCGGTGCCGGCAGCGGCATCGGCCGCGCGGCCGCGCTGCTGTTCACCAGGGAAGGCGCCAAGCTGATCGCGGTCGATCGCAGCGAGGCGGTGAAGGAGACGGTCGACGAGGTGAAGAAGGCCGGCGGTGTCGCGGAAGCCATGATGGCGGATGCGGGCTCCGAAAAGGACGTCATGGCCGTGATCGACAAGGCGGTGAAGACGCACGGCCGGCTCGACGTGATCTGGGCCAATGCCGGCGTCTCCGGCGGACTCGTTCCGCTCGGCGAGCAGACCGTCGAGCAATGGCAGGAAGTCTTGCGCATCAACCTGATCGGGCCGTTTCTCGCGGTGAAGCATGCGATGCCGCACATGGTGAAGCAGCAGTCCGGCGCGATCGTGCTCACCGCGTCCGTCGCGGGCCTCAAGGCCGGCGCCAGCGGACATCCCTATGCCGCGAGCAAGGCCGGCGTCATCTCCCTGGTGCAGACCACCGCCTATTCGCTCACCGGTACCGGTGTGCGCATCAACGCGGTGTGCCCGGGCCTGATCGAGACCGGCATGACCAAGCCGATCTTCGACCGCGCCAAGGAGCGCGGCACCGCCGACAAGATCGGCCAGCTCAATCCGCTCAAGCGCCCCGGCCAGCCGCACGAGCTCGCCGCGATGGGACTGTTCTTGGCCAGCGACGAGGCGTCGTACGTCAATGGCCAGGCCTTCCCAGTGGACGGCGGACTGACGGCGTCGATGCCGTATACGGGGAAGCCGGTTTAGTTCACGCACTCTCGCGTCCCGGACGCGCTGCAGCTTTCTCACGCTGCTGCGCTGCGTCCGGGGCACGAGACAGAAGTTTTGGCGCGCAACTGCTTCAGCATCGTCATTGCGAGCACAGCGAAGCAATCCAGAGTCTTTCCGCGGCGTCAGCCTGGATTGCTTCGCTGTGCTCGCAATGACGGAGTCTGTGGGTGGCAGGGTCGCGCTTCCATTCGCATTCCCGTTCGCAGACACACCTTCGCCCTCTCGCGGCTTGTTCGCCCGAGCTTTGCTTGGTCGCTCACCCTCGAATGAAAGAGGGCGCAGGGAAGACCGGGCGCCGGCTGGCACCCGCGGTCCACTGTGCGAAGTTGCAGTAAAAAATCTGCACAGCGGCATACAGGTGAAGCCAAAACGTCCGGCCTTCCCTGCGCAGCGGTTTTACGGCTTATGCCGTGCTCTCCCCGGGGAGCGATGCACTATTGCCCCCGTCGCCTCATGGATGGCTGATGCGCGAACCCGGTCGGGCCGCCACATCACCACAAGACTTGACGCACACCGGGCGTCAGGACGACACGGTTTTGCCGTACGCTGTCAGCACCGGTCGTGTGCGCGACGCCTTCGCTCACGGTTGCCCGCCCTGCGAAACCGATCGCGCCGATGTGACTAACGTCCACCGCCGTCCGGCCCGCGTTCGTGACGATCGCGATACGCCCCTCTTCCTTGGTCCGGGTTGCGGCGACACATACGTGATTTCCGAATTTCGGTAAAGTGGAATATTCGGCAATTGGGGTGTTTTGCCCGACAGGCAACACAAGGTCTTGTAGCCCGGATGAGCGAAGCGACATCCGGGATTCCGACCACGAGCTGTCCCGGGTATCGCTTCGCTCACCCGGGCTACCGGTCTGTGTTGATTTGCTCTACCAGAGGCGACGTTGGTATGGTTCGTGCAAGCACTTCGGCTTCCATCCCCCTGACAAGAACGTGACAATGCCAAGCTCAAGACCCGACCGTATTCGCAGGCTGCTCGCCGACCTCGTCGGCTTCGACACGATCAGCGATCGCTCCAACCTGCCCCTGATCGCGCATATCGAGAGCTATCTCGCCGGGTTCGGCGTCAGCTTTGAGCGCATCGTCGACGAGACCGGACAGAAAGCCTCGCTATGGGTCACCATTGGACCCGAGGACCGCCCCGGCCTGGTGCTGTCGGGACATACCGACGTGGTGCCCGTGGTGGGCCAGGACTGGAGCCACGATCCCTTCAAGCTGATCGAACGCGACGGCAGGCTCTACGGCCGCGGCACCACCGACATGAAGGGATTTGTCGCCGTGTGCCTCGCCATGGTGCCGGAGATGCTGGAGGCGAAGCTTGCAACGCCGATCCATCTCGCGATCTCCTATGACGAGGAGATCGGCTGCGTCGGCGTGCGGCCGATGCTGCGCGAGGTCGCGAAGAAACGGATCAAGCCGCTCGGCGCCTTCATCGGCGAGCCGACCGAGATGAAGGTCATCATCGGCCACAAGGGCAAGCACGGCGTGCGCGCCACGTTCCAGGGCCTCGCCCGCCACTCCTCGATCGCGCCCGAGGGCGTCAACGCGATCGAATACGCCGCCGAGCTGATCGTCGAAATCCGCCGCCGCGCGTTGCAACTCGCAAGCACGAAAGCAACGAACAGCCCCTACGATGTCCCTCACTCGACGCTGCTCACCAGCATCGTGCATGGCGGCGCCGCGCTCAACATCGTGCCCGATACCTGCACGGTGGATTTCGAATGCCGCGGCATCGGCATAACCGAATCCAGGGAGGTGACGGATGCGATCGTCGCCTGGGCCAAGACCGAGATCGAGCCGGCGATGAAGGCGCGACACCCGGAGTGCGGCATCGACTTCGAAGAGATCCTCGATTATCCCGCCCTCGACACCGCCGCCGACGCCACCATCGTCACGCTGGCCAAGAGCCTCGCGGGGCGCAACGACCACGCCAAGGTCGCCTTCGGTACCGAGGCGAGCCTGTTTGCCAGCATGGCCGATATCCCGTCAGTGGTGATCGGGCCCGGGTCGATCGCGCAGGCGCATACGCCGGACGAGTTCGTGGAGATGGCGGAGCTGGAGAAATGCGCAGGCTTCGTGGAGAAGCTGATCGCGCATTGCGTGAAGGGGTAAGGTGTTTCCGCGTCATTGCGAGGAGCTCTTGCGACGAAGCAATCCAGACTGCCACCGTGCGAAGATTCTGGATTGCTTCGCTTCGCTCGCAATGACGAGCGTCTGGAGACACCCGTAGTCCGCATGAGCATAGTGGCGACATGCGGGGCCGCTGTCCCGGATATCGCTGCGCTCATCCGGGCTACGAATGAGCGGTGCGCCTCATCGCTCCTGCAAAGCCAGCCGCACGCCGACGGCGCAGTAGATCGTCCCGACCACCTTGCCCTGCCATTTCACGACGGCTGGATGGCGGCGTAGCAAATTGCCGAGACGGCCGGCGCCGACCGCGAACACCACCGTGCTAAGGAGGCCGAGCAACACGAACACAGCGCCGAGCAGCGCGAGCTGCAGCGTCGTCGAGCCATGCTCGGGCGGGACGAACTGCGGCAGGAACGCAAGGAAGAACAGCGCGGTCTTCGGATTGAGCACCTCGGTCAGCACGGCCTGCCGGAATGCCCGCGCTGCGCTGATCGCGGGCGCACCGCCATTCACCTCGATCGGCGTCTTGTCGAGCATGGCGCGAATGCCGAGATAGATCAGAAAGCCTGCGCCCGCGTATTTGACGACGCTGAACAGGAGCGCCGAAGTCGCGATGATCGCAGAGAGGCCGACGATTGCCATGGTGGTGTGGACCACGTCACCAGCCGCAATTCCCGCGCCCGTCGCGATGCCGACCCTAGTTCCCGAGCTCGCGGCGCGCGCCATGGTGAGGAGTGTCGCCGGTCCGGGAATGAAGACGAAGCCGAGGACGATGAGGATGTAGGTGATGAGGGTGGTGTGATCGATCATGCGGGCATCTCTCTCGTCATTCTGTCCCGTGTCCAGACACGAGAGGAACGCAAGCAAAGGCGCGGCCGTCAGCCGCCTTCGGATTCCTTAAACCGCGCCCGCCTTCTGCGCGTACTCCCAAGACGCCTTCGACAGCGGAACGGTGCGCTTGGCTGACTCCAGCGCCTTGGCATTCGCCGCGGTGCCGTCGCGGACCCGGCCGGCGATGCCTTGCGTGATGCCGGCGAGACGGAACAGGTTGTAGGCGAAATACCAGTTGAGGTCAGGCACCGTCATCTTGGTGACGTTGCAATAGATCTGCGCGGCCTCCTCCACGCTCGGGATGTTGAGCGCCTTGAGGTCGGCGCCGTCCAGACCGGGCATGATCCACTGCATCAGCAGATAGGTGAAGTCGGCCATGGGATCGCCGAGCGTCGACAATTCCCAATCGAGCACGGCCTGCACGCGTGGTTCCGTCGCGTGGAAAATCATGTTGTCGAGGCGATAGTCGCCGTGGACGATCGAGACGCGCGCCTGCTCCGGCACGGTCTTCGGCAACCATTCGGCGACCTTCTCGAACTCCGGAATGGTCTGGGTCTCGGACGCGCGGTACTGCTTGGTCCAGCGGTCGATCTGCCGGGCAAAGTAGTTGCCGGGTTTGCCGAAGTCGCCAAGACCGATCGCGACGGGATCGAACATGTGGAGTTTTGCCAGCGTCTCGATCTTGCTGGTGAAGATCTTTCGACGATCATCCCGCGTCTGGCTCGGCAGCGTCGGATCCCAGAACACCCGGCCGTCTTCCATCGACATGATGTAGAAGGCCGAACCGATGATGCTGTCATCCTGGCACAGCGCATAGGCCTTCGCGACCGGAAAGCCCTGCTTTCCCAGCGCCGCGATCACGCGATATTCGCGATCGACCGCGTGCGCCGACGGCAACAATTTGCCGAATGGTTTTCGGCGCATCACATAGGAGCGGTTCGGCGTGTCGAGCCGATAGGTCGGGTTGGACTGGCCGCCCTTGAACTGGAGCACGACCAGCGGTCCCTCATAACCCTCGACGTTCTCGCGCAGCCAGGCTTCGAGCCGCATCTCGTCGATGCGATGACGCTCCTCGACCGGTTTGGTGCCCGAGAACTCTTCGTCTTTCCTGACGCCGTCAGCCACGATGACGCTCCCTCTTCAGTCCGAACATGATCCTAATCGGTAACCCCCAGCGCACTTGCGTCAAGCGGTCATCCGATCACGGATCATGCCCTGTCGTTTCTTCAAATCGGGAGCGCCAGCGTGCTCTCCCGCTTAATGACTGGAAGAGTTTGCATACTTCCGAACCTCGAGCCTGGCAATGGCGCGATTGTGCACCTCGTCCGGGCCGTCGGCGAGACGGAGCGTGCGGATGTGGGCATAGTCCTTGGCAAGGCCGGCTTCGTCCGAGACGCCTGCACCGCCGAAGGCCTGGATCGCCTCGTCGATGATCTTCAGCGCCATATTGGGGGCTGCGACCTTGATCATGGCGATCTCGGCCTGCGCGGTCTTGTTGCCGACCTTGTCCATCATGTCGGCGGCCTTGAGGCACAACAGCCGCGTCATCTCGATGTTGGTGCGGGCCTCGCCGATGCGCTGCTCCCACACCGAATGCTCGACGATCCGCTTGCCGAAGGCAGTGCGCGAGGTAAGCCGCTTCACCATCTTCTCAAGCGCCTCCTCGGCCTTGCCGATAGTGCGCATGCAGTGATGGATACGGCCGGGACCGAGCCGGCCCTGCGCGATCTCGAAGCCGCGGCCCTCGCCGAGCAGGATGTTCTCCTTCGGCACCCGCACGTTCTCGAGCAGCACCTGGGCGTGGCCGTGCGGCGCGTCGTCGAAGCCGAACACGGGCAGCATCTTCTCGACCTTGATGCCGGGAGTGTCGAGCGGAACCAGGATCTGCGACTGCTGCTGGTGCTTGGCCGCCTTGAAGTCGGTCTTGCCCATCAGGATCGCGATCTTGCAGCGGGGATCGCCGACGCCGGACGACCACCATTTGCGGCCGTTGATGACGTAATGGTCGCCGTCGCGCACAATGCTGGTCTCGATGTTGGTGGCGTCAGACGAGGCCACGGCCGGCTCCGTCATCAGGAAGGCGGAGCGGATTTCGCCGTCCATCAGCGGACGCAGCCATTTGCGCTTCTGCTCCTTGGAGCCGTAGCGCATGAATACTTCCATGTTGCCGGTGTCGGGCGCGGAACAATTGAAGACTTCCGAAGCCCACGAGATGTGGCCCATCTGCTCGGAGAGCAGCGCGTATTCGAGATTGGTCAGTCCCGCGCCGCGGAATTCGTCGTCCTCATGCTCGTTGGGCGGCATGAACATGTTCCAGAGGCCTTCGGCTTTCGCCTTCTTCTTGAGATCCTCGAGCACCGGGATCACCTTCCAGCGTTCGCCGCTGCGATCCTGCTCATCATAGACCGGCACCGCCGGGCGCACGTGCTTGGCCATGAAGGACTGCACGCGGTCGAGCCATTCCTTCTGCTTCGGCGACAGATCGAAATCCATGGGACGCTCCTCGTCTTTGCCAACTCGTTTGGCGAACTTGTTTTGCGCCGGACTGTCCACCCGCATTGTGCGACCCACAAGTGCGAATGCGCGGCTTGCGGATGCTCCGGAACCCATTCGCGTTTGCGAACGAGTCCCGATTGCGGATTGACTTTCCCGGCCTTCAAACGATAGTTTCATACAACTGTTTGAATTGCAACTCCCTCCCCGAGGGCTCCCATGGCCAGCGATCATACCCGGACTGCCATTCTCGCCGCTGCCGAACGGCTCTATGCCGATCGCGGGTTCGGCGACGTGACGTTGCGCGACATCGTCGCTGAGGCCAATGTCAACCTCGCGGCGGTGAACTATCATTTCGGCTCGAAGGACGAGTTGATCGCGGAGCTGTTCGTGACACGCTCGATCGCCACCAATCGCGAGCGTCTGCGCGAATTGAAGGCGGCGGAAGAACAAGGCGGCGGCCGCGCGCCGATCGAGGTAATCCTGCATGCCTTGGTCGGCCCGACGCTGCGCGGCTGCCTCGGTCCCGAGAACCAGCGCTCGAGCGCGGCGCGCTTCATGATCCGCGCTTCGATCGAATCCGTGCCGCCGATCCGCCGCATCAAGAATCGCGAGATCGACCATTTGCGCAAATTCGCCGGCGCGATGCGAAGGTCCCTGCCCGACCGCAGCGACGTCGATATTTACTGGGGCCTGAACTTCGCGCTCGCCATGGCGCACCACACCATCCGCGAGAGCGAGCGGCTGACGAAACTGTCGGAAGGCAAATGCGACCTCGACGATGTCGAGGACGTGGTCGCGCGCGTCGTCAGCGTGGCGACGATGGCGCTGACGGCGGGACGGACGGAGGCGAAGGCGCCGTCAAAAGTGGCGGCGCGCTAACCTTCACATCATCGCGATGCAGTCGATCTCGACGTCGAAGGGGCCGAACCATTCCGGCGTACAGACGAAGATCCGCGCCGGCGGATCGTGCGGGAAATAGCGCGCATAGACGTTGTTGAACGCGGCGAAGTGCTTGGTCGAGGTGCAGTAGACGTTGCACTTCATGACGTTGTCGAGGCTCGCGCCCGCCGTCTCAAGGCACAGCTTCATCTGCTCCATGATCAGCTCGCTCTGCCGTTCGATCGGCACGTCCGCGATCTCGCCCGTCTCGGGGTCGAATGGCGGCAGGCCGGCGACGAAGATCATGTTGCCGGCGCGCGTGACCGGCGAGACCGGCGCCTGCCGACGATCGAGGAAAGTCGAGATCGGTTCGACGCGGAGCGCTTCGCGTTTCATTTCGAGATTCATGGGCGGCCACCTTCGGTCCAAGCGAGATGACGGCTTGCTACAGCATGTTGCAGCCGTCATGCTTCGCTTCTGATCGAAGTTTGGTCGCCGAGCCGCCTAGGCGTGCTGCGGCATCTCCTCGGCCTCTTCCTTGGCGAGCAGCAGCAGCATCTCGATGCCCATGTCGCCTTCCTGCGGCGAGCGGATGAACTTTATTTCGTCGGCGCTTTGCCGCAACGCGGCAATGATCGCGACGGCCTGGTTGGCCGTTGCCGCCTCGGTCGCCAGAATTGCCTTCTGGTTCTTGGCCTGAAACCCGATCGTGTAGGACATTCGTTCCCTCCCGGACTGAGTGGACCGATCGAATCTGAGTCGCGCGCGGAGCGGAAGCCTGTGTGAGTACGGACCGGAATTATCTGGGGATTGCCCGCAAGGTTCGCGCAAGGCCGCAGGAGCGTCATGCTGACGTCCCTTCTTATCCAGTGGCGATCAGGCCAAACCGCGCGCGCCGCTTCGCCGAAGCTAGATAATCCCCTGCTGCTTCAGCGTCTCGATCTTGCCGGCATCGTAGCCGAGCTTGCCGGCGAGCACCTCCTGGGTGTGCTCACCGAGCAGCGGCGGGGCGCGGTAGTCCTTGATCGGGGTTTCCGAGAGCGTCAGCGCGTTGCGGATCAGCGAGAGATCGGGCTGGAAGGGATGATCGACCTTCACCCGCATGCCGCGCGACTGGACGTGCGGATCGGAAAACACCTGCTCGAAATTGTTGATCGGGCCGGAGGGCACGCCGGCCTCCTCCAATCTGTCCAGCCAATAGGCCACCGGCTGCTTCAGGAACAGGCCGGCGAAGATCGCCATGATCTCCTTGCCGTGCACGACGCGGTCGTTGTTCCTGACGAAACGCTTGTCGCTCGCGAGTTCGGGCGCGCCGAGCACGGCGCAGGTGCGCTGGAACTGGCCGTCATTGCCGACCACCAGCATCAATTCGCCGTCGGTGCAGCGGAACACGCCGGCCGGCATGCCGCCATTGCCCCAGGTGCCGCGGCGCGGCGGCGTCTTGCCGTTGACGAGGTAGATCTGCAGCCAGTGCGACAACGACGCGATGACGGTGTCGAACAGGCAGACGTCGATATGCTGCCCCACGCCATCATTGGCGTCGCGATGATAGAGCGCCGAGAGAATCCCGATCGAGGTGTTCATGCCGGTCATGTAGTCGACGATCGACGGGCCGACCTTCATCGGGCCCTCGCCGGGCTCGCCGTCGATGTGGCCGGTGACGCTCATCAGGCCGCCCATCGCCTGCAGGATGGCGTCGTAGCCGGCGCGCGGCGCATAGGGGCCGGTCTGGCCGAAGCCGGTCACCGAGCAATAGATAATGCCGGGATTGATCGCCTTGATGGTCTCGTAGTCGAGGCCGTAGCGCTTGAGATCGCCGACCTTGTAGTTCTCCATGAAGACGTCGACGTCCTTGGCAAGCTCGCGGATGATCGCCTGCCCTTCGGGCTTGGCGATGTTGACCGTGACCGACTTCTTGTTGCGGTTGGCGCAGAGGTAGAATGAATTGTTGTTGTTGGCCTTGCCCTCGGGGTCAGTCAGGTAAGGCGGGCCAAAGGCGCGCGCGTCGTCACCAGTGCCCGGCCGCTCGATCTTGATAACCTCGGCGCCCAAATCGCCCAGCATCTGGGCCGACAGAGGCCCGGCAAGCACGCGGGTGAGGTCAAGGATCTTGATGCCTGAGAGCGGCAGGGCCGACATGTCGAATTCCTCCGGGAACTGGATCTTGGCGCGGCGGCGAGATCGCGGGCCGCGCTTCCTGCGGATACACTATTTTGGCGATCCGAGCACTGCACTGTGGGCATACGGCTATCCCCCCGCCCGCCCAGCGCAGGTCACCGCGCGGTGAATTTCCGCAGCGCGAATATTCTCAGGTTGCAGCCGCTGCAGCCACCTGCGGCCGCCGGCGGCCGAGCAGGACCAGGATCAGCACCGTGGCGCAGGAGCAGACGAAGGTGAGACCGAGCGCGCCGCGGCTGCCGAACTGGGTGAGCAGGCCGACAAGGAGCGGGGGCGAGACCGCGGAGGCGAGATTGAGCGGCAGCGCGATCATCGACATCGCCCTGGCGAACTCGGTCTGATCGTAGAACACGAGCGGGATCGTCGCCCGCGCCACCGCCATCGCGCCGCTGCCGGCGCCATAGAGCAGGATGAAGGCCGCAACCGCCCAGGTCGCGCCCTCGCTCGTCATCAGCAGCAGCATGGCGATCGGCAGCGCCGTGCCGGCGACGAGCCCGGTCGTGATTCCATCCCACCGCCCTCCGCCGAGAAAATCGAGTCCGCGGGCGCTGACCTGGATCACGCCCAGCATCGAGCCAAACGCAAGCGCCTGCGCCGGGGGAAGCCCCTCCGCCCGGAGCAACTCGATCATGATGGCGCCGATGCCAAAATTGACGAAGGCATTCAGCGTGATCGCGGCAACGACGAGGCTGAAGGTGCTCCTGGGAATCGCAGGCGGCGGCGAAGATTTCACCGGCTCGCCGCCACGATCACCGACGATTTTCCGGCGCGGTGCAAAGAATGCATAGAGCGGAAGGTTGATGACGACCATCATCGCTGCATAGACGAGGCACGTCCCGCGCCAGCCGAGCTGACCGCTGAGGAACGACGTCGTCGGCCAGAAGATGCTGCTCGACAGGCCCGTCACCAGCATCAGCGCGCCGATGGCGTTCTTGGCCTGCCGCCCGGCGACCTCGTTCAGCATGATATAGGCGCCGGTCGAAAGCGTGGCGCTGCCGGCGATGCCGAGGACGATCCAGGCCGCGAAATACAGCATCGGCTCGCGCGCGAGGGACAGCAGAATGAAGCCCGGCACGGTGAGGACCGTGCCTGAGATCATGACCTTTCGTGCGCCGTGCCGCGCAAACGATTTGGCCAGCCAGGGCGCGCACAGCCCCATCGACACATAGAGGACGGACGTCCCGGCGAACACCGCTGGCAGGCTCATGCCGAGATCGGCCGCGAGATCGCGTCCGACGATGGCGGGAAGACCTATCGTACCCCACCCGACAAGCTGGGAGACCGCAAGCACCAGCAGGACCCCGATGAGCCTGCTGTCAGATTTCAAGAACCGCATTCCAATCGTCGCCTGCCCGGCAGGCGCCGATCACGCCTGTGACACCTGTCTTACCCCCGGACTTAGCGCAGGGAAACGCCGGCCGTCGAATGGCAGCAGGCGGCCGGGAGCATGTCAGGTGGCGGCAGGAGCGCCCTGCCCCGCGAGCCCGAGCAGGGATCGCGCCTCCGCCGCAGTCGCCACGCGCCGGCCGTGACGCGCGACAGCCTCACCGGCGATGGCCACGAGTTCGGCGTTGCTGGCCGCGAGGCGCGCCTTGTCGATCCTGATATTGTCCTCGAGCCCGGTGCGGACCGCATCGGCGCCCCGCGCGAGCGCCCAGCCAATGACCTCGGCCTGGTGGCGTCCGATCCCCGCTGCCGTCCATGTCGCCTTCGGGATCAGCCGCCTGAGCTCTCCCAGCAAGATGTCGAGGACATGCTCGTCCGCGGGCATGGCGTTCTTGACGCCCATGACGAACTGCACGTGCGGACGCTGGTCGATCAGCCCCGCCTCGATCAGGCGGCGGGCGCCATGCAGATGCGACAAATCGAAGATCTCGATTTCCGGCCGGATGCCATTCGCCTTCATCCCGGTGGCGAGGGTCTCCACCAGCGCGGCGCTGTTCTCGTAGACGATGGTCGGAAAGTTCACCGATCCCGTGGACAGCGAGGCCATGTCCGGCTTCAGATAGAGCGACGATCCGCGCGCCGAGGGATCGCGGCCCCGCCCGCCGGTCGAGAACTGAACGATCATGTCCGGACAGTGCTTCTTGATGCCCGCCTGCACCAGAGCGAAACGCTCGGGATCGGAGGACGGCGTCTCGTCATCATTGCGGACATGGATATGGGCAAGCGTGGCGCCGGCCTCGAAGGCCTGGTGCGTCGAGTCGATCTGTTCGGACGGCGAGATCGGCACCGCGGGATTGTCCTTCTTGCGCGGAACGGAGCCGGTGATTGCGACGGCAATGACGACGGGGTTCATTCTGCAACCTCATGATGATCGCGCTCGCGCGCGGAATCGAGCAGGCAGTTAGGTAACGCCTCGAACCCTGCCGCTGCAACGTCCTCGATCGCAGCGGCATGGCTTCCTTGCGTAACCGTCAGATCGGAATTGCGGCCGCACCGCTCGCCGCCTCCGCACGCTGCCGCTCATAGTCGGCCCGCAGCATTGGAACGGCATTGGGATTGCCGAGATCGTCGATCCTGATCCGATAGGTTTCCCGCGCGGTCAGGGCCGCCAGCGCGGCGATCACCGTGATAGCGAAGGCAATCGCCCCCACCGTCAACGGGATGTTGGTCGAGCCGGGAGGCGCGACGGTCGCAAACAGGGCGGGCAGCAATGCGGTGATGGTGGTTCCGATGTTCTGCGATATCGCCATCGCCGAGACGCGGGTGCGGGTCGGAAACAGCTCCGGGTAAAAGCTCGGGAAGATCGCGTTGTAGCCCTGATAGACTACGCCCCACATCAAGAGCGACACCAATATTGCCAGCGGCACATTCCTGATGCTGATGGCATAGAGATAGCAAAAGGCGAGCAAGCCGGAGAGAAGCGCGCCTACGATGATCGGAGGCTTGCGGCCGACCTTGTCGGAGAGATTGCCGACGAAGGGAATGACGAACACCGCCAGCATGTTTCCGAGCACGGGGATCCAGAGATAGACGTCCTTGGCAAAACCGATCCCGTAGGCCGGCTGCACCGCATAGGCCGCGCCGAAGATCGTCGCGACGACAGGAATGACATTCATCAGCGCCATGCAGATGACCCTGAGCATGTCGCGCCAGCTCAGCTTGATGGCCTGGACGATGGGCGCGCGCGGCGTTTCTCCCCGTTCGCCCTCGCGGGCAAAAGCAGGGGTCTCGTCGACTTCGCGACGGATGATGTAGCCCGCGACGATGACGAAGAAGCTGAGCAGGAAGGGAATCCGCCAGCCCCAGCTGTTGAAGGCCTCGGTCGGCATATAGGCCGCCAACGGCAGGAAGATTGCTGCGGCGAGGATCTGTCCGGCCTGCACCCCCTGAAGGGCGAAGCTGGCATAGAAGCCCCGCCGACCGAACGGCGCGTGCTCCAGGATCATCGAGCTTGCGCCTGAGATTTCGCCGGCAACGGCAAATCCCTGCACGAGGCGCAGAATGACGAGCAGAATTGGCGCCAGGATGCCAACCTGCTGGTAGGTCGGCAGGATACCCACGGCCATCGTCGAGATGCCCATCAGGAACATGCAGATGATGAGAACCGTCTTGCGGCCATGGGTGTCGCCCCAGTGCCCGAGGACGAACGCGCCAATCGGCCGGGCCACATACCCGACGCCATAGGTCGCCAACGAGGCGACGATCGCGACGGTGGGATTCTCCGACGGGAAGAAGATTTGCGGGAAGATCAGCGACGCGGCGGTCGCGTAGATGAAGAAGTCATAATATTCGAGAGCCGACCCGATCCAGCCACTGGCAGCGGCTTTCCTGGACTGACTCATCTGATGGATCGCGGTCATCTCAAGATTCCTCCCTTGGGTTTTGCTGACGTCCCGTTGACGGGCTTCGCTCAAAATTGGGCAGCACTCTCCGGCCGCTCTGCGGAGTTTCGCGAGCGCTTGTCATTGCCGATGGGTGTCTGCTTGGTGGCGACGATAAGCTTTCGCCGGGCTAACACAATTACCCAGTTATTCGACAAACCTAACATGATGTTACTTGGCGAGCCTGGGCGCGGAGGTCCGGCGAACACCGCCGGCAGGCTCATGCCGAGATCAACCGCGAGATCGCGTCCGGCGATGGCGGGGTGGGAGGTGGTTGACATTGGACCATCGCATGGTCCATTTTATGAAAATTGAGGAAGGAGCAATGAGATGCGGGTCTCCGTTACCGACGCAAAAGGACAATTGACCGATCTTGTCCGCCGCGCAGAGGCCGGCGACGAGGTGATCCTGACGCGGCATGGGCATCCCGCGGTGCGGCTCGTCCCGGTCAAGCTTTCGCCGGACCGCGCCACCCGCCGGACCGCGCTTGAGGCGGCGCGAAGGACCGGCGGGGCCAAAGCTATTCCCGGACCGAGCGCCGCGCGCAGTCAGGACTTTCTTTTCGGCGATGACGGACTGCCGGAATGATCGCAGTCGATACCTCCGCACTGATGGCGATCGTGCTCGACGAACCGCAAGCCGATGCTTGCATCACCGCGCTGGACACCGCCGACGAAATCCTGATCTCGGCGGCCTCCGTTGCAGAAAGCCTGATCGTCGCGGCACGGCGGGGCGTCGACGAAGAGATGAACAAGCTGATTAACGATCTCGGTTTGAACGTGATCTCGGTGACCCAAGCTTCGGCCGAACGCGTGGCGCAAATCTACTCGCGTTGGGGCAAAGGCATTCGTCCTGCCGGTCTCAACTTTGGTGACTGCTTCGCCTACGATGTCGCCAAGGAGCATGGCTGCGCACTTCTTTATGTCGGCGACGACTTTGCCAAGACGGATATCGTTGCGGCGGCGTAAGTCGACGGCCGGGCGCCGACTTACCGGCCGAACAGAAAAGCCGCGGGGCAGCCGTCAGGCCGTGTGACCGGGATCGACGTGCTTCGGCGTTTTCTTGTCGCGTTGGGGTGTCATCTTGGCCGGATCCGGCGCACCCGGCACGCCGCGCGGCCCGAGCTGGTCTCGCTGAATGTCGTCTTCAGAGCGGGAGGGTTCAATGCCGTTCGGTTCACGGGGCTTGGTCATCGCAGCCTCCTGAAGTGTTCTGCTCGGAGTGTCCCATCAAATTCCCAGCGCGTTCTCGCCGGCTTCGCGGCCGGGCACGCTGACATGGACTTCGTGTCCCTCGCGAAGCGCCAGCGAGGCGGCAGCCACCGCCGATTCGAACGCGGCTTCCTTGGTGGAGTATCTGTTCTTGACGTCGCCGTCGTGCAGCACGCCCCATTCGTCCTGCACCGGCACGATCGTGTATTGAGCAAGGCCCATGGTGTAACTCCTCGAGATCTATCTATCGCTGCGTGAGCTGCGGGTGCGCCGCCGTCACGCGCCACACCGTGTTGCCGCTGTCATCGGCGACCAGCAGCGCGCCGGTCTTGTCGATGGCGACGCCGACGGGCCGCCCGCGCGCCTGGTTGTCGCTGTTGAGGAAGCCGGTGACGACGTCCTGCGGCGGACCGCTCGGCCTGCCATCCGTGAACGGCACGAACACCACCTTGTAGCCGTTCAAGACCTGCCTGTTCCAACTGCCGTGCTCGCCGACGAAGGCGCCGCCGCGATAGGCCGCCGGCAAACTCGCGCTCGTGTTGAAGGCCATGCCGAGCGGCGCGACATGCGAGCTCAGCGCATAGTCAGGCACGATCGCCTTGGCGACGAGATCAGGACGCTCCGGCTTGACGCGAGGATCGATGTGCTGGCCGTAATAGCTGTAGGGCCAGCCATAGAAGCCGCCGTCCTTCACCGACGTCATGTAGTCCGGCACGAGATCGGGACCGAGTTCGTCGCGCTCGTTCACCACCGTCCACAGCGTCCCGGTCTGCGGCTCGAAGCTGAGGCCGTTGGGATTGCGCAAGCCGCTCGCGAAGATGCGCCAGCGGCCGCTGGCACGGTCGATCTCGAGGATCGCGGCGCGATTGTGCTCGGCCTCCATGCCGTTCTCGGTGATATTGCTGTTGGAGCCGACGCCGGCATAGAGCTTTGAACCGTCGGGGCTCGCGACCAGGCTCTTGGTCCAGTGATGATCGATCGGTCCGCCCGGCAGCGGCGTCAGCACCGTGCCCGGCGCGGTGATCTTCGTATCGCCTTCGGTGTAGGGATATCTGACGATCGCATCGGTGTTGGCGACATAGAGATCGTTGCCGACCAGCGCGACACCGAACGGCGAGTTGAGATGGTCGAGGAAGACGCTCTGCACGTCCGGCACGCCGTCGCCGTTGCTGTCGCGCAGCAGCGTGATGCGGTTGCTCGCGCCGGTGTCGCCGCCTGATGTCGCCCAGGACTCGATGTATCCCATCACGATTTCCTTGGGCCGCTTGATCGGAGCGCCCTTCGGCGCCTTGGATTCCACCACCAGCACGTCGCCGTTGGGCAGCACGTAGAGAAATCGGGGGTGCTGCAAGCCGGTCGCGAAGGCCTTGGCCTGCAAGCCCTGCGCGACGGCCGGGGTCTCGTCCTTTTTCCAGCCGACGATACGGGCGATGTGCATCGGCGGCAGCAGGTATTGCTGGATGTCGGGCAGCGTCGGGTTGGCGCCGGTTTGCGCCTTCGGATCGCCACTGCCGTCATTGCAGCCGGCGAGACACAGCAGCGAGGCGCACAACAGCACCCGAGCGATTGCGGAGTTCATCGCGCAACTCCTACGCCGTGGCGATACACCATGGCCCAGCCGAGCCAGCCGGTGACCGGCAGGATCAATACGGTGATGGCTGAAAGAATGAGCCCGGTCGGCCACACCGAGGTCCAGGCATCGCGCGTGTGGATCAACGCATTGACGATCGCCAGGACCAACGCCAGCGCGTTGCCGATCAGATGCGGCCAAGCCGGCGGTTGCGCCCGCACCAGGCGGTTGCCGAGAAAATCGGTCAGGCCGGCGATCGCCGCCAGTACGCCAAAGATGACGCCGACGACCAGAAGCCAGGCGGAAAAATCCGCCCACATGATCTCGGCACTGACGACATAGGCGATGTCGGTCAGCAGCGCTCCGATGAAACAAGCGATCGGTATCGGCACCAGCATCGGATGAATCGGATGGCCCGCGATCTGCGCGGTCGAGCGCACACGCAAATTGTCTTGCACAGTTGGCCTCTCGTCAGATCGCCACCCGCCCCGGTAGAAAACACCCGCTTTCCACGAAGGTTCCTGATCGTCGGTCACGCGCCGCTGTGCCTCAACAACGCTGCGGCGTGCGAGCACTTACCAGGAACCCCTTGCCGCTTCGAGCCTTGATCCCGGCATTGAGATGAACCTGCCCTTCAGGAGACCGCGGAGTGGACCAGCCTGGCGACGGCGCCTCCTTCAATCCAGCCTCAAAGCTCGACGGCGTCTCGCGGCGGCAGACGAAACAGATCGAATCCCAGAGCCGGCCTAGCGCAGCGCTGATCCACGAGACGATCCGCGCCGAGGGTGAGCAGGAACTGGAGCGGCGATGGTGGGCCATCGTGCTGTCCGGCCTCGCCGCCGGCCTTTCGATGGGATTGTCCCTGATTGTCCAGGGCGAGTTTCACGCGCTGATTTCCGACGAGGCCACCCGACGGCTGGTGGCTCCGCTCGGCTACACGGTCGGTTTCCTGGTCGTGGTGCTGGGACGGCAGCAGCTCTTCACCGAGAACACCCTGACGCCGATGCTGCCGCTGTTGCACAACAGGGATCTCGGCACGCTTGGGAGCGTGATCAAGCTTTGGGGCCTGGTCCTCGCCTCCAACATCGCAGGAACCTGGGCCGTTGGATCCGTGCTCGCGCACACCAGCATCTTCGAACCCCGCATCGTGGGCGCCTTCGTCGATCTCAGCCGCCACACCATCGAGGGTACGTTCGCGACGACCCTTGTCCGGGCGATCTTTGCCGGCTGGCTGATCGCCTTGATGGCGTGGCTACTGCCTGCCGTGAAGGGATCGCGCCCGCACCTCGTCGTCGTGATGACCTATGTGGTCGCGCTCGGCCAGTTCGCGCACATCATCGCGGGCTCGGTCGAGTGCGCCTTCCTGGTGCAGAGCGGCCTGGCGTCGCTCTCGCAATATGCCTCGGACTTCTTCGTACCGACACTGCTGGGCAATATTCTGGGCGGAACGACCCTCGTGGCCCTGCTGAACTACGGACAGGTCGCCCCCGAAATCGACGACCACAGGGAGTAAAGAGCCTGCACAAAAGCTGCCGCCTCGACAGGAACGATGGGCCCGAGCCGAGCTTGCCTCGGCAAATCAACGCGCGCCGACGAGCAGGATCAATCATGAGCACCGATACCAAGAGCCCATTCGACAAGGACCCGGCCGAAGGATCACGCGACATCATCGATCGTGAATTGCAGCGTGCCGAAGATACCGCCAACGACAAGGTCGATCATCTCCCCGGCGTGAAGGTCAGCGGGCAGCCCCGGGGCGGCGCAGTCGATCGTGCCCGGAAGCAGCGCGAGGAGAAGGACGGCAAACAGGAATAGAGCCGCTCTGCCGACCCGAAACGCACCCGGTTATCGCAAGGCCGCCCGCTCCAAGCTCCAGCCGTCACCGGGACCGACTTGACGGTCAAAGTCGGTCAATCAAGATGCATCAATTGTCGGGATGGAGCGGGTGAAGGGAATCGAACCCTCGTATTCAGCTTGGAAGTCTCGAAATACTGTAGTGTCTTCAAAGGTTATTCTGACATTTTGGGCGTTTTTTGACCCATTGAGATCACTACGGCGGGTCAACCCGGAGCTCCCCTCGCCGACGCCGGCTAAAGGTTATGATGAGCCGATTCACTCAAGGCCCGCCAAACGGCTTCGGTCGCTCTAGCGGGACGAAAGCGCTCAAATGGGCTGGGTAGGTCGACGCGCCGCCGCCGATGGTCGTGCCCGTGCTGATGCTCAAGTAGACGTCCTTCACTCCTCTGGGCGTTTCCAGCAAGATCCAGTTCTTGCTTAAGTCCCCTATCCCGATAGTCGTAAAGCGCATTGACTTGCCGAACTGCGAACAGGAGATGGGCTTTTCGGTCGTAAACGAATTCCAGGGGCCATGCAGAGTACCCGATCTGCCGCCGGTCTTCGGAAGGGTCAAGCCGAAGCCTAGGCCGACCGCCGCATAGACGTAGGTGCACTTCAAATTGTTTTCCGTGTCCCATATGGAGAACAACGCGCTGGCAAACGCAATCCCGGCTCCGGCCCTGCCCTTCACGATGCGCTTGATGGCCGCTCTCGCTGCAAACGAGATCGAACCGTCGACCTCAAGCAGCATGGCTATCTTGAAATTTCGACTGACCTTTGGCTTCGGCGGAACGGGTCGCGGCAAGTCTGGCTTTATGATCGGTTCGAAATAGACCTTAGGCAGAACCCAAAGGACCACTGATCTATCGTTGTCTTCGTCCAGCCTGTGATTTGCCGTCTGCGTATTGCCGATGGCGTGCGTCTGCATTTGCTCCGGGCGGATGCCCATCTCTGACAGAGACCGCGCGACCGTAATGACGCGGTTGGCTGATGTCGTCATATTCCAATCAGCCGTACCGATCCGGCTCGCGGATCCCGTCATCCAGATCTGACCAGCGTCGTGCTCCACCAGGGGAACCACCTTGTTCTTCAGAAATTCGAAGTGCTCTGTCTTCAAGCCCCGAAACTGGTAGCCGGCAAAGTCATCGAAATCGAAATTCCAAAGCCGCGCGTGCAAAACCCCCACTCCCGAAAAATCCAGATCGACGTCAACCTTGCCCGGACCGGTTTTGTGGAACATTCTCTTCGACCTGCAATCGACAAATAGGAACTCGTCGGTGATCGTCCGGACGGCCGCAGGACCACCTTGTTTTAGTGCAGGCAGGAAAAGAGAAGTTCAAATCGACAGCTGCAACGAAGGTTGTGATCTTGCTCCCATTTCGATCTGGCACCGAAGGAGTATGCCCTTGTGCAATACGCGACATCACTGTCGCGATCGGAGCAGCTACGATATAAGAGAGTCGCGATAGGACCGGCCCTGGAATTCGTACAGCACGACGACTTTGCGCGATCGCCCTAGACTTGGAGGGCCGCTACCCAACCACGTTAAATCGGCAGTGCATCTGGATAGTACGTTTGCCGGCTTGTTCTGCGTCTGCCTGATCGCCCATCAAAAATAGAGCGAAACGGTAAGCGTCGTCTAGCGCAGCTGCAATATCCCGGAAGCACTTGATATGGTGGTTGGTGATCTCATCGTTGGGGTCATTTGCATATTAATTGCGGATGGCTTTTCCCAAAGCGGGAGAAGGGGTTATAAGCGTGATCGCAATCATGGCCTCTTGCGCCCAACGCTTGGATTGGAGCGACGAGGATCTCGCGAATAGGAATCTGGCGTCGTATCGTCGACCTGCTCCCTCTTTAAGGCTGTCGCCGCCAAAGCCCGTTTCCCGAAGGCGCGCGATGTGCAGAACGACGGAGGTGACAAATTCTGCGGTCGGCCACGGACTTATCCGCCAAATCGCTTGACAAGCTTTGAACCCCTCGCTGCATCAATCTGCTGGCCCGTCAGGTCAGAACCGACGCTCAATCCTATCGTCATGAGGTTCTTGACACGCTGCGCCGCCTGCTTCTCATTGGAATAGTCGATCTCGATGTGATCGAGGCTCATTAGATGGCCAAGTTCGTGAGCCCAGGCGCGTCCATTGGCGTGGTCATTGCCATACCATTGGACGAAGCTTGCCGGCTCCGGTTGGCTATTGGGGTATGAACTTCCACCGGCGGCCAGATTTTCAATCGAATTGACGAGGTAGATGTGGACGGCATTGTCCGGATCGTGCCGAGAGGCAAGAACACCCAGCAATCGCTGGTCATTGCTGCGCGCGCTCTTTGCCATGTCGAGCGGCTTCTCCATCAAGCAATCGCTGATCACGAACGCGATCTTGGCCTTTGACCAGATCGTATTGACCACGTCGAGCGCCTTCTTGGCTGTCTCGCTGCTCCATTGCCCGGGCTCAACGCTCCCCCTCTCGGCAAATGGCGTGATGTAAATCCTCAACGGAATGGGCATCAACTCCTCCAAAGTTCGGAATTGCGATTGTATCTCCGTACGCCATCCTTCGAAATAGAGCGGCTTATATTCAGGGCTTTCTGATTAAGTCGGCTGGCGACTTGCGCACTGACGACCTTCCGGTAGCGGCCACCGACGCGATCGACTGGTAGACCATGGCCAGCCTTCGCGACTCGGAGACTGGTTCCCTCATTGTGAAGGAGCAGTTTCCGGGGCGAGCGCTCCGGCAGGAACCTGAAGATCGAGCACCGGGAACATGGAAAGACGAACTGACGGGCTCCTGACCTCCGCGCAAGCTGTAGATTGACCCGCAAGCCGGCGTCCTGGACTTCACGTCCGCTCGATCTGCCGACCGCGGCATCTTCGTTTGAACTAAGCCAGAGGCTCCGCTGCACTGCCGCGAACACGCCTTAAGTGCAATAGTCCTATAATTTCAAAAACTTAATTCGCCAGTGCGAGACATCGATACTGGCGGGTGCCCATCATCCCCATGAAACGGCATACAGCGCCGGCCCGCGATTTCTTCCGTGCCGTTTGAACGCGAGCGCAGTGCCAGACAACACATAGGAATGGATCGGGCTCGAAACTGGTACTGTACGGAGATAGGCCAGCCGCCAGTGGCGTGTGAATTCAGTAATCATGCCTTACGCGGCCATCTTCGCGACGTTATCATTCGATGAGCATAGGTTGGGTGTTCGCCATGAGGTTATACAGGCACCTTCGAGTTTTGCTTCTTCTTGCCGCTTCGCTGTTACTGGCAGCCCAGCCAGCCTGGGCGACAAAGCGCGTGGCTTTGGTGGTTGGCAATGCCAACTATCAGAATGCCCCTCTGCTCCCAAACCCGGCCAACGACGCTGCCGCCATCACTGAAACCTTGAAGGGCGCAGGTTTCGATGTGGTTGACTCAAGGCTCAACCTCGCCGCGACCGATATGCGGCGGGCCCTGAGAGAATTCGCCGATCAGGCGCGCAATGCGGACATAGCCTTGGTGTACTATGCTGGCCACGGCATCGAGATCGACGGGACAAACTATCTGATCCCGACCGACGCCAGACTCGAACGTGACACTGATATTTATGACGAAGCATTCTCACTCGACCGCGTCCTGCTGGCAATCGAGCCTGCGAGACAGTTGCGCGTGGTGATCGTCGACGCGTGCCGCAACAATCCGTTTGCCGATTCGATGAAGCGTACGGTTGCCTCTCGATCAATCAGCCGCGGGCTGGCCAGGGTCGAACCCGCCGTCTCCAACACGCTGATCGCGTTTGCCGCGAAAGCCGGACTAACCGCACTCGATGGCAACAGCAAGAATAGTCCGTATGCGACGGCTCTCGTAAAGTACATCGCAAAGCCGGGGCTCGACTTGCGTAGGGCCTTCGGCTTCGTCCGCGATGATGTCTTGCAAGCCACCGGCAACCGACAGGAGCCCTATGTCTACGGCTCGCTGGGCGGCGAAGACGTTGCACTTGTTCCCGCTGCCAAGGCTGATGAGCCGGTGCAAGCAGCCAACCCCCAGGCGGAAATTCGTCGTGATTACGAATTGGCCTTGCAACTACGCAACAAGCCCGCTCTGGACGCGTTCCTGAACCAGCATCCGGACGGATACTACGCAAATCTTGCCAAGCTGCAGCTTAATCAGCTCGATGCTGAGGACGCACGCGTCGCGGCAACAGCGAAGGCGCAGCAGGCGGAACAGCAGAAAACTCGGCTGATGTCGCAGGGCGCCCAGCGTGCCGACCAAGAGAAGGCGGCCGCGGATCTGAAGGCTGCGGAAGACGCCCGAATTGCCGCCGAGAAGGCGAAGCAGGCCGCGCAGGAGCAGGCCACCGAGGCAGAACGGAAACGAATTGCGTCCGAATCTACAATCGTTGCGGCTCTCTCCGGGAATAAGCCGGCTGTTGGGAGTGCCTTCGCGGACAATCCTACAGTCGCTGCGCTGGCTGACGACAATACGCCGCCAAAGCTTGCCGCACTCAGCGCCGAGCCGCGCCAGACCGATATCGCAAAAGCCGATATCACCAAATCCGTACAAAGCGAATTGAACCGCGTCGGCTGCTTCACCGGTAGCGTAGATGGCCGATGGAATGCGGCCTCCCAGCGCTCCTTGGCTCTCTTCAACCAGCACGCCGGAACCAAATTTGACGCCAAGCTCGCAAGTCTCGACGCGCTTGACGCAATCAAGCTCAAGCCGTCCCGGGTCTGTCCCCTGATCTGTGATCATGGCTACAAGGCTGACGGCGACCACTGCAGCAGAATCTCCTGTGCAAGGGGTTCGTTCCTCAACGACGACAATGAATGCGAGAAACAGCGCGCCAGGCCCGCCAATGCCGCCAAGAGCAATGACAGTCAGCGGCAGGATCGGCCATTGCGTCAGCGGGCGCAGGCGAGCGCAGGCGGCTACGGCGCTGCGGTGGGCCATGCGACGGTCAGTCCTCAGATCATATGCAACGCCAGCAGCTGCCGTCCGGTCCAGCGCGGCTGCCATCTCGAATATCGCGGCGGTGGCGGGCCAGGCAACGAGGCCAATGTCGAGGTATGCCACTAGCCTCACCGCTACTACACGACTGCGCGCTGGCACGGCGCCGAGTTGCCACGGTGCGAGGCCCGGTGTATTTGGGATCGCAAGCATGACGAGTGGCCGAGCTAACGTCAGGTCGACCAAGTGCCAAGCCTGATGTGGCCGAATCGGAGCGACCTGCGTGGTTGCGTGTGAGCTTGAGCAAAAGGACGTCAACGCCTTTCCTGGGGTGACGCTCTTCACGAAGCGGCAGGCGCCCGGCATGAAACCAACGGCGGTTTATCTTCCGCCAAAGCACCCAACAGCCGCCACCAAATTCGATGTCGTGATCTGGCTTCACGGCTTCTACGTCAAAAACCATGAATTCCTTTTCCACAACGATCCAGCGCGGCTGCGCGAACAGGTCCGGGATTCCGGCAAGGACGTGGTGCTCATCGCGCCGTTCCTGGGCTACGAATACGCTGTGGGCAACACCTTTGCCGGAAACTACAGCGTGTCCGACCTTGCCACCGCGAACTGGGGTGAACGCTATCTCGAGGAGATCCTTGGAGCTCTGGCCAGGTTCCTGGGTATCTCCTCGACATCCATTCCTCAGCTCCAGATCGGCAAGCTCATCATCGCATGCCACTCCGGCGGTGGTAACGGCATGCGCAATCTCGTCGGGAGCCTCGGAAAGTATCAGGGGAAGCTGACGGCTTGTTGGGGATTTGATTGCCTTTACGGTGCCAATGCGCGGCCCGACGATGCGACCTTTTGGTACCAGTGGCTATCTGGCCAGAGCGGCCACGCCCTCGAGATCGTGTATGGTCCGTCAACTCTCCCGCAATCGGTGAAGCTGGACCTGATCGGGCGCGGGCTGGCGACGGCCGATGGCAATCAAACCCAGCCTCAGCGCCCTGCCCTCAAGAATCTCAACGTAAGCTTGGGTCATTACGACCTGTTCCCGGCATTTGGACAGATGGTCAGGGTCAACGATCTTGACGCGGCTTTCGTGGATCGCTTCATGATACCGCAGGTCGCGGACCAACCGCGGCATAAGCCTGCGCCGCTGGACGGGGAATTCCTCCAGCACGCGATTTCCAACATTCGCAGTGCTTTTCCCTTTCCAAAGGACATTCATTACATGATCGCCCGCGGTGGCTTCTTCAGCCGACTGAGCAAGCTATAGCCCCAAGCCTCACAGGACTCACTTGATGGAATAGGATTTGACGTCGAACGACCAATTGTTCGTCACAAGCTTTCCGCTGCTGTTGTCCGGCACGCGCAGCTCACTGGTCCAGGCCGATAGATAGCTCAACGCGTCCGCCTGACCTTCCAGCTTGCGAGGCATGTCCGGCAAATCGAGCAATTGCACGCGCAGCTCGCTCAGGATGGCGATCATCACTGCGGACCCCGTCGGCGGTGCGACGACATATTCAAAACCACGCTGCCGCGCCGCCGGAGCAGGGACGACAAATTCGACACCCGGCTTGACGAGATTAATGTCGCGTTCGTTCGACTGCGCCAATAGCTCGGGGGTCGGAAAGATCTGGGACATCCGCCCTTCCGAGTCGACGTCAACCAGAATGAGATATCCAGGCCTCCTGGCGGTGACGCCGAACGAGACCTTGGCGCCGACGTTGACGGTCTGACTCGGCAGGATCTGAAGGGACACACTCGCGGTATTGGTCTGCCTGCGCACCGCTTGTGCGGGCCAAAGCCAAGGTACGTACGTCGTGCCGATATGCAACGCCCCCGTCGGCAACGGTGCTGCGGACGCAGGTCCGCTGCCCGCCTGTAGCAGCAGGAATGCGAACCATGCTCGCTTGCGGCGGATCGACTGCGATGACGGCATGGCGTGCTCCCCTAAGAGTCAGGGAGCACTGAAGAAGCCGATCGAGGCGATTCGCGCGTCCGCGGGCAAGTAACGCTCGAGACTCTTGATCACCTGCCCCGAGGCGCGACGCCGGTTGAACTGCACTAGGGCTGTCTCAAGCTCGACCATGCGTTGCTGCGAAGTCACCGCAACGATCTGTTCCGCACCGAACGGCTCGCCGACCCTGAGCGGTAGGCGCAAACTCGCCGATCTGGCCAACGCCGCATCAGCACCCACCGGATACAACAATTGGATGGTGCCATCGCCGGACACATTGAACAGCAGCACCGCCCTTGATGCCACATCAGACAAGTCAACTTCGATGGTCTGGCCAGCACGTTGTTGGCGATCGTCTGGCCAAATACGCATCACCTGCGGCGACCGTGTCGCAATGCGCTTGAGTTCACGAATTGCCGCAGTCCTATCAATCACCGTCGGCAGGCTGGCAACGTCCATCCCGTAGGCGACCACATCACCCCAAGCGATCACGTCGTGCGACACAGGATCCCAGATCAGGTCGGGATTGTCCGTCGGTTGAACAGCCTGCACGGAAACATCTTTTGGCTTCACGCTTACAAAATAGCTAGTCTTGCCGTCCAGCGCCGCCAGCCGGATTGGTGCAACGAGGCGTAGAGGCCCCGGCGCGCCGGCGATCGGAAGTTCCTTGGCCGCCCCCGCAAGGGTCGGAATGGTTGGAGCCTTGGCCGTGACAGCCGACGGTGCGGGCGCCTGTCCATCGACGGGCACCCCGGCTCCGGCCTGACCCGAGGCCGCTCTCGCGGCCGGCCCCTGAATCAGCACGACACCGCGCGTCAATCCGAAGGCGACGTCGGTATCCGGCGTCTGAGCTGGCGATGATACAGTCACGATATTCTGGCGCTGGTCCGAGAGCTGATAGACCACCTGCCGAACGTTGCTGAAAAGCTCCTTAAGCGTCACCTTCCCATCGTGATTGATGTCCGCGCTACCTTCCACCGCACGCGCGACCGCATAGCTGAGAGCCCCGCGTAGGCCATCGATGCCAGGGATGCGGACTTCCGGCGCTTTGGTGTAGCGGTCCACCGCGGCCAGAAACGCCGTGTGGTCAAGGTCAAGTTCAGACTTCGGATCGTTGCTGTCCGAGACCGGCTTCAGTTCGTCGACCAGCAACGTGTAGCGCGGGACCTGCCGGAAGCTCATCTCAGCGGCACGCGGATCGATATCGCGCACCATACCGCCACCGTGGCAGGTATCAGCCACGAAAATCACCCTCGCTCCGCGCAGCTCGAACTGCCGTATGAAATGGTTGAACTCGCTGCCCAGAACCCGCTCAACGGACCCGGTTGGCGTGGCTTCAAAGCCTGGCAGCAGGAACACGTTCTCCATCCCGTCCGGCTCCGCGCCCTTGACGCGCTCCGGCTCCTGGGTGCCATGGCCGGCGATCGACAGAAAGATGAGGTCGTTGTTCTTGGTCCGCTCCACCAGTGCACTGATCTCGCGCAGGACGCCTGCCCTGTCGGCCTGCGCGTTAGTCAGTTCGACGACGTCGCCAACCCCCATGGATTTAAGGCTGGTCACGATGTCCGTAGCGTCAGCGACCGCACCCTTCAATTTGCGCACGTGCTGGTAGTCGTCGATCCCGATCACGAGCGCACGCACCGCCGCCCCATCTGGATTGCTGAGCGACAAATCTCCTGCCGCATGCGCCCGCGGGATTGTCAGTCCGATCAACGCGGCGAGCCCGATGGTGGCGCACAGCCGCCCGATCCCGCAATCAAGTCCTCTGGGCATCCGCATCGTGATCCACCTCGACATCATGCCTACCCATTTTGTAGCTCTGGCGACACACTGGGTTCAGCGCCTTTTGCCTGCCGTTTTGCGGCCCGCCGGCGGTTGTTCAGTCTGCTCCTGATAGGCGCCCGCTGAAACCGTCGTCTGATCATCCGCGAACGCTCGAAAGCGGACCGGAACATAGCCGCGCGCGAGCAAGCTCGCCAATGGATAGACGTTGCGACAGACGCGGCCGTTGCAGCCACCGGTCGAGGATTCCATCACCTCGGCCTTGCGATCAGGTGTGAACCGCAGGAACAGCATCACATGCGAGCCTGGCTTGTTCAGCGCATCGCCGGGCCTCAGGTCCCAAGGATTTGCCACGGGCGCAGCGATCGCGGGGATGGCTGCAGTCGTATAGTGGACGGAGAGCCCCCACGCGGCGCTGACGAATGCCGAACAGTCGACGCCCGCCACATCGGGCCGTGGCGCATTGCGGGTGCACACATTGCCAGCCAGCGTTCCGCTCTCGATCCGCTGCCGGAAGTTCGCGAGCGAACCGTGGCAGCCCCAGCAATACGGTACGCCGCGCACCTCCTGGTTCACTTTTCCCTGCAGATACCACGGCCGACGAACACGGCTGAAGCCGCTGCATTGGCTGTCGGGATCGTTGCCGTAGTTCGCCTGCGTCAGCTTCCACTGGATACCCTCGAACGCAAACGCGGTCTCGATCGCCTGCTGGCGATTGGACGGCCTCACGGCGGCCGAAGCGTCAAATTTGACGCCGGATTGTGGTGCCGGCGCCGTCGTCGTTCGCGACGGCCGCACGTCGATAATCGAGGCATTGGTCAGAGGTCGGAACCCGACGCCAATCACTTCGATACCGTCCGGCTTGGTTCGCAGGAAATAGACATCGCCACTGCCCGACACCGTGACGAACCGTCTGGTCAGCGGCGTATTTTCCAGAGGAAGCTCATAGATTCCCTCGAGACGCCCGTTCGCCGCATAGCGTGCGACGAACGTGGAGGCGTTCTTTCCTGATGGCGGAACGTCCTCGGCCAGCACGTAGAAGCGGTCGCTGTTGTCGATCTCGAGAAACTCCACCGTGCCGAGCTGGTTGCGCACGCGCAGGCCGAGTTGGCCGATGGTTTCGTTGGTGACCATGGTCTGGATCTCGACCCGGACGCTGGCATTGCCCTTGTCCGGAATGATGTCGGCGATCACCGAGCCCTTGCTTCGAGAAGCCACGTATTGCCGGTCAGGCTGCCGGGTCGTCCTGATGATGGCCGCGCGGGTGTTCTGATCGAGCAGGTCCGCCGCGCTGCCGGGTGCCTGCGATCCCATCTGGGCGAAAGCGGAGACGGCAACCTGGTCGTCTGCCCCACGGCTCGAGACCTCCTCAAGCTGGATCACGTCACCGCCGAGTCCGCGCGTGGATTGCCCCGGCGCCGCCTTCAGCGTCCGTACGCCACCGTCCCAAACCATTATGTCGTCGTCATGGACGACGAGATCGGTCGGCTGGACGTCTTTCGGCATCTTGAGGACGTCGGGATCGGAGTTTGGCTGTTTCGGGTCAAACTGGATGATGCGACCGTTGATCTGATCGAGCAAAAACAGGTTGCCCTGCCCGTCGGCGCTGAGTGCTTGCGGTCCCGCGAGTTCCACGTCCTCGCTGGCCGGGACTATGCCGACCATGGAAGCAGCCGAACCGCCGGTAAAGCTGCGTACGACAGTATCGTCGGCGTGCGCCTTGGTTCCGAAAATGCCCGCGCTAACGATGAAGACCCAGATCCAATGTTTTGGACGAAGCATATTCGCCTCAATGTACCCCGAACCGATCGCCGCGTCGGATCGACTAATCCGAGATGCCGTTGATGCCGCGCGTCAATTAGTGGTGAGCAATCTCAATCGCGTTCAATTCTATCACTGGACGGTGATAGTCCGAAATTTCTTCAGCTTGCCGAGGAAAACCATGGCCCGGAATAGATTTGAGCAAGTGAACGAAGTCCAGCCCGACGCGGTCACGCTGCTCCTGAAACGCGACAGTGACGGTGCCTCCGGAGCGATCGTGCTGCCTGCCGCCGCGAGCCAAGGGCGGCTGACCACCGACCAAGTCAGCGCGCAATTGCCGGCTCAGGATGCTTTTCGCGGCGCGATCCGGCTGGCTAACGACGTCAAGCTCGCGCTCGTGGTGTGCGATCCAGACGGGGTCTGGAAGCCCGAATGGGGCGATCTTTATCAACCGATCGATTGACCCGCATCGGATGGAGCCGGCAAATGCTGCGACGCCGCATACAGACTAGCTTGCCGAACGGACCCTCCGCCCGACTGTCGTTCCTTATACCGGCCCTGATGGTCGCGCTGCTCGTTGCGACAGGCTGGCCGGCACGCGCCAACGACTCGGCTGCGGAATTGTCGATCGGTGGGCTCCAGTTCGTACGCACCAATGACGTGGCCATGGAGAGCGAGAACCTTCGTATCACGCTCGACAGAATCAGCGTTCGCTACCAATTCGCGAACCTCACCGCCAAGCCGGTCACGCTTAATGTTGCCTTTCCGCTGCCCGACATCGACCTGTCGGAGGCTGAGAATGTTGCATTGCCGTCAAGTGATCCGATCAACTTCGTCGAATTCGAGACCAAGGTCGATGGCAACCCGGCGCCGCTGACCGTCGATCAGCGCGCCATGGTTGGCAACAGGGATGTCAGTGCCCTGCTCCGCGAACTCAAGTTGCCGCTGCTGCCGATTGGTGGCCGCGAGATCCGGGTGACCGACCTGCCCGCGGCGACCCGGACCCGGCTTGTGGACGACGGACTTCTGATGCCTGCCGGAATGAGCGACAACGGTCGCCAGCAATATGCGCCGGGGTGGACCGTCAAGACCTCGGCTGTGCGCCAGCAGTTGTTTCCGCCCGTGCGCAGCGTCACGGTCGAACACCAGTACCGGCCGAGCGTCGGCTCCAGTCCTGACACCATTCTGCGCTCGAGCCTGCGCCGCAGCAGCGCACTCGGTCAGGAAGTTGCGCGTTACCGGAAAAAATACTGCATCCAGGATACGTTCCTTGCCGAGCTCGACAAGCGCACGGGCAATAACCAGACCAACGGCGCAAATCTCCAGGAGCGGCGCATATCGTACGTGCTCAAGACCGGCGCGAATTGGGCTGGGCCGATCCGGTCATTCAAGCTGACTATCGACCCAGGCGGCAGCGACCGCTTGGTGAGCTTCTGTCCTGGGCGGCTAAAGGCATCGTCCGCTACTGGAAACACGCTTGAATATACGGCAAGCGACTTCAAGCCGGATGCCGACCTGAAAATCCTGGTGATCGGAACATTCTAAGCGTGCCGGTCAATTGGTGAGCAGCACGTAGCGCACGGCCGCGATGACAGTCATCTTATTGCGCTGAGCCTCGCTTAGCGCCTGCAGGAAGAACGTGTCGGCGGCGATCGGTCGCGGCTGGCGCAACGAGTCGAGAACCTGCGGGACCGCCACGACCAATAGCAGTTGCGGACCGCTCGCGCGCGCTGTCGGGAGCGTAAACGAAAGTGAGTCGATGCCCGGCTTCAGAAGATAAGACAGGCTCTGAACTTCGCCGCGATCAGATACCATCAGGAGCTCCACCACGCGGTTGGCAAAGTTCTCGATGGTCCCATTGAGGGTTTCACCGCCCTTCAGCTCTGTCGCTGACAAGGTGATGCGTGGCATTCGCGCCTGATCGCTCCCGACCTGACTCAAGAACTTGACGGCTGGGCATTGCGCCTGGGTCACTTGCCTGACGCCGATCGAAGCCTCGAAACCCTGCTCACGCCGAAACGCTTTGTCGAACGTGTCGAATGGGACGGTCGAGGCACCGAACCCTTCGATGACAGCGGCATTTGGGCTCACGGCAATCGGCAACACGAAGAAGCAGTCACCGCCGGAATATTGGGCCACGTATTTGCGGATGCGCTCGGCGCGCCCTGGCCCATCGAGTGCCGGAGACTGCGTCGCCGTCGGCTGCGCGGGCAACTTCTCCGGCTCTTGGCGTCCGGGCTGTGGTCCAGCGGGCTCGACCTTCGGCGGCGCCATTGCTCCGGCGAGTTTCGGGGGTGGCGACAAGACCGCGGTGCCTGGCGCTGACCAAACCAGCTTGTAGAAGGCATATCCACCACCGCCGACCAGCAGGAACAATGCCGCGGCGCCCGCCCCCAGCCAGAGGCGGCGCGGACTCCGCGCGATCTCCGGCATCCTGTCCTGCGGCGCCGGCGACGCGCTTTCCGGCCGCCGCAGCGGATCGAAGCCATATAACGGCGCGGCCGGCGTCTGGGCGGAACCGGTTGGCGTCCAGCTGGCGACCTCCCCCATAGTGGGGCGCAATGCCGGATCAGGCTGCAGCATCCGCTCCAGCAAAGGTCGGATGCGCATATCCACACCACCGAGATCGGGCACACGCCGGCGCTTCTCCACCAGTTGAAATTGGCTGCCGCCCATGTCGAGTTTCTGTCCGGTCAGCGCATGGAACAGCACAAGACCGAGGCTGTAGACATCGGATTTCGCAGTCACGTCATTGCCGTACAACCCTACTTGCTCCGGCGATGCGTAGTTGTCCTTGCCGGCGAAGCCCGAGCCGATGATGGTTTTGTCGCCCATTTGGGTCGACCGAGCGATGCCGAAGTCGATGATCTTGGCCCGACTGACGTCGTCGAGCGGAATGATGATGTTGTCCGGAGACACGTCGCGATGGATGATGCCGTGCTCATGTGCGGCCTCCAGTCCCAATGCGACACGCTGCCTCAGCCTGATCAGCGCCTCGAAGGTCAACGGCCCATCATCGAGCATGTTCGAGAGCGAGCGGCCATTCACGAACTCCATCGCGAGATAAGGTCGCTGCAGCACCGGCTCGACGGTAAACAGGAAGTAGCGAACGATCGCGTCGTGCGGAAGATTGTGGAGTGCCGCGGCCTCTCGACGGAACAGCGCGAGCGCGGCCTCGTTATCAACCACGTCGGGCAGTAGCATTTTCACCGCAATAGGCGATCCAGTCTGGATCTCACGGCATTTGTAGACCTCACCCATGCCGCCCGCGCCGATCACCGCTTCGACCTCGTAAATGCCATTGAGACGGGTGCCGGGCGGCACGCCGTGATAGGACGATCGGAACGGATCGCTCGGACTCATGGTTGCGGCTCCCGATTGAGCGGAGATCTTGTCGTCCCCTGAGATCGTGGCGTCAGTAGTCGCACGATCACAATCGTCAAATTGTCAAGCCCGCCACGATCAAGAGCCAGCGCGAGCATGTCATCGCAAGCCGCCTGGGCGCGTCGCGTAGCCGCGTGCTGCAGGATCTCGTCGTCCTGCACGTGCCTGGTCAGGCCATCGCTGCAGATCACGAAGATATCTTCTGGCTCGGCCGGGCCTGTCACCACCTCGAATTCCGGATCATCGGCGACACCGACGGCACGCGTAATGGCATTGCTCGGCCAATCATTCACGTCTTCGCGCGACAGCGCACCTTTTGCGATCAGCTCCTCCAGTTCGCTGTGATCATGCGAGACCTGGCGAATTGCGCCGCGACTAATAAGGTAGACCCGGCTGTCACCCGCCCATATGCAGGCATAGTAGTTATCGCGAACGAGCAGAACCGCCGCTGTGGTCCCGACGGTGGCACCCTGTCGTTCATGACTAAGCGCCAGTATCTGCTGGTTTGCGCTGAAAAGCCGCTCCTCGCATTCCGCCAGCAGGTCTGCGGCTGATTCTGGTGTAGCGATAGCGTCGAGCGACTGCACTACAATGCGACTGGCGAGATCACCGGCCTCGTGCCCCCCCATGCCGTCGGCGACCGCCCACAGACCAACGTCGGTTCGTACCAAACATGAATCCTCGTTCCGCTCCCGCACGCGTCCGGCATGGGTGACGCTGCCAACATCGAACAAGGACGGAATATGCACCATCGCGCGTCATCCATTCCCGGATGCCGCGGGTCCGAGATCACCGGTCAGCAGCGTGACGTAGTGAAACGGATCTGGCAATCCGCGACAACTCAGCGCCATTGGCGGGAAGCCTTCCCCTCCGGCGGTCCACCAGAAGCTAGCCGCGGCGTAGACCTGTGGGTTGGCAGCGCAAAGTGCTGCAAACGACGCCGCGAAGGCTTCGACCGCCGAAGCCCTCCCCATTGCCGCAGTACCAAGCGACGTGACCGGCGGATCGCCGGTGATGGTCTCCTGCAGTCGTGGCACCGCAAGCCGATCCAATGCATCGGAGATCTGCTCGAAGGTTGCGGCCCGATCCAGGGTCGAAAGCAGGAACGCCTCCACTTGCCCGAACCATTCGTCCTGCGGATCAATGCTCGGCGGCGGCAGCGAGACGGCCTCGCTGGTCACCGCATGCAGGGTCAAGGGATAGTATCGCCCCACCCCATCGAGCGATGGCATGATCGCACCCGCCACTGTCGTGCCGCAGATCGCGGCGCCGAGCCAAAACCGCCAGACCGGCGCGGTCAGAAAGGCCTGTTGCCATCCTGGGCCAAGCTGGTGGCGACTTGCTGACAGCGCAGCCTGTACCCACGGCTCCCAGGCTTCCAGGAAGCTGCGCGGGGTCGCGATCGCGATGAAATCGCGCTTCGCACCGATTTTGCCGAATATCCCGCAACGCATGGTCATATCCCGGTCGGGCAACGAAACTCGCGCAGCACTGACAGGTTCAGCGGGTTGCGCAACGATCCGGTCGAAATTTGATAGTTGAGCTCGCGCCCGGCGACGATGAAACTCGCGCTGGCGGTTTCCGCTTTCACCACTAACGAGCCCGCCTCCAACATCCGAAACAACGACCAGGGACCAATGCGCTCAAGCACGGATGGCGGGCCGGTATCGTTACTGACTGAAATTGCCGTTCGCGGCGCTGGGCCCGGCCATAGGATAGTAGTCGGCGAGTTGGTCTGCGGCTGTGGCGGTGGCGGTGGCGTAGGTTGCGGCCCGCCGAACAAGGACGGAGGGGCCGATCCGGGAATGGTTGGGCTCGCAATTGTGGTGCCACCGATCTCGGTCTTAACTGTCACGCCTGGTCCCGGTGCCCCAGGGGGTCGGATCGCGAATGAAACGGCGGGCACACCGCCGCCCGTCTGGAAGAACGCATCCCGGATATAAGCCGCGTTCTGGAATTGTTTGAGCGTCTCGGGCGAGAACGACCGACCAACGGGGCTCTCCTTTCGCCAAGCCCAGTCCGACCGCGACGTGTCGGCATAAGGTGCCAGGTACTGGGTGAAGAACCTGTCCATAACGCCATTCGGACTGAACAATTTGGCAAAATCCGCGAGCGGAACTTCCTGGCCGCTGCCGCGGATAAACGGGTAGCGGTTAGTCACGGTCTGTTGGCAGACCGGCGTGACCTGATCGCGCAACGTTTGCAGGATTTGTCCGGCGGTTGAAGCCGCGATGCTACCTTCGAACTCCGCGGCTGCTGCTCGCAACATATCGGAGAATGGCGGCGGCATGCGCGAGGCGTTGTTGCGGAGCGCTGCGACCTGGTTCTGGAGCGCAGCTGTGGCTTGTGCGGTCAGTTGGGGATTCTCGATGATCAGCGTCAGGTTCTGCGCGATGTCGTTCAGGTTCGCGACGGTCGAGTCGATTGGCCGGCGGGTGCTCTCGCCTTCGAGCGCTGCGTGGTAAGGCTTGAACTGTGCTTCGATCATCGTGCCAGGCGGTCCATCCTGAGCATTCGTGAAGAGTGCTGGCGCCGATGTGGCAGCTGGCGCCGAAGCGCTCTTCGCCCGTTCCTTGGTCAGCACCGTCTCGTCGCGCACCGACTCCAGAATTTGCCGCATCGGCGAGGTCGGCGCCGAAAGCGCCCGAAGCACCTCATATTTCGGTTTGTCGGCGAGCAGCTTCTTCAGGCGCAGGCTCCCGAGCGCCGTTCGCCAGGTCGTCACGAAATCGTTTGAATAGATGCTGAGCAGATCGCCGGCCAGATTGTCGTACTGCTGGTTGATGGCCGACTGCTGGCCGGCATCCCCCAAAACCCATCGCTCCCGCTTCATCCGCTCAGACAATCCGGACAGCCGGGCGACGAACTTCTGATGGAAGCCGTTATACGTGAAGAACTCAGGTACCCGCACGGCGTCCAAAGGCTGCCCGGTCGTGGTTTCGAACACGACACCCATGTCGGGTCCGCCATGGCGGCTGGCGATCCAGTCGCCGGCGATCGACGCGCGAGCCTCCGATTTCAGAAACTCGTACGCTCGTTGCGACACGCTCAGGCGCGCCAAGGAGTTCTGGGCCTGCTTGATCAACCGGCCGTCGAGTTCGACCAAGGGCGGCTGTTCGGTCTCGAGGTCGAACATTGCCACGAGGTTCTCGTCGAGCAGACGCCGCCCTTCTGCGTTGGTGGCGCCAGGATAGAGATTATCCGCCCAGTCACGTTGCATCCAGGAGCGGATCAACTCGCGATCCGGCGACTGCAGGCCACCGATCATCAGATAGACCTTGAGCGCCTCATAGACGAAGGCAGGCTCGTTTATGCGCGCATTGAGCTGCTCTTCCAGGCGATACAGCAGGCGCGGTCGGAACATGCGTTCAAGCGCGGTGTGATAGGCCGCTTTCGAGGGCGACAGCAGCCGGGCGCGCTGACTGAGCCCGTAGCGAGCCGACAGAGGCACCGATTCGCCGCGCGATCCGTAGCCCGCCGGGGCGTTGCGAAGCCGGTAGAGTAGCGGCAGCACCTTGTCGAGATCATGATCGGCAATCAATGCCTGCTTGATAAGTGCCGCGCCGGCGGTTGCATACTCGCTATCCGCCTGCAGGCTTTGCTCGATCAAATCGGCGTTCCGCTTGTAGCTCACCAGCCAAGCTGCGATCAGCCCGATCGAGACCAGACCGATCAATGACAGGGCTGCGGTCTTCAGGACCAGCGCGCGGCGCACCGCGGCACGGTCAGTCGAGACCCAGTCGGCCTCGCCGATGATGACCTTGGAAATCAGATCGGCAAGGAAGAAGCTCTTGCCCGTGCCCGAATAGGATCCGGAACCGACTTCCTCAGCGCCGAACGTGCGCGCCAGCGACCCGATCAATTGATCGATCGGCGTGCCCTGCTGCGTACCCGAGGTAAAGTAGAATCCGCGCAGGTTCGCGTTCACGTGATAGCGCGTCGGCTCGAAGATCAGGTTGAGGAAATCGTGGATCTGAGGCTTGAGCCGCGCCATCTGTGCCGGAAAACCGAACAATTGCACGCGGTGCTGGGGCGTCGGCTCGTCCTGCAGACGGTCGAGCGTCTCTTCGCTCAGGCGCTCCAGCAGACGGTCGAACTCGAACGGGATCTGCCCAACCAGATTCTGGGTCTTGTCGGCGGTCTGGAACGTGGCACCCCAGACTTGACGGCGGCCGGCCTCCCCGAGATAGGCGAAATACTCGGTGAAGCCGGCAACGAGATCCGCTTTGGTAAATAGCGCGTAGACTGGGAAGCTGACCTTGAGTCTCTGATGCAGCTCGAGCAGGCGCATTCTGATGGCATCGGCATGAAGTGCGAGCTCCTGCTTCGGCAGCGTCAGGATGTCTTCGATACTGATGGCGACAAGAACGCCGTTGATCGGTTGGCGCGACCGGCTTTTCTTCAGGATATCCAGGAACGCCAGCCAGCTGTCCTTGTCGGCCTTGCTGTTGGAGTCCTGGGTGGTGTAGCGGCCGGCGGTATCGATCAGCACCGCCTCCTCTGTAAACCACCAGTCGCAGTAGCGGGTACCGCCGACCCCTGCGATCGCCGCGGGCGTTGCCCCGCGCGCGAGCGGAAATTTGAGCCCGGAATTGACAAGGGCCGTGGTCTTGCCGGCGCCGGGCGGACCGATGATGACGTACCAGGGGAGATCGTAGAGATAGCCCGACTTGTTGCCGCTGGCGGTCTTCAGCGTCGCGAGCGCATCCTTCATGCGCTCCTTGAGCACTGGTTCATCGCTGACGGGCTGGTCTGCACCAGCGATACCATCGGCAATCTCCTTGGCACCCTTGCGCCGCTTGAACAGATTGAGGCCAACGATGCCTGCCACGGCCGTGGTGAGCAGCAGAATAGCGATCTGCCGGACGATATGGTTCTCCAGCGGCCGCCAATCGCCGAATGCGATGAAGGGACCGGCGAAATAGATCACCGCTCCGAGCGAGCTGAGGCCGACCCCGTAGAGAACGATGCGAAGAATGTCCTTGGCAAGCATCTAACCGTACCCGTCGCAAAACCACCTGATCCGGCGGTGTGTGCCTATTCGCTGCGTTCGATAAAGATCTCGACGCGCCGGTTCTTGGCACGTCCCTCGGGCGTTGTGTTGCTGGCAATCGGCGCATCTGCTCCTTTGCCCTCGACGTCGACGCGCGAACCATCGTTCAAGCCAGGTTTCAGTGCCGCGGCAACCGCCTTGGCGCGCTCGACCGACAACTCGAAATTGGTCGGGAAGCGGACTGTGCGGATTGGCGAACTGTCAGTATGGCCGACGACCCGGATCCGTCCCGGCTCCTTGTCGAGGGTTGCTGCGACGCGGAGAGCGATCGGCTTAAAGCCGTCGAGGATGGTCGCTTGGCCCGACGCAAACAAGGCCAGGTCGCAGACCCTGATCACGATGAAGCTGGGGGTCTGGTCCGCCGTCATGGCGCAGGCGGTGTTCTCCTTCGCGAGCGCATTGCGGATGCGTTGCAACTGGGTAATGCGATCCGGCGGCGGCGGAGGCGGCGGCGGTGGGGGTGGTGCAACGACCTGACGCTTGAGTTCGATCGGACCGGCCGGATGGAGCGCGAGCGCCACCTCAGCAGCATTCTCTGCCCGTCCAGCGAGGAGCGTCCGCAGAACGAAATAGGACCCGGTCAGCAGCGCGGCGACCACGGCTGCCACGAGCCAAACCGGAACACGCAGACGCTGCCGGCGCCCCGCCAGCGCCTGCCCGCGCCAGTTGGGCGACAGGTCGCTCATCGTTTTCGGTCTAACCCGGCGCAGCAATTCATAGAGGTTGCGCTGGATCAGTTGCAGGTTCGCAAGTCCGCCCCCTGACGTCCGGTGGATGCCCTGAAAACCAAGCGCAAGGCAGACGTGCTGAAGTTCGAGGACCGGATAGTTGACCAGTGGATCAACCTTCAAATGGTCGAGGATCTCAAAGAAACGGACGCCGCCGACACGCTCGCCGAAGAACCGGCTCAGCATCGAATATTGCGTCCAGACGTGACGCTCTTCGGTTGGGATGTGCTGCACGATATCGTCAGCAGTGGCACACAGGATGTATTTTGCTGTGTTGGCCTGGTGCTCGGAAATGCCCGCTGAACGGATGTCCTTCTCAAAGAATTTGATCGCGTCTGCGACCTGCTCCATCAGGCTGGCGAATGACGCTCGCATGAGCGCCACACGCAACCGACCGAGCAGTTGCAGCAACGGGCCCGCAGCGCGCATCACCGGATTGGCATTTGGCGCGACCAGATCGTCAACGCGCAACGGCGGCCCTGGCGGCATCAAGGGTTGCGGCACCTGGCCTTGCGCGGGTGTCGAGATCCATTCCTCGGCTGGATGGCTGGCCGGCGCGGAGGCGTAGTTCGAGCCCTGTGGAACGGGCGAAAAGGATGGTGGTGGGGCCGGCGTGCCGGGAGAGGGTACGGGTGATGGCGAATAGGCTGGGCGTGCTGCGGGCCCCCCGCCCGGCGGAGGTTGAGAGATCGGCGCCGGCGGCAACTTCCCGCCGGGGTTGGGACGGATGATCGTCCGTTCGCCCCGCCCGAAAGGATTGACCGGCTTGTCCTTGTCGCTCATGGCCTGTCTTCCAGGATAGCCCAAAGATACAGCTCAAGCTCGGGCCAGTCGCCGGAAAAATGCATTCCGATCGACGCAGCCGTACTGAACTCGGGCCACAGCGGTGACTTGCGGTCGAGATAGAAATAGACGTGATCCGTGATGGCCCGGATATGCGGCGGCGGCGTCGGCAAATGCGCCAACGTGAGGCCCGGCAGGTTTGCGTGCACGATCTCGTTCATCTTTGTGTTCGGCCCGACCTTGAACAGGTGCGGGAAATCGTTCTGGATCTCCACAAGCGGCCGCCGTGCGGCAACTTCCAGCACCAGGGTCGCATTTCGGAATAGCGCTCGATCGCGGATCGGCGATACGAACGCATTCTGTGCGCGCTCGATGATCTCCAGGCGGATCGCCCGCCGGCCCAGCCGCGCGCTCAAGAAGTCCTGGATGTCGCTCACCAAGGGTGTGAAGACGTTCTCGAGATCGTCGTGATTGTACGCCGGATAGTTGCGCGCCCGCCGTTCCGCCGTGGAAAACGTCGCAAGTTCACCCGCGAACCTCAGCAATTCCTCGTACAGGCGCTCCGGGTGAACGCTGCCGGAGCGCTGGAAATGAGTCAGCACGGGAATGGTACGGTTCAGCACTTGCAGGACCAGATAGTCGACGCTCTGCAACCCACCACCGGATGACGGATCGACGGCGTAACGCGCCAGCTCGTCGAGTTTAGTCTCAACCCAGCCGATGATGCGGTTGAGCCAGCCATCGATGATCGGATGCGCGGCGCAGACCAGCATCGGCGGCACGAACTTGTCGTCGAACAGGATGTTCTTGTCGCGCACCTCGAGAATGCGCGCGATACCCAGGCCCATGTATCCGGGCTTGCTCGTCTTGCGCAGTTCGAAAGACAGGCGCGGATAAGCGATGTCGATCTCTTCCTCGATACGGAGCGCCGAGGTCGAGTCAATGAAGGTTTCCGAAGTGCGAACATAACGACTGGCGCTGTCGGTGCGGTCCTCGTCGACCTCGCGGGTGTTTGGCGCCGCGACCGGCATCATCAGCCAGACGATCTGGCCTGCAGCCGTCTCCGGCACCTCGATCGATTCGGGTATTGGGCTGTCCGCAGGGATATCGAACGGCGTACCGTCCGGCATGAGGCCGGACGCACTGCGCACCGCGAATTTGCTCTGTTCGGTAAGATCCCTATCGATCTCTAGCTCGGCAAAGCCCCAAGGATATGGTGTCGTGTAGCGAACGCGCTTTTCCAGCAAGTGTTCGATGTAGCGGTCGTTCTGCTGCAGATGATGCGGCCGCAGAAACAAACCTTCCGACCAGAAGACCTTGCTGTACCAAGACATTCCTATATCCACTTAGAAATTGTAGGCAACCTCGTGGTCGCCGAGAGTTTACTTTGAGCCGGGCTTATCACCGCGGTCGTAATAGTTCGAGAAAAGCAACATAAAGGTTTCGATCGGCGCGTTGTTGTCGCGGCCAAGATGCGCTTTCCAGCGCGTCAAGAACTCGTCCCAGAGTTTGCCCTTGTTCGTGCCGAGCCAGGAGCTTGCGCCACGCTGAAGCTCGAGCTCGCGCGCCATCAGCGTCGGATCTATGCCCGCAATCAGCTCATGGACAGCGTGCTGCATCGCCATATAGGTTCTCAACTGATGTGACTTGAGATCACTGAAGCCCTGTGCAAAGGCGCGCTGTGCATCGAGATAGCTGCGTGTCGGCGGCCCAAAGAGAATGCGCATCGCTTCCTCCGAGGTCGGCGAGAATTTCAGCGGATTATTTTCGAGGGCTTGGACGGTGGTCTGGCTGGTGCTACGGGTCAGCTGCTTGGCTTGGGTTCGCGCTTGCAGCAGCGCCATCAGATTGTCCACGGTCATACGCAAGATGATGCCAAGCTGTTCGGCGAGTTCGGCATCGGACTTGCTGGCGAAGAAATTCTCCGGCAATCCCGCAGCGCGCGCCACCAGTCGCGCGAACTCGGTACCACCGACTGGCTTGGCCGCGACAGGTCGCTCGTCTGCTGCTTGCGCCGTCTCGACCTGCGGGTGCGATGGCGATGTTGGCGGCTGGGCAGCGACTGGTTCATCATCGATCCAAACCGACGGCCGGCGTGGAGTCGGGATGGCTTGCGGGCGCTCGACTTGCGGTTTCGGCGCGGTGACCGGACCGGCTGCCCAGTTCATGTCATCGTCCTGCACGGACGGTTGGGACGTAGACGTCGGCGATGACCATCGAAATGGGTCTACACCCGGCGCCGGCACGCTCGCTGCCCAATCAAGGAACCCCGGATTGACGGGCCGCGCCGCCTCGCGTGGCTTCTTCAACAGTTGCGGATCGATCGGCGGCGGAACGTCACGATCGGCCGTCCAAAGCTCTCCGTAATCCGCATGCTGCTGGACCGAGGGTTCGTGCAGTTGCGCCGCTTGATTTGGGATACGCCCGCCAGCCTCATCCTCCAGCGAAACTCCGATGATGTAGTGGCCGATCGTGAGCCGATCGCCGTCGCGCAAGCGGTGCGGCCCCCGCATGCGCTGGTCGGCACCATTGAGAAAGGTGCCGTTGGTCGAGACGTCGTGCAGCCAATAGCCACCGTCGCGAAAGTGCACCTCGCAATGCTTTCCGGAAATAGTCCGCGCCGGATCCGGCAGCGTCCAGTCGAGGTGACGGTCCCGGCCAATATCGACCGAACGCCTGCCGGTGACCGTAAACGTCACAGGTCCGCCGTCCGGAAGATTCGGTTCGTTCTCGATATTAAAGCGAAGCACCATCACATCGTCTCGTTAGCGCGGAGGGCGCGGTTCGCCGCGTGCCAATTGAATACCATCCTCCAGGCACGACGTCATTATCTGGTCCCGGAAGTCACGGGGGAGCCGGCAGAGGCCAATCAGCAGTGCTGTACGCACCGCCCGTGCGGCCTGATCTGGCTTGGCTTCCACGGGCGCAAATTCCGGGGGAACCACGCTTCCGCCGGACCAGCCGGCCGCCAGCGCCAGCCACGTTGCCGGCTGCTCAGGATCGTTGGCATTGCCGACAGCCAGCGCCTTGTTCCGGGACTGCTCGTCCGGTTGCCGGACCCAGGTCTCCACAATATTGAGCGACCTGCTATCGCTGGCATCGAAATGATCGAACATCCGTCGCAGAGAGCGACATCCCCAGCCAATTGCCACACGCCTTGGAAGTAGGTATGCACAATAAGACACGGCCGCGTGCCAATTGCACGCGTCGGCGGCCTCCTGAAGGAAATCCAGCGAAGGCTTGTCAGCGTCGGCTCTGCCGACATCATAGCGCGCCAACGGATAGGCCTGAAACAGATCCTGTACCGTTCCGAATCGAACCTGCCCCATGATCGTCAGCCGACAAGAGTTGGAGTGCCGTGAGCGACCAGCGGACCGCCGGCAGCAAGCGCCATGCCGGCCTGCGCTGTCATGGCGATCGTCGGCGCGTTGATGACGATGCCCGCCGGGGTCAGGATAATCTGGCTGGGACCAACCTGCAGGGTGATATTGGCGTTGGCGGTGAGCGTGATGCTGATGCCCGCATTGACAGACTGGTCCATGGCCAGCGTGATGTGTTGACCGCCCAATTCGATGTCGAGTTTGTCATTGCCTTTCTTGAGCGTGGTCTTGCGGGTATCGCCGCCGAATGCAGCTTCGCCGATGGTCCGTGTCTCGGTGTCCCGGACCGTCACGTCATGGTCCTTCTCGGCATGCACCGTGATCTTCTCGGACCCCTTCTTGTCCTCGAAGCTCCACTCGTTGAAGCCGCCGCCACCTTTGGTGGAGTCCGACTTCAAGCCGCCAATCGTCTTTTTCGACGGCAGATCGTAAGGCAGCTTGTATTCGTCGTTGTACACGGTGCCGATCACCAGGGGCCGGTCCGGATCCCCTTCCAGGAATTCGACAACGACTTCCTGCCCGACGCGTGGGATAATCTGACCGCCCCAGCGCTTGCCAGACCAAACCTGGGCGACGCGCAACCGGCACGACCGCTTCTTCTTGCGATCCCAGAAAAAGCGGACATAGATTTCGCCGAGCGACTCGACGTCGATTTCCTCGCTCGAATTGTCGTCTTTGGTCACTACCTTGGCAGTCTGGATGCCATTGATCCTTGGCTTCGGCGTCGTCATTGGCGCTCGAAACGGCCGATCGCTCGGCAGAAACTCGTAGCTGCCGAAATAGACGTGTTGCCCGGCGTCGCTCGGACCTCCGGTGCGATAAGATTCGATCGAGAACGAGTGCGTGGCTCGCACCACGAGATATTCCACGTTCTGCGAATCCTTGGAGTGCTTTTCAAGCTTCGTTAACCCACCGGGGAACAAGTTGACGGCGTCGCCGTTGCCGCGGCGCCTTCGGTCCATTGCCTGCTCGGCCTGGAGCTGGATCTTCGCGTAGCGCTCGCCGTCGGATTTTTCCTTGAACTTCCCTGGATAGTCGTAAAACTCCATCTCCGACCGGGTGTAGTGCTCGGAGCCCTTGGCGTCGCTGATCATCTGCGCGTTGGGCTTTTGATAGTTGTAGTCGTTAAGCTCGATCTTGCCGGTTCGAAACCGGCGCTCCGAGACCCATTCGTAGATATGCTGCTCGCCTCGACGATCTGCCCCCGTTAACGGGATATAGGGAATCGTAGCAAGACCGTTGATCGGGCTATGCGACGATTTGGAATCCGCCAACACCAGCGTATGTTTGCCGCCCTCGTGCTTGAAGAAGTAGTAGATGCCGTGCTGTTCCATCAGCCGGCACACGAAATTCATGTCAGTCTCGCGGTACTGAACGCAATATTCGAGCTTCGGACAGGACCCCTCTTCGGTCAGTTTGGATTCATAATCGGTGAAGCCGCGTTCGTTGAATACCTCCTTGATAATGTCGGGCGCTTTCTTGTCCTGAAAGATCCGGCAATCGGTGGTCCGCGACAACAGCCAAAACCAGGGCCTCAGCACGATCCGGTAGCTAAAATAGTCGTTCCTTACCCCGAGCCACTGGGCCTCCGTCAGAATGCCACTGAACTCGCGCTCCTTTTCATGCAGCTTTATGGTCAGCGTGCATTGCTGACCGATGGCTCGGTCGAAGTCGAGGTCGGCATCCTCACTGAGACACTCTATGCGATACTCGAACAGTTCGCTGAGACCTTCCGAGCCCTCGAATCCGGCAAAAACCAGAACGTCTTTGCCAAGAGGCGTCTTGAGTTCGCAGAGGCGGGTATCCTGAGTAAGCTGGCCCATGTGGGCTTAAACTCCCTCCTTCGATCGAATGACCCGCTGCAAAGAGCTGATCAGACGTATGCAAGATCCGCGGAAATCCTGCCCCGCCAATTGGCAGTACCGGCAAGTCCGCCCCGGGGCTGGCCTCCTGACGTTTCACGACAGCCGTCCAAAGAACCACCCTGGCCATCAAGTAGTCGGCTCCAAGAGCTTGCCGGTTCACGAGAAAATGGCATGATCTTCGGGAATGAACCAAGATCAGCAGGCATCTGACCCATAGGTATAGAATCGGATCATGCGCCCCGCGCGATCCCTTAGTCGTCACGGCTCGGCAGCGGGGCCGTGACCGAGCAGATGGACGATCCTCGCATGCTTGATGTCGCCTCCCTGACGCTGCCCATTACCGCTGACGATCCCTGCGGGCCGGATCTCGACGCCATCGGAGACGTCCAATATCTGAACTTCTTCGCAGGTGCGGAATCCCTGCTGCCAATGTCGTTCTTCGAGGTCGTCAATGCCAATGGGGAGCGTGGACGCTTCGATCCAAAGGCAGTCGATTTTGCCGGCCAATTTGCCGCTGCACAGCCCCTCCTGGCGCGTACCCGCGATCTGCGCCTAAACCTGCTGCTCGCGAAGTTTTCAATCCTCAACCGCGATCTCGACGGCTTTCTTAACTGCCTGAGGGCGACCAACTTGCTGCTGCGCGAGCAGTGGGAAGCGGTACATCCGAGGGGCGAGAACGGCGACTACGCGCTTCGGGCCGTCACGGTCGAAGCAATCGACGTGTTTCCGACCGTGATCAACCCGCTCCAGTTCCTCCCCCTGATCGAGAACCGCAGACACGGCAACCTCCACTACCGTGCCTATCAAATCGCGCAAGGCGAAATTCCCGCCGGCGATGCCGACGCCGACGGGCTCGATCTCGCGACTATCGAGCGCATCGTCAGCGAGACGGATCTCGATACTCTCAAGGCAATCAGCGCGCGGTGCTCCGCGGTCGCTGCTGAAATCGCAGGTATCAAGGCGACCTGGCGTGAGAAGATGAATTCGGGGCAACCTATCAGCCTCGACAGGCTCTCCGGCTTGGTTGACGGCATGGCTGCCTGGCTTGCGGGTCTTGTCGCATTGCGTGATCCGGTGGCGATTGCCGCAACTGCGGAAGATGCCGGTCCCGTCGATACGCAGGTGCCGTTGGACGCAACCACGATGTTTGCTTCATCTGCACAGGCGTCCGCAGCGCTCGGCGCAGCGGCCGCCTATTTTGCCCGAATGGAACCATCCAACCCGGCGCTCTTGCTGGTACGTCAAGCGCAGGAGATGGTCGGCAAATCATTTATTGAAGTGATGCGGATGCTGGTGCCGTCCCACGTGGAGAGCGCTGCCATCAACATCGGGCGGGACAAAGTCTTCGACCTGCCGATCGAACGGATGGCGGAGCTCGCGACCCCGCTCTCATCAACGACGGATGAGAGCGCCCAAGATATTGTTTTTTCGGTGGAAAATAGAGCGCAGGCCTTGGGTCTGCTGACGAAGGTGGCGTCGTTTTTCCGAACCACGGAGCCGTCCAGCCCGATCCCCTTTCTGGTCGATCGCGCGCGCGACCTCGCACAGCGGGATTTCCTCAGCCTTCTGAATGATGTCCTTCCTGAGGGCGCTCTCAAGACAATCGACAAATCGTATTGAACCACCTTTCTCTCGAAGGCACTAACTGGACATAAGAATGTTTTGCCGACCGCAAGTTGAGACGCCTTAGTCAATCTGCGTCGTGCAATTTGGCTTCTGATGCGATTTCGCAGGGAGGGGAACCATGGCTACTGACAGCGGTCAAAAATTCATTCGACGAAACCGCGCACCACGCGTGCACATAACATACGAGGATCCTTACGACGCCGAGCGGCTGATCGAGCTGCCGTTCGTCATGGGCGTCCTCTCCGACCTCTCCGGCAATAACCCCGGCATCGAGAAGTCGAAGGTCGAGGAGCGTAAGTTCCTCGAGTTCGATATGGACAATTTCGACAACCGCATGGCCGCAATCCAGCCCGGCGTGACGGCGCGCGTCGCCAATCGCCTCAGCGATGGTTCCGACGAAAAGATCTCGGTCAACTTGCGCTTCAACAAGATGGCAGACTTCACTCCGGTGGCAGTCGCCCGCCAGGTGCCGGCCACCGCCAAGCTGCTCGAGGCACGCGAACAACTCGCCAACCTGCTGCGCTACATGGACGGCAAGGTGGCCGCCGAGGACCAGCTAAAAAAACTTCTCGCCGATCCTCAACTGATGGCAGCGCTGCGGGAACGCGCGACAAGCCAGTCGAGCGAACCTGGCACCGAAAGCTAAGGAAGGAATGGGGACCATGGCAAAAGAAGCTGTTCACACAGAGAGCCCTACCCAAGTCAAAACCGTCGAAGCTGATGAGTTTGCCAGCCTGCTAAAGCAAAGCTTCAAACCGCGCACTGAACGTGCAGCGACCGAAGTCGAAAACGCCGTATCCACGCTCGTTCAAGAGGCGTTGAAGGACACAAGCGTCATAAAGTCGGACGTCCTCGACACCATCGAGGAGATGATCGCGCGGATCGACCAGAAGCTGACCGCGCAAATGAACGAGATTCTTCATACACCTGAGTTCCAAGCAATCGAAAGTGCGTGGCGCGGTCTCCACTACCTCGTCTTCAATTCCGAGACCGACGCCAACCTGAAAATCCGGGTGATGAACGTCTCAAAGAACGAGCTGTATCGAAATCTGCGGCTTTATCCCGATGCACGCTGGGACCAGAGCCCCCTTTTCAAGCAGATCTATGAGTATGAATTCGGCCAGCTGGGTGGCGAGCCTTTCGGCTGCCTGATCGGCGACTATTATTTCAGTCACCTCCCCACCGATGTGCAACTGCTCCGCGATCTCAGCAAGATCGCCGGCGCCGCACACGCCCCCTTCTTCAGCGGCGCCGAGCCGACGCTGATGGGAATGGACTCTTGGACCGAGCTGTCCAACCCTCGGGACATCGGCAAGGTGTTCGACACGCCGGAATATGCCGCATGGAAGGGACTGCGCGATCAGGACGACTCGCGCTATCTCGGCCTGTGCATGCCGCGCGCGCTCGGCCGCCTCCCCTACGGCGCGAAATCGGAGCCCGTGGAAGAGTTCGCCTTCGAAGAGGAGACGGACGGACACACCGGCGACAAATACGGCTGGATCAACGCCGCCTACGCAATGGCCGTCAACATCAACCGCGCCTTCAAGGAGTTTGGCTGGTGCACGCGCATCCGCGGTGTGCAGTCCGGCGGTGAAGTTATCAACCTGCCGACGCACACGTTCCCGACCGATGACGGCGGCGTCGACCTGAAATGCCCGACCGAGATCGCCATCAGCGATCGCCGTGAGCACGAACTTGCGAAGGCGGGCCTCATCCCGCTGATCCATCGCAAGAACACCGACAAGGCGGCGTTCATCGGCGCTCAGTCGCTCTACAAGCCGAAGAAGTATTTCGGCGAGAAAGGCGTGGATGCCACCGCCTCTGATAACCTGTCGTCACGACTGCCCTACATGTTCGCTGTGTCTCGCTTTGCGCACTATCTGAAGTGCATGGTTCGCGACAAGATCGGATCCATGAAGGAGAAGGATGAGCTGACGGTCTGGCTGCAGACCTGGATCAACGAGTACGTTGATGCCAATCCAGCCCTGTCGTCAGAAGCTCAGAAGGCGCGCAAGCCGCTGGCCGCTGCGAAGGTAGAGGTCATAGCAAACGAGGAGAACCCGGGATATTACAACGCGCGCTTCTTTCTTCGTCCACACTTTCAGTTGGAGGCGATGGACGTCGGCCTCAGTCTGGTTTCGCGCCTTCCCGGCCCCGGCTCCTGACGCCGCAGCATCGCAACCGTAACATGCAGAAATTTGAAAGGACTATGCTATGGCTGTCGACATTTTCCTGAAACTCGATCCGATTAAGGGCGAGTCGCTGGACGACAAGCACAAGGACGAAATCGATATTTTGAGCTGGTCTTTCGGCGAGAGCCAGTCAGGCACTTTCCACAGCGGTTCGGGCGGCGGTGCCGGTAAGGTCAGCATCCAGGACCTGCACTTCACGCACTTCGTCGACAAGGCCACGCCGGAGCTTTTCAAAGTCTGTGCGAACGGCAAGCACATTGATACGGCGATCCTCACGGTGCGCAAGGCGGGTGAAAATCCGCTGGAGTATCTCAAGATCGAGATGAAGCACATTCTGGTCACGAGTGTATCGACGGGCGGATCGCACGGCGAAGATCGCCTCACTGAAAACGTGAGTCTGAATTTCGCCAAGGTCAAGATGACGTACAAGACCCAGACGGAAAAAGGCGGCGCTGGAGCGGCGCCGGTGTTTGGCTGGGACGTTCCCGCCAACAAGGAATGGGCCTGATCGTCGGCTTCTGCTTGGCGTTGGTTGCGATTAGCTGAGCCGGCGCCGCACGGTGCGATTGCGTTGACGTCTCGGCGGGAGCGGTTACGAGCACGACCGCCTGCCGAGGCGACAACCATCCTAGAGACCAGCTGATGCTCCGCGAAAGGGCATAGCGGGCCCGGCATCTTGGGGAAGGTAAATGACCATTACTCCAAAGAGGGATCGTCTCTCTCCCCCGCTAATGCTGGCCTTTCGCTTGGCTCATGAAGCTCGCGATGCGCGCAAGAAGCTCAATTTGCGCGATGAATTCGGTGAACGGGTCATTGCCGGACGGCGTAGCGCCGGCCGCTTTCCGATCTCGGAAACGCTGTTGCGGCGGGAAATCTCTCATGACCTAGAAGCCCTTCTCAATACCATTGCTCTGGAATCGACTTTGGATCTGAGCGACCGGGATTGCGTCCGGAGATCGATCTTGAACTACGGCTTCCCCGATATCGCCCACCGCTCGATCGACGAGGTTACGGACGACGAACTCACCGACGCGTTGCGCGAGACGCTAGCGACCTACGAACCCAGACTCGACCGCAAGACGATTCGGGTTCGTCGCGACGGCTCGGTCGGCCCTGAGCAGCTGAAGCTGCGCTTCATCGTTCACGCCGACCTCAAAGCTGAGCCGCTCAACGTCCCCGTGGAATTTGTCGCCGACGTCGATCTCGACAGCGGCGACATCCAGATCAATCGACTTTAACATGAATCGCGAATTCCTCGATTTCTACAATCGTGAACTGTCATTGCTGTACGAGCAGGCGGGAGATTTCGCCGAAGAATATCCAGGTATCGCAGAGCGCCTCGGCGGCCTGATCCGAGACCGCTCGGACCCGATGATCACGGGACTGCTGGAAGGCGCTGCCTTTCTTGCCGCCCGCGTTCAACTCAAGCTCAAGCACGAGTTCCCCGAATTCACTGCAAACCTGCTCGAGCAACTGGTGCCGAACTATCTTGCGCCGACACCTTCGGCCATGCTGGTGACCGCACGGCCACCCTATGCCGACCCGGCGCTGCGTGACGGCAGGAAGATCGCGCGCGGCGCCTATTTCGACGCGACCTATCGCGAGAGAGAGCGAAGTCTTTCCTGCCGGTTTCGACTTTGCCGCGACATCGTGCTCTGGCCATTTGACGTCACAAGCGCCGAGTATTTCTCGACGGCGGGCGCTCTGCAGGCGCTCGGTATCCCGATCGGCAGTGACGTCATCGCGGGGCTGAGGCTATCGTTGACCCATCGTAGTGCGGCCCGGCTCGACGACGAGCCGCCGGACGCGGAGGCTCGGACCAAGCCGGAAACGTGGTTCGCAGGCTGCCGCGTGAGCGAGCTTCCGATCTACCTGTCCGGTGCCGAATCCGACGCCATCGCGCTTTACGAGCAGTTGATCTCGAATTGCACGGGGGTCTACTTCCGACATCTCGACGACTTCGGCGATCCGGTGGTGACTCGTGCCCCCCATGACAGCGTGCAGCAAATTGGTTTCGACGAGAATGAGTCTCTATTTCCTAACGATAACCGGATCTTTCGTGGCTCGGAATTGCTGCGTGAATATTTCATGTTTCCACGCAAGTTCCTCGGCATTACCCTCACCGGACTTCGCGGGGTGATGTCACGGCTGCGCAGCAAATCGATCGATATTGTCTTCGCATTCGATGAACACAGTTCACGATTGGCCGCCTCGGTGCGCCCCGAGACGTTCAGGCTCTATACCGCGCCGGCGATCAATCTGTTCGAGAAGACGAGTGATCGTATTCCGGTCAAGTCGAATACGCACGAGTACCATGTGGTGCCAGATCGCAGCCGCTATCTGGAATACGAACCGCACCAGGTGCTCGAAGTCTACGCACACCTTCCGGCAGAGAAGGATAAGCGGCCCGTGCGCCCGCTATATTCGGCCGCCGTCGACCGGAGCGGCGGGTCGGTCGACAGGCTTTATTTCACTGTGCGCCGCTTGCCGCGCCGCCGCACAGTGGAAGAAAAGACATACGGCGCCTCCTCAGACTACACCGGGACGGACATGTTCCTGTCACTGCTCGAGCCCGGTGAATTGAGCGGCAAAGGCTCTGTCGCCGAACTGAGCGTTCGGGCTCTCTGCTCCAATCGCCATCTCACGGAGCACTTGCCGGTCGGCCAGGGCGGCGCCGATTTTCGTTTGCTGGACGACACATCTCTCGATCTGATGTGCGTCGCCGGTCCGACGCCGCCGCGCGAACCGGTGGTGGCCCAATTGCGCAGCCGCAGCGAAATCGTCAACAGCGGCGTTGTCAGCTGGCGGCTCATCAACATGCTCAGCCTCAACTATCTTGGGCTCGTCGAGCGCGGTGGCGGCAAGAACGCCGGAGCGCTGCGCGAGATGCTGTCCTTGTTCGCCGACCAATTCGACGACGCCACGGAACGCAAGATCCGCGGCGTGCGCAGCATAGAAAGCCGCCCCATCGTGCGACGCGTGCGTGAGCGCACCGGCAGCGGCGCAGCACGTGGCTTGGAGATTATCGTCACACTCGACGAGAAGGCATTTGAGGGCAGCGGCGTGTTCTTGCTCGGGGCGATCCTGGAACGCTTCTTTGCCGACTATTCCGGCTTCAACACCTTCACCCAGACGGTCATCTCGACGCCGGAGCGCGGCGAGATCATGCGATGGCCGCCGCGCATGGGCACGCGGAGACCGCTATGACCCTGATCGACCAGATGAAGGCCGAGCCCTGGCGTTTCGATTTCTTCCATACGTTACGCCAGTTCGAGCGCGCCAACCCGGATCGACCGCGGATCGGTGACAGTGCCGCGCGCCGCGACGAATATGTCGACCTCGGCCAAGTGCCTTATCTGGAGTTTCCCGCCTCGAATCTCGCGGCCGTGGACGACCAGAGTGGCCGGCTCAGGATACTCGTCAAATTTCTCGGCCTCCTGGGCCCGCAGGGCGCCCTGCCCATTGCCACCACCGACGAAAGCCTCAGCTGGTGGCTGATGCGGGATGACGCTTTCCCGCGCTTTCTCGATCTGTTTAACGGGCGCTTCCTGCAACTCTTCTTTCGTGCCTGGGCCGACGCGCGCCCGATCGCGCAGCACGACCGCCCGGCGGACGATCGCTTCATTGCCTATGTCGGCTCCTTCGCCGGCTTGGGCACCGATGTTTTCGCCGATCGCGATACCGTTCCGGACATGGCGAAGCTCAGCTTCGCTGGACTGGTCGCGCCAAGGGCGAAGTGTGCATCACGGTTGACGCGATTCCTGCAAGGACTGTTCGAGGTCAAAGTCGAGATCGACGAATTCGTCGGCACTTGGCTCTCGTTCGACCCAAGTCACTGCAGCCGGCTCGGCGGAACGCATGCGAGGCTCGGTCAGGACGCCCTTCTGGGCTCGCGCGTGTTCAGCGTCGAGGACAAGATCAGAGTTCGGGTCTTTGTCAGAACATTTGCTCAGTACGAACAATTCCTGCCGACCGAAACACCCAACCTGTCGGAGCCACTGGCCGACGCCGTTTTCTTCTATGTCGGCGACGAATTGGAATGGGAGGTAGAGCTCGCCATTCCTGCCGGAGAGGTTGTACCGGTCAGGCTCGGACAAAGTGGTCGACTTGGATGGACTTCTTGGGTCTCGCCGAACTGGGCCTCCACAGAAGAGTATCGCCGCGATGCCCGCTTTCAGCTCGGGGAGCGATTGAGATCCCGCCGGAGCGCCGCAGCCAATGCCACGGCGATTTGAACCTATCCATAGTGCTCATCGCCTAATGCTATGGAATTTGAGGCCAATTCCGCATGATGACAAGCATCCGCGGAGGAGTTGAGCAGGAGGAGCCGCCGTGACCGACATCAGCATTGAAGCTGTAACGGGCAAGCTGAACCGGGCCGGCTATGATGCCTTCATACAGGCCCTGCGCCACGCAAAGAGCGCCGGCAATCGCAACGTCGAGCTTGCGCACTGGCTGTTTCATATTCTGCAGCAGGAGGGCAACGATCTCAGCCTCTCGGTCGATCACTACAAGCTCGACCGCGCGCGCTTATTGTCGGACCTGGCCGGCGTGATCAGCGGCTTTTCTAAGAACGAGACCGACATGCCGGGCGTCGCGAATTCGGTCATCGATCTGCTCGATCGCGGCTGGCACTATGCCACGCTCTTCTTTGGCGAGACCCAGATCCGCACCGGTCATCTGCTCGTTGCCGGCCTGAAATCGAACGATATTCGTCGCGCGCTGAACAACCTCTCGCGGGAATTTGCCAAGGTCAACGTCGACGCACTGGCGGCGGAACGCCGCGCTGTCTGGACCGGCTCCGAAGAGGAGACCATGCGGCCGATGGACGGATCGGGCCTGGTTGGCGCCGGCACGGAAGGCGCGGCCCAAGCTGGTCCGAAGGGCACGACGCCGCTCGACCGGTTCTCCCAGGACCTCACTGCCAAGGCTAAATCGGGCGAAATGGATCCGATTCTTGGCCGGGACGAAGAAATCCGCCAACTGATCGACGTGTTGATGCGTCGGCGGCAGAACAATCCAATTCTCACCGGCGAGGCTGGCGTCGGCAAGACCGCAGTTGTCGAAGGCTTTGCGCAGCGCATTGCCGCCGGCGACGTGCCGCCACCGCTGCGCAATGTAAGGCTCTGCGCACTCGACATCGGCCTGATGCAAGCCGGCGCCTCCATGAAGGGCGAGTTCGAGCAGCGCTTGCGGTCGGTGATCGACGAGGTCCAGAGCTCACCTACTCCCATCATCTTGTTCATCGATGAGGCCCACACACTCATCGGCGCCGGCGGCGCCGCCGGTACCGGCGATGCGGCCAATCTCCTGAAACCTCCCCTCGCCCGTGGCACGCTGCGTACGATCGCCGCCACCACATGGGCGGAATATCGCCAGTACATCGAGAAGGATCCCGCGCTCACCCGGCGCTTCCAGCCAATCCAGATCGATGAACCTGATGTGGAGACCTGCTGCATCATGCTTCGCGGACTTCTCGGTCCGATGGAAAAGCACCATGGCGTTCGCATTTCGGATGCTGCGATCGTCGCAGCAGTCAACCTGTCCCACCGATACATTCCTTCACGGCAGTTGCCGGACAAGGCGGTTAGCCTGCTTGATACAGCCTCGGCACGCGTAGCCATCAGCCAGAGCGCGACGCCGGCCTTGATCGAGGATGCACGCGTGGCGATTGCCGCTCGTGAAGCTGAGAGATCTGCGCTCGTCAGCGACGGCGACCTTGGGATAGAGGACAACGAGCGCATTGTCGCGATCGACAACGACATCGCCGCACTGAAAGACAAGCTGACGAACCTCGATGGCGATTGGGCGGTCGAGCAGGAGCTCATCAAGGACATCCGCAGCATTCGTGAAATCCTGTCCAGGCCCAAGGAAGGCGAAGATCCGGCTGCCAGGCGCGCGGAGCTGCGGGGCAAGTTCGACACACTTGAGACCATCAATCCGGAAAAGCGAATGGTCTATGCCCATGTAGACCAGCAGTCGGTGGCGTCCGTTGTCTCTGATTGGACCGGCATCCCGGTCGGCCGGATGATGCGCGACGAGATCGAAACCGTGCTGAAGCTACCGGAGATCCTCAACCGCCGCGTCGTCGGCCAGTCCCATGGGCTGACAATGATCGCCAAGCGAATTGAGACCAGCCGCGCTAAGCTGGACAACCCGTCGAAACCGATCGGCGTATTCATGCTGGCTGGCCCGTCCGGTGTGGGCAAGACCGAAACCGCCCTGGCGCTTGCTGAGACTCTTTATGGCGGCGAGCAAAACATGATTACGATCAACATGTCAGAGTTCCAGGAAGCGCACACCGTCTCGACCTTGAAAGGCGCACCTCCCGGGTATGTCGGCTATGGCGAAGGTGGGCGCCTCACCGAGGCCGTCCGGCGCAAGCCCTATAGCGTCATTCTGCTCGACGAGGTGGAGAAAGCTCATCCCGACGTCCATGAGATTTTCTTTCAGGTATTCGACAAAGGAACCATGGAGGACGGCAACGGGCGACGGATCGACTTCAAGAACACTTTGATCATCCTTACCACCAACGTCGGCACCGATATGATCATGGGCCTATCACGCGATCCAAAGTATCGCGACGAGCCGGAAGAGCTCGCCAGGATGCTAAGGCCGGAGTTGCTCAAGGTGTTCCCAGCGGCGCTGCTCGGACGCATCGTCTCGATACCGTACTTCCCGCTATCGGACGAGATGCTGTCCGGGATCGTGCGTTTGCAACTCGACCGCATCGGAAGGCGCCTTCGCGACAATCATAACGCGACCTTCGGTTATGACGACGCGGTCGTCGAGCACATTGTGTCGCGCTGCAACGACCCCGACTCCGGTGGGCGAATGATTGACAACATCATCACCAACACCCTGCTCCCCGAGCTGTCGCGCGAATTCCTCAGCAAGTCGCTCGCCAAGGAAGAGGTGAAGGAAGCACGTGTCTCGATCGACAACAACAAGTTCGCATATTCGTGGAATTGAGCACGATGAACATTCAAACCGAGCATCGTCACCCAAACATCGGTCCAACGCCATACGACGAGGTCTACTACCCGGGCCATGTTTATGGGCTTACTCATCCCAACCATCTTGCTACCATGGCCGCCGTTTACGGCATGCAGCCGGCGCCGGTCGAGCGTTGCCGGGTGCTGGAGCTTGGCTGCGGCGTCGGCGGCAACCTGTTGCCGATGGCCTTTCAATACCCGAACAGCGAATTCGTCGGTGTCGACCTGAGCGGCGTGACGATCGAGCGCGGTCAGAACAATGTCGCTACATTGGGCCTGGAGAACATCAAGCTTCTCCACTGCGACATCATGAATGTCGATGCAAGCTTCGGACGGTTCGACTACATCATCGCGCACGGCGTGTATTCCTGGGTGCCACCGGCGGTGCGCGAGAAGATGATGATGATCTTCAAACAGAACCTCGCGCCGCAGGGGGTCTGCTACGTCAGTTACAATGCGCACCCGTTCTCACATATGCGCGACATGGTCCGCGACATGATGCGGTATCACACCCGCCGCCTCACCGGCATGAAAGAAAAAGTAGGACAGGCCCGCGCAATCTTGAAGTTCTTGAGCGAGGGATCGAAGGCCAACTCGGTTCACGGCGCGATCATGCGCGATCAGTACAACCGCGTCCTCAAGGCGCCCGACGAGCTGTTGTTTCATGACGATCTCGACGAAGGCGCCGAGGCCTTCCTGCTGCACGAGGTTGTCGAGCTTGCAGGCTCTCATGGCTTGCAATATCTAAGCGACGCCGATTTCTCGCGACGCAATCTGGCGGGCTATTCCGAGGAGGTACGCGCGACGTTGCAACGCTTCCCGGAAACCGAGTTCATGGCACGCGATCAGTATCAGGACTTCATCGACGGTAACGGCTTTCGCCGTACCTTGCTCTGCCACGACAACGTCTCGCTCTCCCGCCAGACCGACCTCGATTTCGTCACCCGGTTCTATTTGCTGAGCACGACGAGCCCGGTTGATCCGGACGCCTGCGTAACGGACGATTCAGCGATGGAATTCGAAAATGAGGACGGTAGCAGGATCACGGTGACCAATTCGCTCTTGAAGGCGGCGCACCTATGCCTCGGCCGCGCTTGGCCTCGCGCGCTGTCATTTGACGAATTGCTCGATGGGGCGCGAGTGCTGCTTGGCGGCGGGCAGGCAGATGATGACCAAAAGGCGTTGACCGAGGCGATGTTTATCCTGGCTTGCAGCGGCGAGGTCTCGTTCCTGCTGTCGCGTCCCTTCTTATTGACGGAAGCGACCGAGCATCCGCAGGCGAGCCTGCTCGCGCGAAAACAAGCTCAAACAGGTCCGCTCGTCACCAATCTCCTCCACCAAACCGTGCAGTTGGAGGACGACCGAACCAGGGATTTCCTGCAATTGCTCGATGGTACGCGGACTATCGACCAGATCACGGCCGAAATGACCGAGAAATTCGGCCCGACCATCCAGGTAGATCAGAAGGATCGTGCCAGGAAGCCCGCCGAGCCGCTGCTGCTATCAACGCGAGAAAGCGTTCAACGCTCGCTTGCGATGGTCGGCAAGCTGGGCTTGCTAATCGCCTGACGCGCTCATGTGCGCCGGGCACCGTGGGAAGGAGTGGCGGAAGGAACCAGAAGATCTGCTACCTCCCGAAACAGGCGAGGTGCCCATCACTCAGCCATCGTGGGTGTACTGCTGGCCGAGCAGCCATCCGGTGAGAATACCACCGGGTCCGCTGGTATAGACCGGATGAAGGCCCACGCCGGCGCGCAGCATCCGCCATTCACTCTCGCCGACCCAGGGAATGCCAGGATCGCCCTTTTGGTATTGCGACAGTAACGTTTTGGCGACCTCAGCGGCATTGGCGTAAATCGGGCCGTTGGCCCAGCGCGGCCGCGGGAGGCCGGTCATGCCGCAATAGAGCGCCGTGCAGACGTACGCGGACGCCTCTTCGGCATTGGCGTCGAGGCCGGTACGCAACAGATCGTAGGCTGCATGCAGGCTCTCATGGACGATATAGGCTCCGTCCATCCGCCCCGCCGCCGACACGACCTCCAGCGTGTTCGCAGCGACCGCTGTGCCGTCCGCCCTGGTTCTCGCCACATCGTTATATTGTGCGGCAACGCCTGCCGCGAGATCCGTCGGAGCCCTGACGGTGACCCGCCCCAACCGGATCGCGCGGGCGACGTGATGGAACGTTTGCGGCGCAATCGTCACGTGGCTGCCGCGGATCGGAAATCGGAAACGAATGCGTGCTACCGCCGGCCCATTGAGTATATCCAATACCCTGCCTCGCAGTGACATCTGATCGTCCTCGCCGCTTAAAGTACCCCCTGCATAGTGGTCGCCGATTCCAGTTGGCGGGTTCAAACTGCATCGGTGCTGGGGCAATAGGGGTTTGACTCTTGCCGTAATTGGCATGGGGCGTTCGGTAACTTCATAGAACGAGCAGACATTGAACCCGAACCCGTTCGGGCGAGACCAATCTGAGGTGAGGATTGCCACGGAGGGCGCGCCATGACGACGACCGATCCGACGACGACCGACACTTACCGGAAGATCGCGGCGCGATTGACCATGCTGCGACCGCAGATCGATTTGAAGAATTACTTTGCCGGCGCCAACCCGAATGTGCGCCTTTATGACGAGAAGCCCTACATCCGACACCAACTCGAGAAGTATGGTGTCGCTGCCGCGACGACCACGCTCGACGGCGTCACCTTCCTGCCCAAGGACTGGGAAGAGCTGATCAAGAAGCTGCGCATTGCCAAGACGACGGACGGATTCGACGCATTCGCCGAAGGGCAAAGCCCGGAAAAGGCGTCGCATTGGGCTCTCGATCTGTCGATGGCGGCAACGATCGGCAAGGGGTTTCGGGAGATCTGGCGCCCAAAGCTGTCCGACAAGCCACTCTCAACGCGGGATCTCCCGGGCCGGCACGGCTTCGGGCTCGGACGCGACCGCGGACAATGGAGCGATGCCTACAGCTCGCAATTCGGCAAAGACCCGCAGCCCCAGGACATCACCTCGCTGCATTTCGCAGTAGCACCCGACCGGGTGAACGTGCACATCGACGAAACAGGCTTCGTGTTCGAGGGCGTGGACGGTGCCCTTACGGTCGGGCCGAACTTCATGCACCACGCCGGCAATGAGCTGTTCTGGAAGAGCAACTCACATGTGCCGCGTTGGGCGGCCGAACACATCGACTTGATATTGCCGAACAGCGCGAACGACTTTTCGCGCGTGGGCGTTTCGGTCGACATGTACCAGCGCAAAGATCTGCGCGTCACGGTCACCGGCTCCTGCGGAATTTTCGGCGGTTTCGAGTGCTCCGGAACCGTGAGCGTCAGCGGCACGCATGACCTGCTAGGCTCGAGGTCAAAAGGCCGGCGCTAAAGCGGAGATTGCTGGTTCGATTGTCCACGCCTCCAAGCTACAAATGAGGCTCCTCCCTAGCCTACCTGTTCGGGGCCCGAATGAATGGAACCATCGAACCGCCTCAAGGTAACGGCGACCAATGAATATTGGTGGCAAGAGTAGTTCTGCAGGACTCAGCAAGGGAGGTCCTTACATTGCCGAACCAGGAAAGACCCTTGAGGCCTGTCGTCGAAAGCTACGTACCGCCAGCGGGAACGCGACATGCGGTGGCGGCAGGCGAGACCTGGATATCCCTCGCCAAGCGGATCGGCATCGATCCATGGGACCTCATCGAGTTCAATTTTCCGGGCATCAAGCTCGTCAAACAGCGCGATTTCCAACAAGCCACAAGGCAGGTGAACTGGTACCTAGCCGAGTATGTAGGCTGCCGCGCGATATCGCCCGACCGCCAGAATTTTGCGTTTTCTTCCGGTACGACCGGCGGGAAAGGTGGATGGAAAGGCGGCTTCATCTATCTACCGCCAGGTACGCCGCCTCCCCCGCCGATTGCGCCCATTCCACCGGTTGCGCCCACACCAGTGGCCCCGATCCCACCGGCATGTGAAGGAAGCCGACCCGACTTCGCCCGCGTGCTGGACGTCAGCGAACGGGATTTCGCGCGCAACGTCTTTGGCCCGACCCTGCCGCCGTGGGAGACGATCGCGATTACCAACGGCCTGGGAGCAGGCGGAAGACCGTGGACGAACGACGGACCGTTCTTTAGAGGAAGCAATCCCATGGTGCCGAGCATGCGGTATGCCATCAATCTTGGCAATGTCGCGTTCAGTAACCTGGCATCTCCTAGCCCCACCTTCGGCCTCCTGTGCGACAACTTCGGTCGAATTTGCGACCTCTTCGTGCACGAAATGACCCATGTGTGGCAGGCGTTCAACGATTCGAACTGGACGATGGCGCGCTCCTTCTGGGCGCAGACAATCGGTGCCGGCTACGAGTACACGCCCGGCGACTCCTGGGACTCATACAACGTCGAGCAACAGGCACACATCGTTGAAGATTGGCACAAATACAAAATCAGTTTGCCGATGCTTGCCGAGGAACGCTATCCGTACGTCCGGCTCGTGATCCGATCTGGACGCCTCACTTTTCCTCGCGGGCTGGATCTAGCGGCATTGAAAAAGGACCTTCAAGATCTGCGCGCAAGGCACCTGGAGTAGGTGCGCCGCAAGGGAGTGGTCGGGAGCTTACTCAAGTGATGCACCAACACGCCGATAATTCGACGCGGTGCGGTAGCGCATTCTTCCTCTCTCCGAGAGTAGTTTTACGACTTGTCCAGCGTGCTGGTCAGCTTCATAGCGCAAGCACACGGAGAAGAATTGCGCGGCCGCCATGCGACAGGCAATCGACGTCCTGGCAGACCGTTTTCTGCGTCGCTAGCGCGCGGCGCATAGCTCGCGACAACCGCGGTCAGAATAGCCTGGGCTCGACGTACAATTTGCTCGCCCTCGCAGCCGCCAACGAAATCCAGACCGCAAAATCATCGATCGAGGTTCAAATCTACACTAAGCAAACTCGACACCAGCACATTGCCCCGCATGGCGAATTTCCGGTGTGTTGCCGGGCTCAACCGGCGAGCAACGATCCGGATGATTATCCCGGCGCGGTGAACCGGCGCGACACTATTGTGGATTAAGGTTGGGGAAAGCTTTAGCAAGCTTCGCACAGTCCTTGCAGGATTCCGGTGTATACGCGGCGCAAAGCTTCATGATCGTTCGTCGGAGAGGCTTCAACCTGGTCTGCCCTTACGGGCTTTCAACGGGCGTGGGGACGAGTAAGATGCTGTCTCGTGGCACGGAGGCGGCATGAGCCAGCGCAAGTTCATGGGACTTGTCGGCGGTGCGACAGCATCAGGGCCGGGCATTGCGCTAGCGAGCCAGCGATCAGCCAACGCAGCCGCCGAGCCCGCTTACGATGATGAGCAAGAATTCCCACTGATCATCGCGAACATCCCCGCAACCCCTCGTCAAAAGGCCTGGGCGGTGGGTGTCGCCGTCTTGCTCATCGTCCTTGCAGCGGTCATCGCGCCGTTCGCCCGGATCCAATTGGGCCAGATTAATGGTTTCGTTCCAGTGTTGCAGACCGCGTTGGCCTTGGCCGAGTTCATCACGGCGGCCCTGCTGTTCGCTCAATTTTCGATCCAACCTCAGCAGGCACTTCTCGCGCTCGCAAGTGGATACGTTTTCAGCGGATCGTTCGCATTTTTGCAAACGCTCGCGTTTCCGAACGGATACGCTTCAGCGGGTGTCATTGGGGATGGACTGAACAGCCCCGCTTGGCTTTACGTGCTTTGGCACACAACCTTCCCCGCGGCGATCCTTGGCTACGGGTTCACGAAGGATCAGTCGACCGCCGGCAGACCAAGCAGACCTGCAATAGCGGCGATCGCAACAGCTATCGGCTGCATCGCCACCGTGGCAGGACTGACGTGGATGGTTACCGCGAAAGCCGAATTTCTCCCCAGCTTCTACGTCAACGATGTCAGGCATCAGACCCCCCTCGGCAATCAGGTGAACCTGATACTCTTGCTATGGAATATGACTGCTCTCACCGTCTTGTTTGTGCGGATGCGCACCATTCTTGACCTCTGGCTAATGGTGACTTTGCTCGCCTACTTGCCCAATTTCCTGGTGGCGATCATCGGCAGCTCGGTTCGATTCACCATCGGTTGGTATGCAGCACGCGGCTTTGTTCTCGTCGGCAGCTGCATGTTGCTGACCGTATTGCTCATCGAAACGATTTATATCTATTCGCGCCTCGCCAGCGTCACTGCCCTGCAGCGACGCGAAAGAGCGAACCGGCTTCTCAGCATCGACGCGGTCACTGGCGCACTCGCCCATGAGCTGAGATCGCCATTGGGGGCCATCTCGCTCAATGCAGCGACAGGGCTCAGCCACCTGCGAGCTGCCTCCCCTGAACTGGAGGATCTCGAGAACATCCTCTGCGATATCGAAGCGGACGGCAACCGCGCTGCCGACATCATATCGACTATTCGCGAGATGACGATCAAAACGGCGCACGGCGGCGCTTCGACAAACGTCGAGGATGTCGCAGAGCTTGCGCTGAGACTGTTGAAGCACGATCTCCAGGCCAACGGAGTATCCGTAGCTACTGAATTTCAGGGCAACATTCCTCCAGCCGCCATGGATGGCACTGAGCTTCAGCAGATTGTCTTGAACCTCTGCAAGAATGCGATCGACGCAATGAGCTCGGTCCCCGCCAATCAACGACAGCTCCGTATCAAAACCAGGCTTGATGATGGCACAACGGTCTATTTGTCCGTTGAAGATTCCGGCACCGGCGTCTCACCAGGCGATCAAGAGCGCATCTTCGACCCGTTTTTCACGACGAAACAAGAGGGTATGGGATTGGGGCTCGCCATCTCCTCCAACCTGGCTGCAAGGTGTGGAGGAAAGCTGAGGTTAGTCAAATCGGCCGTCAAGGGCTCCGTTTTCGAACTGGCAATGCCCATCTCCGGTCCCGCTTCGGCGCAATGACGATGCGGGACCGTCACGACCGTTCCGCATTTCGCTTGCGCTCACTTCAGAGAGATCATGATCGTGCTGAGGTTGGCAGCAAACTCCAGCCCAGCCTTTGGTCCCTGCAGCACCATCGTGACGCCTTTGTCGTTGCGCAGCTGGACGCCATTGATGCCGCCGGCTAGGGCAGCCCCGCCCCCAACCGAGCTGTACGTGCCGGCAAAGTCGCTGATCTCACGAATGCCCGAAGCCCAGCCCTCGAGCCGACCGAAGCCGGCGCCGACGGTAACTCCCAGGCTCAAGCCGCTGACGCGGAACGGATAGTTGCGGCCGCGATAGGTGAGCACGCCTTTCCCGGCGCCGCCGCCCACCAGCAGCCCGGCCTTCATGATCTTGACCCGAACCTGACCCGAGGCCTGCGCAAAGATGGGCGTCGTGGGGACAATGAATGCGATGAGCGAGAGGGCCGCAAGGCGCCCACGGAGCCGACGCAGTATCCCCGTCCGTCGCTCAGGGTTTTGCACCATCGACCTTCTTCCAGGTCTGGTCCGGGTCGAATGCGGTGATACGGGAAGCGAGGACCTTGGTTCGAGGCCCGAGATCCTTCTGGTAGACAACGCCCCCATGGTTGACCAGGAAGGTCATCACGCCCGAATTGCCGTACTCGGCAGGCCAGGCGATGAGCGCGAAACCTCCGATCATCTTGCCGTTGACGACATAGTTCAGCGCGCCGCCTGGCGTGTTCGATCCCTGCCCCTTCAGGATGCGGAAATAGTAGCCATGATAGGGCGCCGGACCCTCCTCGGGCTTGTAGCCTTCGGCCGAAGCCTGCGCCGCCAATGCACCGAGCGGGCTCTGGTCGTTGTCGTCGCGCCAGAACAGTCCATCCTTCCTGCCGGCACTGCTGACGATGCGCTGTGCGTAGACGCCAATACCCTCACCGCGATCCTTCTCGGCGTATTCGTTCTCGGCATCGACAAAGGCGAGACTGGTCTGGATGGCGTCGAGCTCATTGCGGCCGATGCGGCGATACAGCACCTCAATGCGGCCTTCGGCGGTATCGAATTCCCAGCCGGTCCTGCTGTTGACGAGCGGTATCGGGAACGGAAAGTCGTCCGGACCCAACATCAGTGTCGCCTTCTTGTTACCCTCCGCCTTGATCGAATGCTTGGCCTCATACATCGAGGTGAAGCGTTGCCGGATATCGGCATCGGCGACCTCGTCGCCGGACGAGACGATGTCCTCGGCAGCGCTGCCGAGCACTTTGAGGATAGCCCGTTCCGGTCCGCTCTTGACCGCCGAGGCGAGCGCCGCCGCTGCATCCTCCGGTGTCGGGTACGATTGCTGCGCCCGGGATGGCGAACTCATGAGCGCGAGCGCCATGATGGCCGGCAGCGCAACGCGATGAAGCGACTTGAAGCTTATCATGGCATCACCTGCACAGGAATCGTCGCGCCGCCGGCGAGCCAATCCCGATACGTACGGAATTTTAGACCGAGCTTCTCGTAATAGACCCGAAGATAACCATCGGCTCCGCGGGTAACGGCTTCTGGCTTCACCTCCTGGACTTCCTGCGCAATGACCCCGACATAGGCCTTGTCGCTGCCGATATAGCTGAAGCGGTAGTAGCCAAGGCCGTTTGCCAGGTGACCGAGTAGAACGACATCGTGCTTGAGCGCGATGTCGGAGCGGCGCCCGCCGCCGCCACCGCCCCGGCCGCCGCCGCCGCCCTGGAATCCGCCACCGCCACCACCACGACCGGCGAAGCTCGCGCCGCCACCGCCGCCACGCGGTCCCATGCTCGCCATGCTGGCGTGACCTCGGGCCGATGCTGCGGCCGCCCAGCGGCCAGACGATACGTTCAGCGCACTCCCGCCGCGAGGGCTGCCGCCAGCTCGGTTCGCGGCCTTTGCACCGCCGCCGCCCTTGGTCCCGGCGTTCTTGGCGCCCGCGTTTTTGGCACCCGCGTTTTTGGCACCAGCCGCCTTGCCCGCGCGATCGCCGCCACCTTTGGCGCGATCGCCTCCGGTCTTGGCGCGATCCCCGGCGCCTTGACGGTCGCCACCTCGGTCGCCAGCACGATCTCCCGCACGGTCACCGGCGCGATCTGCGCCACCAGGCCGATCCTGTCCCGGCTTCTGCTGTCCATCGCGGCCGCGGAAATCCATCCGGTCGGCGGCGCCGGCCTTCAGATTGCTATTGCCGAAGCGCTGCTGAACGTTGGCGTTGTTGTACCGCACCCCTTGGCGATGCGAGGGATTGTGCTGCCAGCCATTTCCGATATTCGTGGTCCGGTGATTGATATAGACGTTGCGGTTGCCCCAGTTGCAGCCGCCGCCCCAATAATTGCCCCAGCGACCGATGGCCCAGGCCGTGCCGAAGGCGAGACCTGCCGCGACGACGCCTGCGCCGATGTAGGACGGGTAGCCGAAGTAATATGGTGGATATTCGGTATAGGGCCACGTGCCGTAGACCGTCGCAGGCTCGTAGTACGGCACGTACATCGTATCGGGCACCGCCGGTTCGATCACGACCACCTGCCTGCTTTCCTCGGTCTTGACGCTCACCTTCTGCTGCTTGGTGGTCACTAGCTTCTTGTTGTCATAAGCCTTGGTCCGCAGCCGCTGGACCGCATCCATCACATCCGGTTGCTGCGCGAGCATGGCGTCGCCCAGCGCCTTGGTCCAGTCGAGCTTGTCGCTCATCATGGCCAGGACCTCGGCGGTCGAGGCCAGCGCCTTGATGCTGTCATCCCAAGCCTGCTTCTCGACTTCTGTCTTCAGCGCATCACCCTTCAGAGTCTTGCGCTCCTTCAGCCAGCGATCGGCCTGGACGACTTCCAGAGGATAGGTGGAAGCGGCCAGCACGTTGGCAAGCAACTCGTCGGGATAGAGCGCGATCGGTGCGACCAGAGCTTCGAGCTGCTCCGGTTTCAGAAGCTCTGCGGCTTGCGCGGGGGGATTTGCCTGCGGTGGGCTGGAGGCCGGCGCCTTATCTGCGGTCTGCGCCGCCGCCGCCAGCGGAATCGCGATCACGAGCGCAAGCGCCATCAAGGTCCTGCCGCAGCAAAACATCAGATCCTCCATACACATGTCCGGCAATCATCAGACCCGAGAGCTGGCGTTTGTTGATCGAGATCAACGAAACGCTGCCTCATCCTCCGCGACGCCCGAGCAAGCTAGTCGATCAGCTCAGCCTCCATCAGCAATCGTTCCGGGATCGCCAGCCCAAGCGCGTGGACGGCTCTCACGTTGATAACGAGATCAAACCTTGTGGCGAATTGCACCGGAAGACTGCGGACCTCGGCGCCGCGAAGGATGCGAGCGACATAGCCAGCGCCGTCCCGAAACTGTTGCGTCAGGTCGGCGCCATAAGACATCAGCCCGCCATTCACAGCATAGAAGCGGACGGCGAAGATCGCCGGCACGCGGCGCTGGGCCAGCAACGGGATTGCCATGGCGCTCTGTGTACTGAAGAAACCGCCATCCGGCAGCACGACGAGCCCGCTGCCATTCCGCGCCGCCGTCTCGATGACCCCCGCGATCTCGGCGCCGCTGCGGACGGAGGCGCCGGTAACCGTCATGCGCAGGCGACTTTCCACCTGGTGTGCGGCCTGAAGATAAAGGGGCGCATATGGCGCGGTCTCAGGATTGTACAGAAGCATCGCACTGCTCATGCTGGGCACCATGTCCTTCAACAGGCTCAGCCATTTCCCGCTCATAGCATGCTCGTAAAGCGAGAAGCCGGTAAGATTGCTGGTCGGCCTTGCCAGATCGACGACGAGGCCTGTCCCGACCGGATCCGAGAACCCGACAAAGATGATCGGAATGACCTGCGTTGCAGCCCGCAGCGCCCGTGTCGTCGCCGTGCTGGTCGCAAACAGCACGTCGGGTCCGGTGGCAACAAGTTCGCGAGCTTCACGTTCCTGCCATGTCGGATTGGAGCCCGGCCAGCGCACATCGAGTCGGTAGTTTTGATTGGCGATCCAGCCGAGGTCCGCGAGACCCTGCTGAAAGGCATTGACGCGCATCTGAGCGCCGCCATCGCCCACCAAATTGCCAGTCAGCACGCCGACCGACGGCATCGGCCGCGGTGCCCCGTCCTGAGCGTGCGCGAAAACCGGACAAGCGGCTGCAGCCCCGACCAAGGCCATGAACTCACGACGCTTCATTGCCCGTCCGCTATCCCCCGAATGTCCCGCACCTTTCGCATGACGCGATTGCTGAAGGAAACGGGGTTGGCGGCCAGAGGGTTTGATCAAGATCAAGGTCGCTGAGCTTGGGTTCGGCCGTGCTTCGACTTGGTCTGGAGTGACCACCGTCAGGTGCGGTCAACTGGCTGACCGAGCGCTTGCTCATGTCCGTTCGCGGACAGCAGGATCCGACGGTCGTGAATCAGGCTCTGAAGACGATGCGCAGCGACATTCAATGTCGTGACATCGAGCGCATTCTCGTCTCCTGCAGCGGCCTTGGCGCGCTGGCCCTGGAGCACCCGGTCGATCTCGACCTCGATATCGGACAGTTCGGCCTCCGCCTCCGTCCTGCGTATCCGCGCGCCCAGCGCATACAGCAAGTCCAGGCCCCGTTCGTCTTTAGAAGGATCACGCACCTGAAGGAATTTCCAAGCCGCCGCCAATATGGAGATGAGGCCGCCGAAAATCATGGGCGCGAGGAAGATCGCGTTACCCCATTCGTCCAGAAAGCTCTGCTGCGTTCCGTTGTAGAATGCTGCGGCGCCATGATGAACCGGGAGGAAGGCGTCCGAATCCGTGCTGGGTGCGGTCATTTGCGAGAGGATCGGCAATTCGCCGAGCAGGTCCCTGCGCGCCTTCATCAGCGCGTCGGCCAGGCTGCCCGCCACCTCTGCGCTGAGCTGCTTTTGCGCGACCACATAGAACGACACCCGCAGCGTGGTGAGATCCTCGCTCGGGACAGGCGGCGAACCGCGCAGCGTGCCCTTCGGGACATCGAAGCTTTCATAGGCGCGCTGCTTTTCAGCGATGGCACCAGCCGCCTCGACGGGAAGGAGGACCGGCGCGGTCTTCGGCGTCTGCAGAAAGAGGCCGCGCAAGAGGGCCAGATACTTCTCGGCAAGAGGAACGACGATCAGAATCGCCCGTACCTCCTTGGCATCGAGTGCCCGCCGCGCGTCTGCCGGTTGGAGATTGCGGAATGTCACGTTGGCGCGTCCAAGGCCGTATTCGTCGCTGAGGACGTCGACGACCTTGCGATTCATCTCGCCGCCGATCACGCCGACGCTGGTGCGCTTCAGACCAGCGATTTCGGTAATGGAGGAGCCCGGGGGCGCAACCAGCAGGACAACGGCGTGGGCGAGAACCACGATAGCCTGCGCCTGCGACAGATCGCCGACGTCGCCCCGGACGACAGCAAGCTCGACCTTTTCGGCCGCAAACTGCTCGGCAGCATCAACCGCGTTGGTCGTTTCCACCATCCTGAGCCGGACCGGGGCGTTCACCACGGCAAGCCGGCTCGCCAGTGCCGAGACCAGACGCGCGGCCTCACCGTCCAGCGATCCGACGGCGATGGTTAGCGTCGTCGGGCGGGAATACCAGTGGTAGCCGAACAGGCCAGCTCCAACCACGAGCACGACAGCGCTGGCGACAATAAAGGAACGAAGCCAGATCGGCATTTTTGCGGGGACCATGTGGCGCTCATAGTGAATATGCGCTGGGTGGTCGGACTGGCTCATGACGCCAGACCGGCTCAACTGAGGCGCATCGCTGAACCGAAGTGCGATTCAGACCAAAGCGAAGCCGGTCAGTGCCCGCTCAGCACCAGCGTCTTGATCGGCAGCAGCAGCGCCTGAATTCGCAACAGCATGGCGTGCACGAGCCCGACGCCATCGACGACATGCAGAGCGACGGCCCGAGCCGTGCCCGTCTCCTTCGCAGAGATCTCCTCGTGATTGCTGGTATAGGCATTGACGATGCAACTGCTGCCCGGCGTCACGCCTTCAAGTCCGCCCTTGTACAGTGGCTCCAGGAAGGCGAGGATCGAACCCGGCTTGCGTGCATTCTGAGCTTCAATCAATTCCTGGCCAGCCTGGACCTGGCCGGCGGCGATGTAATCCTGCACATCGGTGACAATGAGCGGAATGATGACCCATGGCTTGGAGATGCAGGTCGCTTCTGCGACCATCCCTACCTTCACCACCCCCGCTTCAATCTGTCCAAACCCGGCCTGCAGCCTACCCCTGCCGGCATCCGCCGGTATCAACACGCCGGCTGGTCGCATGATCTGGGCAACGAGATCGCCAGTCCGAACGAGGAACTGTTCGACCCGCCCGTCGACGCCGGCGCGAACGAAGGTCTTGTCGAGATCGACCTGCGCTTCAGCCAACGCCGCCTGGCCGCTCGCTTTTTCAGCCGGCAACAGCGTTGAAAGCCGCAACATCGCCGACGTTTTGGACGCGGTGGCCGAGTCCACACCAGCCTGCCGCTGGTTGACCACGACCTGTAGTTTCTCGATATCGCGTTGCGGGACGATACCGGGATTGCGGCGCTGCAGCTCCGTCTTGACGTCCAGCTCGTCCTTGGCCTGCTGAAGGCTGGCCTTGGCTTCCTGGATCTGCGCTTCGGCCTTGACCACGTCGTTTTCGGCGCTTGTCATCGCGGCGTCGACCTCGGCGATCTTGCGCGTGGCTGTCTCCAAGGCGGCCTTCTGCTTCGAACTGTCCAGCCTGAACAGCACATCGCCTTTCTTCACTGCCTCGCTGTAGCCGACATTGACTTCCGCGACGCGGCCGGAGCCTTCAGGCAGGATGGGGACCGTCCGAAAATAGAGCGCGGCCGAAGTGGTGGACGGGTGAAAGTAGAAGATCATCGTGATCAGCGAAATCGTCAGCATCAGGCAGCCGGTGATGCCCCATCGCAATTCATACCAGATGGAAAAGAAGGTGATCTCCTTGCCGAAACGTTTGCCCTGGGCATAGCGGCGGTAGAGGTAGTCCGGCAGGATGGTCAGGAGGGAGCAGAACATGAGCTCAAACATGGCTGTGTTCCTTTCCCTTGACGATTGGCTTTTCAACCGGCGGCAAGCCAGGGAGTTCGGGCCCGCGACCCTCGCCGGGCGCGGCGTCGGCGATCCTCTCGACCGAGCCTGCGATACTCCGCAGCGGCGTGCCGAAATCCGGCAAGTCGATCATCGCGAGCAGCAGGCCGGCCACCCAGAAAATGTGCATGTGCGTAAAGAGCGAGATGATGCCCAGCACGGCCACGATCTCGAATTGCAGCTTCTGCGACTTGTGCGCCATCCGTTCGGGGAGGCTGTGCAGCTTCCAATAGAGCGTTCCAACCCAAAGTACGGTGCCGATCAGGAAGATCCCCATCACCACCATCAGCACGTCCGTGCCGCTTCCCGGCGCGAGGTAGAACGGCAGATGATGCGGGGCCATCGGATGAAGTTGCTCGCTCAATGGTCGCCTCCACGGAAGGGATCAGGGCGGTCTGCGCGCCGGCTCGTTACCGTGGCCGCGCAGGTGAGAAAATTGCTTGATATGAATCAAAGGTCCGAACGGCGCGAAACTTAGCTTAGCCCTGACTCCGATCCCACAGCAAGCCAGGAACGCACCAATCATGCCCGGCATCGATGAGCTCATTCCCAACGCACTGCAAATTCGCAAGGAAGCTGCGCTCGAGGAAGCCAGAAAGGCCGAGGAATATGTTCGCCTCGCCGCCGCGGCCGAAGCCGAGAAACGCGCTCTGATCGAACGGCTGAGCAAACCGTCCGGCAAATCCGAGGAGGAGAAAATCAAGCTCGCCTCGACGATCATCCAGCGCGCGGTTCGCAACGGCCTGACCGAAGTGCAGGTCTATCGCTTCCCGAATACGCTGTGCACGGACAAGGGCCGTGCGATCAACCAGATGGAGGCGGGCTGGGAGAAAACGCTGACGGGAATTCCAAAAGAGATCTTCGAACTCTGGACCGAATACCTCAAGCCGCGCGGGTATCGTATCGGCTACCAGGTCGTCGACTTTCCTGACGGCGTCCCCGGCGACATCGGCGTCATCATTTCCTGGGGCGACTGATCACGTTTCGGCCGAGTTAAGCGAAGGCGGAGCGGCATGGCAAAGGACGAAGCCTCAGAGCGGATGAAGCGCAAGGACTACGAGAAGGAGCTGGAAAAGCTCCAGATCGAGCTTTGCCATCTCCAGGATTATGTAAAGGAAAACAAGCTTCGGGTCATCGTCCTGTTCGAAGGCCGCGACGCGGCCGGCAAGGGCGGCACGATCAAGGCGATCACCGAAAAGGTCAGCCCGCGCGTATTCCGGGTGGTGGCGCTGCCGGCGCCATCGGATCGCGAAAAGACGCAGCTCTTCTTCCAGCGCTACATGAAGCAGTTTCCGGCCGGGGGCGAGATCGTGATCTTCGACCGGAGCTGGTACAACCGCGCCGGCGTCGAATATGTCATGGGGTTCTGCTCGCCCGCCGAGCACGATCGTTTCCTGTCGCTCTGCCCGCAGGTGGAAAAGTACGCCATCGACGCCGGCATCATCCTGATCAAGATCTGGCTTGAGGTCGGGATGGACGAGCAGGAGCGCCGCTTCAACGCCCGCATCGACGATCCAGTGCGGCAATGGAAGCTGAGCCCGATGGACCTGGAATCATTCAAGCGCTGGTATGATTATTCGCGCGCGCGCGACCTGATGCTCAAGAAGACGAGCACGAAGGACGCGCCTTGGTACATCATTCGCTCCGACGACAAGCGGCGGGCGCGGCTGAACTGTATCGCGCACATCCTGGAGGCTATCCCGCACAAGCGGATCAAGAAGGACAAGGTGAGGCTGCCGAAGCGTTCCGACAAAGGACGCTACAATGACCAGGCCGGCCTGCGTGGAATGAACTTCGTTACCGAGCGATATTGACGCCGCGCTCCCGGCTCGGCCCGATCACCTGACCATGCTGCTGAGGGTCCGCTGGACCCGTCAGCAGCACTTTCCTTTAATAGGGATACTGGTTGGGGCAAACCCAATTGCCGTACGTGTCCTGATAACAACCATTGTTGTAGTTGTTATTGTAGTACCCGTAGGCGCCCGCCGCGGCCGCACCGACGGCAGCAGCTCCGTAAGCCGCGCCTCGGTAACCATATCGCGGATAGCCGCCGGGATAGCCGGCGACGGGGCGGCCGGGACGGCCCGCAACGGGGTAACCAGGACGACCCGGACGACCGGCGATCGGATGGCTCGGCCGCGGACCTCCTGCGTAATGGCGTCCGCCTCCGCCATGGATCCGCCCCGCGTGAACGGCGCCGCCACGATAGCCACCGCCATGAAAACCTCCGGCGCGCATGCCCCCTCCACCTCCGCGATAGCCACCACCGCCGCCCCGGCGGGCGTAGGCGTCATCTGGAATGAGCGTGGCTGTGAGAAGAACGAAGGCCGCAGCGAGAGCGAGAAGATAACGAAACATGGCATGTCCTCCCTCGATATGGGTGCCGTGATCCGCTTCGACGATGCCTCGCGGAACGCGGTTGGCACCCGACCTGGCACTGATTTGCGGCCGCTTCCCCGACTTACGTGCATGAGAAAAGCAGCCGCCATTCAGCTAGAGCGCCGCGACCGCCGAAGCGGCGCGACTGCGGCTCTACCGCTTCAAAGCTATCGTCACGCCCCCCACAGCGGCTGACAGCTCCGCACCGACCTTCGGCCCGCTAAGCTGCAGAATCACGCCGTTGCCGTTTTGCAGCTGAACGGCACCTGCGCCGGCGGCGATGGCGCCGCCCGCACCGCCGACAGCGTAGGACCCTTCGAGCGACTCCGGCCCCCTCAGGTTGAGGGCGCGACCGACCAGCTTGGTGGTCGAAGCGCCGATGGTGAAGCCGACGCTCATGCCCGAGACGGTGAAGGGGTATTTGTGGCCGCGATACAGCAGAACGCCCTCGCCCCCACCGACGCCAACGATGAAGCCACCCTTGGTGAAGACAACGGCAACTTGGCCGGTCTCTGCCCGCGATGGCGTGCTGAATCCGGCGACGCCTGCCAGCGAGGCGACCAGGGCGGCATAGATAGCGACTTTTCTCATGAGTTTTATTTCCTCTGGTTGTGACGCCGAGCTATTGAGCCAGGATCATTGCGAAGTAGCCGAACACGGTGAGCAGAATGCCTGATACTGCGTAGCCGACCGGGAAGCCGATCCAGGGCACGGAGCTCTGGATTTCCACCGCGGCCTCACGGCACGGCCCGGAGTGAGACCGCGCACCGGCGACGCCCCCCATCAGCACGGCCGGATTGATCTTGAAGACGTGGAAGCCGATCGCCCAGACAATGAACGGCGGAATCGTGCAGGCAATGAAGCCGGCAACGAAGATCTTCAACGCCACGGCCCCGGTCAGCTGCGCCAGTAGTCCCGCGCCGGCATTAATGCCGACGATGGCGACGAAAACCACGAGACCGAGATCCTCGAGCACATTGCGCGCCGCGTTCGGCGTGTTGCCGAAGAAGCGCAGCCGGGAAACCAGCGACGAGACGATCACGCCCGACAGCAACAGACCGCCGGCGTTGCCGAGGCCGATCTTGGCACCAAAGGCCGGGAATTCGATCATCCCGATCAGGAAGCCGATGATCATGCCGGAGGCGAGCGTCAACAGATCGGTCGAGGTGTTGGTCCGCGCAATGCGTCCCCACATCTCGCCGAGCTCGTTGACGGCCGACTTGATACCGACGACCGAGACGATGTCCATCCGCTGCAACTCGGTCTTGAGACCGGCGGGGATCTGCACGCCGCCACGTTCGACCTTGGTGACCTGCAACTGGCCGGCAATGGCGGTGTCTCGGAAGGATTCAAAGGTCCGTCCGGCCATCTCCTTGTTGGTGACGAGGATGTCCGCCTGATCCATGGGAATGCCGAGCGCCTTGGCATCGGCAACCTCGGGACCAATCAGGCCCATCTTGTCGGTCAGATGTTCGGTCGCGCCGCCGAGCGCAACGACGTCGCCCTTTTGCAGAACGAGTTCGGGATCGGCGCCCTGGGGTTCTCCGCGCCGCACCACGTTGACGATGCGGTATTCGGGATTCATCGTGCGGAATTTGGCAATGCTCATGCCGACCTGGGCCGCATTGTCGAGCCGGTAGGCACGGAGGCCGAACTGCCGGTAACCGGTCAGCCCGCCACCCTCGAGGTCCTTGACGCCAAACTCCTGCTCGTACTGCTTGGCTGCCGCTTTCGCGTCGACCCCCCACCAGCGCGGCAGGTACTTGCAGATCAGGATGATGCCCACGGTGCCCCAGATGTAGGTGATGCCGTAGGACAGCGCGATCATGCCAGACGCGTCCTCGGGCTTCATGCCTTCAGGGAGCTTCACCACACCCGAGGTGATAGCCTGCTCGGCCGAACCGATCGCGGCCGACATGGTCTGCGACCCCGCCAGCATGCCGCCGGCAGCACCAATTGGCAGCGCAAACAGCTTGGCGCAAATCACGACCAGCGCAAGTCCGACAACACTGGACACGAGCGCAAGGATGCAGAACTTGAGGCCGTCGCCCTTCAGGCTGTTGATGAAAGAGGGCCCGACACGAAGGCCAACGCCATACATGAACAGGTAATAGAACAGGCTCTTGGCAAAGTTGTTCAACTCGAGCTTCACGCCATAGATCGACGCCCACACAGATAAGCCAGCGCCCACCACGATGGCGCCGGCGACCATGCCGAGGCCGTAACCCTTGATGCTGGCCCGGCCGATCCAGACGGCGAGGCCAACGACGAAGAACAGCAACAGAAACGGGTTCTGCTGCAAGAACGTGAAAAAGCTCTGCATGTCCGTCCCCTTTTATTACGATGCAGCCTTCAGCTTCGGCGCGGCGCCGGGCTTGGGCCGGCCAATCTTCGCCAGGGCTTCGGCACGTACGAGCTTCAGCCCTTCCTTGGCGTCGTAGCCGTGGATTTCCTTCACATCGAGCTTGCGCATGAAGTCGATGGTTTCCTGGGTGATGACCTGCCCCGGCACCATGATCGGGAAGCCCGGCGGATACGGGATCACGAAACTGGCCGAGACGAGGTCGGGACCGGCCTTGAGGCGACGGTCGATCTCGGGATCGCCGAGACGGATGTATTCGCATCCCGCCGCGTCATAGGCCGAGTAGAAGCCGCTACGGATGTCACCCTCGTTGGTCTTGGTGCCGGCATCGCCACGGAAACTGTCGTGGAAGTGCGAGAAGTTCGGCAGATCGGGCACATCAGTCATCAGGCTCTTCACCCGCGCATCGAAGGTCTTCTTCGCATTGGCGCCACCCTGAACCAGTCCGCGATCGACCTCGCCCGCAATTTCGGCCAGCACCCTCACCAGATGCGCGACGTCGCTGCGGGTATTGTTGATGTTGGACTGGAACAACACCGAGTTTCGCGATGTCTTGTTGATCTGGATGTTGTACTCGTTGGCCAAGATGCCCTTGAACTGCGTACCGTCGTAGCCGGCGGTGCCGCAGACCAACGTCATCCGGGTCGGGTCGAGGCAGAACTCGTCGTCGTCCAGGCTCTTCACGATGTTCGCCCAGTTCGTGCCGGCGGCCAGATAGTCGGTAAACCCGCTCTGGCGGTACTGCGCCGGCACCATCGCGTCCGCACCGAGAATCCGGAAGTATTTGGAGATCAGTGGATTGCTGTTGACCGCCTTGCGGATCGCGAACGCAATTTCGATCGCGTTGGCGACGAGACCGTAGCCCTCAAGCTCCATCTGGCGCCGCGAGACGTCGAGGCTGGCGATGAGCTGCTGGTTCGGACTGGTCGATGCGTGCGTGAACACCGCCTCCTTGAACTGTTGCTCGACGGTGTGGAATTCGACGTCCTTGACCGACAGCATCGAGCCCTGCCGGATCGCCGACATCGACTTGTGGGTCGAGTTGGTCTGGTAGACGCGCAGGCGGATCTGGCGCGGATCGGGAATCAGTCGGGTCTTGAGCAGCACCTCGTCCGAAGGCGTCTTGCCGAGGTCGGCCTGCTGCTTCTCGTAAGCCGCGACCGATTTCGGGTCGTGCATCCAGGTCTCGATCTCGTTGGCGGCGCCCATCGCGGTGCGCCGACGCAAGAACGGCGAGAACCGCGCGAAGCCGAACCAGGCCTCATCCCACAGGAAGATCAGATCGGGTTTGATCGCGAGGCATTCCTCCATCACCCGGCGGGTGTTGTAGATGTGGCCGTCAAAGGTGCAGTTGGTCAGGTCCAGCATCTTGACGCGGTCCAGCCGGCCATCGGCCCTCGCATTCAGCAGGGCCTGCTTGATGGTCTGCAGCGGCACCGCGCCGTACATCGAATATTCGGTCATCGGGAACGCTTCGACGTAGATCGGCTGGGCGCCGGCCAGAACCATGCCGTAATGGTGCGACTTGTGGCAGTTACGATCCACGATCGCGATGTCGCCTGGCCCGAGCAGCGCCTGCACCGCCATCTTGTTGGATGTCGAGGTGCCGTTGGTCACGAAGAACACGCGATCGGCGCCGAGCGCGCGTGCCGCCTTGTCCTGCGCTTTCTTGATGGTGCCGGTCGGCTCCAGCAGGCTGTCGAGGCCGCCGGTGGTCGCGCTGCTTTCGGCCAGGAACAGGTTCAGGCCGTAGAATTCGCCCATGTCGCGGATCCAGTCCGACCTGAAGACAGATTTGCCGCGAGCGATCGGCAGCGCATGGAAAGTCCCGATTGGGCGTTCCGCGTATTTCTTGAGATTGTCGAAGAACGGTGTGTCGAAGCGATCCTGGATACCTTCGAGGATGGAGAGATGGAGCTCGAGGAGCTCTTCGATGGAGTAGAATATCCGCCGAAACACATTGGCCTCGGGGTTTCCCGCCATTTCCTCGACGTCGCGATTCGACATCAGATATAGGTCGAGTTCGGGGCGCACCCGCTTGATGATGTGTGCGAGCCGGAGGGCGGACCCGTCCGACTCGTCATTGATGCCCGCGGTTGCGGTCATGGTGCGCAGTACCGGCGCGTCGTGACGCGAGCGCAGCCCGAAGCCTTCATTGATGACGACGGCGGCGATATTGGGGTTGAGCATCGTCGCGCAAAAGGCGTCTTCCAGAGTTCCGACAATCACCGGCTCATAGACGAACGAATCGACCGGACGGCGCAACTTGCGCCATTCGCCAGCGAGAGCCGGCCATTTGTCGGAGGAGACGCCGGTGACGACCAGCGTTTCGAAATAGGGCCGTCGGGCTGCATGTGAGCCAAAAGTCGAGGACACAAGCTCGGGCGCATCGCCACTGCCGTCGTCCTTGGGATCCCAATCGCCGGCATGCTGGCGGAAGGACCTCGTCATCAAGGCCTGCGTGATGCGCGTCGCAAGGCCAAGTGACTCCGCCGCATCCCGGGCCGTTGCCGCTTCCCGCAAGGCCGCCATCAATTGCAGGCCGGGATAACCGTGAAACTCCTCAATGACGGAGAGATCAGCCAGCGCCGCGTCATACTTCGCGCGGTCGCCCCCGCGCGCCCATACCTTGGCCGCTTCGACCAGATCGCGCCAGTCGTCCGCCCGTCCGCCGGGCCCGGAAATGAACTGATCGATGCGCTTTTCTGCAGCCTTGGCGTCCTTGGACATGTCTTTCTCCGGATCTTTTTGCGACGTCTCAGCCGGGATCGTGATGCCCGCTCACGTCGGTCTATTGATCCAAGTCAACGGACGCGCATCTTGAAGAAGGTGCGGTGCACCTCGCGATGCAATATCGCTAGAGGTGGCTGCGCGCGGCCGACTTCGGGCGGGAGATCGGATCAGAGCTGGCTGGGCAATAGCGATATCGGATCAGACGATTGCTTGTTCTCACCGAGCACGCTGTCGACCGAGCGAAGCCAAGCCGCACTGTCGGTCTTTTCCGCCAATCCCTCCGCCCGCAGCAGATCGCGCAATTGTGCGTGCGCGCCGACGATACAGAAGGCGATATGCGACGAGGCGAGTTTGTCGTAAAGGTCGTGCAACATGCGCGCCCCTGCCAAATCGATGTAGGGTGAAGCGGAGAGATCGCAGACCACCAGCTTGATATCGGCTGCCTTCAGCAAGGCATCCGAAACCGTGTCCAGGATGGTTTCAGCATTGATGTAAAGCAGCGAGGCTTCCGGTCGAAAGGCGATGATGCCGACCAATGGCTCAACGCCTTCGTGCCTCGCATCGTCGGAGTAACGGCCGGTGCCCGGAAGCTGGCCGAGGAAAGCGACATTCGGACGCGAGGCCCGCGCCAGCAGCAGAACGATCGACGCAATGGCCGCGAGCAGGACGCCTTGCAATATCCCCAGGAGCAGCACCGAGACCAACGCGATCGCCGCAGCATAGAAGTCGATACGGCTGACTTGCCACATCCGCAACAGCGCGCGGATATCCACCAGCCTGTAGACGGCGGCAAAGACGATCGCCGCAAGCACCGCCTTGGGCAGATTCGTCAGGGCTCCCGTGAAGAACAGCAGGCACAGCGCCAGCGTCGTCGAACAGATCACCAGCGCCAGTGGCGTCCGTGCCCCCGCATTGTCGTTGACCGCAGATTGCGACAGCCCGCCGGCCACGGGGTAGCCGTGGCCAAATGCGGCGACGAGGTTGGCCGCGCCGAGCCCCAAAAACTCCTGCCGGACATCAAGGGCATAGCCATGCTTGGCAGCAAAGCTGCGCGCGGCGGACACACCTTCGATATAGGCCAACAGCACGCACCCCGCAGCCAACGGGAACAGTTCGTCCGGTTCCAACAGACCGAACCTGGGTAATCCAAACGCCGGCAGTCGCTCCGGAATTTTGCCGGTCACCGGGACGCCAAGCGACGGAAAGCCGAGCAGTGTCGCCAGCATGATCGATAGCGCCATGATCGAGAGCCCGACCGGCTTTCCCCGCAGCCACCGCTCTCCCACAAGCAGGGACAAGAGCGCGATGGCTCCAATCGCGAGAACCAGCCAGTTGATGTCGCCGAGCTGGCCGGCGAGCTTGATGGCGCGATCGAAGAAATTATGACCGCCTCCGGCGACGCCGAACAGGCTCGGCAACTGGCTCATGATGATCGTGAGGCCCGCGCCGGCCTTGAAACCGACCAGAATGCTGTCGCTCACCAGACGGACTAGGACGCTGAGCTTGAACAACCAAGCGATCAGACAAAGCAGCGCCACCGCACAGGCGGCCAGGCTCGCGATCTCGGCGTATTTGGCCGCGTCTCCGCCAGCCAGTGCTCCGACAGTGGCCGCAATCATCAGTGAGATCGCGGAAGTCGGACCAATTGCAAGCTGGCGCGACGACCCCAGCAGCGCGTAGCCGATGCCGCCGAGCATGTAGCCGTAGATGCCGATTTGGGGCGGCAGGCCCGCCAGCGTGGCATAGGCCAGCGACACCGGAATGGCGTAAGCCGCAAGCGTGATGCCGGCGATGGCGTCCGAACGCAGCCAGGCGCGGTGATACTGCGCCAGCCAGGTTGCGGGCGGAAACAGGAAGAGCCCGCGCCATTTCCACCCAGAAGACATCAGAGCCTGCCCTCCTCGCTTGAGGCTTCGCAGAGCAACAGCACGACCAGCAGTGCGATCACGGGGAGACCGAGCGCCAGATTCGGGATCTGCTTGGTCGCGAACGCGCCCACAGCTGCCCCGAGACCGAAGGTGACGCATAAGGTGGCGAAAATGCCGGGGGGACGGAGCGTCCCATCCCCCGAGGCCGCAGCGAACAGGCCTTCAATCGCCTGCCGCATGTTGCCCGTGATCATGACGGAGCTGTAGACCACGCCTTCGACCCTCGTGAAGACGGCGCTCTGCACGGCGGCGACGAAGGAAATGCCAAGCGTTCCCGCAAGATCCGGCAAGCGATTGTGCAGGACGGCGATAGCGACCAGTAGGAGGATTTCGACCAGCGTGCTGATCGCGCTAGCGCGCTTTCCGGTTACCCGGCGCAGCCATGACGCGACGACGATACCGACCGCGAACGCAAGGATCGGTGGGACGAAGTGGAGCGCTTTCGTCCAGTCGCCGATCGAGCCATAGACCCACAGCAGCACGAGATTTGCCGTCTGGGCATTGGCCATCACGCCGTGGATGATCCACGTATACGCGTCGAGATAGCCGCCCGCGAAGGCCAGCAGCAGCGCGACTCGCACCGTTTCGTCGCGGCGTATCGACGAAGCAACGGCGGTATCCATCGTGCTCATGTCCCCACGTCAAATCCTCCGGCTCGACAGGGAGTGGCTTAACCCCGGCAGGGGTTGATCTGAATCAAGCATCGCCGGATTTAACGAACCAGATTTAGCGCAATCGCTGGAGGGCACGCGCAATGAGCACGGTCAGATGGATCATCTCCGCCGCCCCGGAAATCTTTCTGCTGCTGTCGGTCGCGCTCGGCACCATTCTTGGCCGTGTCCGGATTCGCGGTTTTTCGATCGGCACCACCGCGTGCACGCTCATCGTTGCCGTTCTGATCGGGCAGCTCGGCATCTTCACGTTTCCGTCCTTGCTCAGGGTCATCCTCTTCAGCCTGTTCGTGTTCACGATCGGCTACCGGTCGGGACCCGAGTTCTTTGCCTCGCTGAGCATCCGGACTCTGGCTCAGGTCGCCCTCGCGCTCGTGCTTGGTGGCACCGGCCTCGTCATCGTTCTCATGTTTGCCCATGTGTTCGCGCTCGGTCCCGGCACCGCTTCCGGTCTTGCTGCGGGAGCCCTGACACAGTCGTCGGTCATCGGTACCGCGTCTGGCGCACTAGCCCAGCTCGGACTGTCCAAAGAGTTGCTGCAGCAGCAGGACGCCAATATCGCGGCCGGCTACGCCGTCACCTACGTGCTCGGCTATATCCTCACGCTCCTGTACGTGCCGTTCGTCGCGCCGAAATTGATGGGGATCGATCTGAAAGCGGAAGCTGCAAAGCTCGAGGCGGAGCTTTCGGGCGGCAACCCGCCACAAACTGAGAATCTGCATTATCGAAAATTCCAGGCGCGCGCCTATCGAGTGTCGGCCGCGGCCGGTCGAACCGTCGGCGCCGTCGAAGACGAGATCGGCAGCCGGAGCGTGATCGAGCGGATCGTACGGCGGGGAGCTGACGTCGAGCCGCATCGCGACACGGTGCTTGAAGCGAGCGACGACGTCGTCATCGCAGGTCGCACGGCGGCCATTGTCGCCGCAAAGCCGATTGTTGGCACTGAAATCGACGCCGACGAGATCCTGAAGGCTCTTCCAGGCAATGTGGTCGACGTCCTCGTTGACAATCGCAAGCTCCACGGCCGCTCCGTCAAGGACATGGCCGACCGCGTCGGCGACGCCGCGCGCGGCGTGTTCCTGCGCACCTTGACACGGATGGGACGCGAGGTCCCCCTGAGCGCCGATACCCGCGTCTATGTCGGTGACGTCATGACCTTGGTCGGCAGTACCCGCAACATCGAGCGCGCCGCCTCGCAGGTTGGACAGATCCTGAGCTCCGAAGATCGTACTGACATCGCATTCCTTGCCGCAGGTATTGCCGTAGGTCTGCTTGCCGGTCTCGCGAGCGTCAAGATCGGGTCGGTGCCTCTGACGTTGGGAGGCGGTGGCGGCGCCCTGATTGCGGGGCTCTTCTGCGGCTGGCTGCGGTCGCGGCGGCCGACCATGGGCGCAATGCCGCCTGCAGCGCAGCAGACGCTGAGCGATCTCGGCCTTGGCGGCTTCATCGCGGCGATCGGGCTCGGCAACGGCCACGCGGCCTGGGTCGCGATCCAGTCACACGGCATGCTGCTGGTCGGCATGGGCCTGGTCGTCACGCTGGTGCCGCTGATCGTGACGACCCTGTTTGCCCATCGCGTGCTCCGCATGAACCCGGTCATCATCTGCGGAGCGCTGGCCGGCGCCATGACGGTCGATGCCGCCGTGACCGGCGCCTGCGAAGTTGCAGAGAGCCAAACACCCGTGCTCGGCGTGGCCGTGCCTTACGCTGTCGGCAACGTCGTTTTGACTGTGCTTGGCCCCATCATCGTGGCCAGCACTTTCGCCGGTTGAAGGAGGCTTGTGTGAAGCACCGCCATCCTTCAATCGTATGGTGCCTGGCGGCAGCGTTGAGCATCCTGGTCTCCTCTCTTGCTCCGGGGCGCGCCGACGACAACATCCGCATCCAGGAGGAGGTCTGGGCCCTGCCGCTGCCGCTGCCGATGTTTGCCTATGTGGCGCGGCCTGTCGGCGGGGGCCCCTTCCCGCTGGCGATCATGAACCACGGCGTTTCGCTCAAGCCTGTCGATCGCAGCTTCTTCCCGCTGGTGGAATTCCGCGACGCCGCCAAGTGGTTTGCCAAGCGCGGCTACCTCGTGGTGGCACCAGTCGGCACCGGCTATGGTGCAGCCGCGATCGACATTCCAGAGCATGGTCTCTACGGGCCATTCTTCTCCAAGGTCGGAAACTGCACCAATCCGAACTTCCACGACGCCGGGCGTGCGGTGGCGCAGGTCGATCTCTGGATCATCGACTACATGGTGGCCGAGAAACGCGTTCTGCCGAGAGACGTGATCGTCATCGGCCAGTCCGCCGGCGGCTGGGCCTCCATTGCGCTCTCGAGCGCAAACCCGCCGCAGGTCAAGGCAATCATCACCTTCGCAGCTGGACGCGGCGGTCGCGTCGACGGCAAACCCAATAACAACTGCGCGCCAGACAAGCTCGTCGAAGCGACTGCCGATTTCGGCCGGACCTCGCGGGTACCAATGCTGTGGTTCTATATCGAGAACGACACGTTCTTCGGCCCTGCCCTGTCGAAGCGCATGCATGAGGCCTTCACCGGGGCCGGCGGCAGGGCCGAATATCATCTGATGCCGCCCTTCGGTAGCGAAGGACATTTCTTCATCGGCTCGCCCGACACGATCCCGATGTGGTCACCGCTCGTTGAACGATTTCTTGACGCGCAGAAATAGCCGCAGAGGCCGAACATGATTGACGCAACTTCAAGACTTTCGTCCGGGTGTGCGCTCGTCTACGTCTCGATATTGTTCGCCGTGGCCCTTGCCGGACCAGCTTCGGCGCAGAACGGAGCCGCGCCAAAGCCGGCTCCAGCGGTAAAGTCCGCCGAAATCGCACCTCGCGGGCAGCGCGAAGCCAAGGACATCACCTATGGCGACTGGAAAAAGCTTTGCGTGAAGCCTGGAGGAATGCCGACGCTGTGCCGGACCTCAATCACGGGCCGGTTTGCTACGGGCCAGATGGCAATCCGCGTGGACCTGATCGAGCGTGGCGGCGACCCCATCGCGCGACTGCAAGTGTTTGTTCCCGTCGGCATGTATCTGCAGAGGCCCCCCAAGCTGACGGTCGATGGGGCCAACGTCCAGTCATTGCCCTACACCTGGTGCCTGACCAATGCCTGCATTGCGGCCGACGCCGCGGATCCCAAGTTCATCGACGGCATGGATCGTGGCGAGGTCCTCGTGCTCGAACTCATCGATTCCAACCTTCTGTCTCTGACGACATCGTTGCCGCTGGCACAGTTCGGCTCGGCTCACAAGGGCGCGCCCGCACAGATCCTGGAGCAGGACATCGAGGAGTGAGCAGGTGAGAGCCACTCAGGCGCTCTTGGCGCAGGCGCGTTCAACCGTTGCGATCAGCTCGCTGGCCGCGAAGGGCTTGCTCAAATAGGCCGCACAGCCGGACTCGATCGCGGCTACCTGGTTTGCCTGGCTGTCGTTGCCCGTGATGTAGATGACAGGCACCGTAGCGCCATCATTTGCCAGCTTCCGCCGCAGAGCGATACCGGACTCGCCGTTCAGATTGATGTCCAGCACGAGGCAGCCCGCGTCTTCGAGACGGCCATGACGAAGCAATGCAGCGGCGGAGGCGAAAACAACTGCGGTAAAGCCGTGGTTCCGCAGCAACCGCTCCATGCTTCGCCGCATCGATGAATCGTCATCCACGACGTATATTGACCTGCGTGCAAACAACGGGTCAGCTTTCTCATCGGAGACTCTGCACTCGCCTCGCAACGACGACGCGCCGCAAATGTTCCTGCGCAAATCCAGGAGCCAACTAGGCAGTCGTGGCCAGAATCTGTCAATAACATTCCATATTGTCCTATCGTACAGGTCTCATCCCGAGATTGGCGCTAGCCGCCGCAAACAGTCCGACGGTTCACGCCGGCTGCGAGCTCAGAAGTCCGAGCCGCTCTGCGACGGAGACCAGCTCGGCCAACGACGGCACCTGCATCTTTGTCATCACCTGGTGCCGATGCGCCTTTACGGTGCGCTCCGTGGTTCCAAGCTCGTAGGCGATCTGCTTGTTGATCTTCCCGCGCACGATGAGGTCGAAGACCTGCCGCTCGCGTCGCGTCAGAGACGTCAAACGAGAACGAAACGACTCCAGTTGGCTCTGTTGGCCGCGCACCACCTCTTGTCGCGCCAGTGCGCGCTCGATCGCACCGATCAATTGTTCCGAAGATACTGGTTTGGTCAGAAAATCTTCCGCGCCGGCCTTGATCGCGCGAACAGTCGTTGCGGTATCGGCATGCCCCGTCAGGAATATGATCGGCAACGGCGAGGGTCGTTCGGCGAGGCACGCTTGCAACTCCGGACCGCTCAGGCCCGGGATCTGGACGTCGAGCAGGATGCAGCCCGGATGTTCCGAGCCCGGAGGATCCTCGAGCAGTTGCTGCGCCGATGCGTAGGTCACAACCTCGTAGCCGGCGAGCTTGAGCCGACGCTGGATCGCCACCCGAAACGATAGGTCGTCGTCGACCACATAGACGAAGCCAGGCAATTTTCTCCTCCCGACCTATTCTTGCCAGCAGAACGCCAAACTGCTCGCGCAAGACTTACAAGCAATTCAAGGCGCCTCGCACCTCGCGGTTAACATCAACGATAGCAGCCAGCCGCGGTGGTACAACCCCAGTGGAATGCACGACGCAAGTCGATGCCGCTCAATCCGACAGATGTTCTGACAGATTTCTCATCCGGCGCACCATCGCCGTGCCTGTACTTTGGTACAATGCACCTACAGACAATGGCTGCAAAGCCTGCTTTTGGCTTAAACAACCTTCGCGGGAAGGGTGACTATCGGCGGCTCCGTATTCCCGGTGATGGAAATAAGCTGCTCGCGGTTGTCGCGTCAGCACCAGTTCGGGAGTTGACCATGCTGGTTCGCAACGCTGCCGACGCGTCCTCGCGGCATCATTCACTCCGCGAGCTTGGCCTCAATACCAGTTCAAATCCGATCATCAGTTTAAACGAATTTACCTATAAAAAAGGCGCCGAAATCTACGGCGAGAAAGAGCCCGCCGAATACGTCTACCAGGTCAAATCAGGCGCCGTGCGAAGCTACAAGCTCCTCTCAGACGGGCGCCGTCAGATCGGCGCCTTCCACCTGGTTGGCGACATCTTCGGGCTCGAAAACGGCAGCGAGCATAGATTCACAACGGAAGCGATCGTCGACACGACCGTGCGTCTGGTCAAGCGGCAGAGCCTCGAACTCGTCGCAGAAGGCGATGCCATGGTTGCCCGAAACCTGCTCAGCATGACCACCAACAACCTTCAGCATGCGGAAGACCACATGCTGCTGCTCGGCCGCAAGACTTCACTGGAGCGGGTGGCGGCCTTCCTGCTCGAGATGGATACGCGACTAACCGCCGCAGGAATCATAGCCCTGCCAATGTCGCGGCGCGACATCGCGGACTACCTCGGATTGACCCTGGAGACCGTATCCCGCGCCCTGTCCCGCCTTCACGACCTCGGCATCCTCGGCTTCATCGGCAATACCCAGCGGCAGATCATGCTCCTGGACCGGCATCAGCTCGCAGCTCTTGATGATCTCCAGAATTGAAGCCGGGCGCCGCGATTGCCGCGAGATGTTCAAGGGTCTTGCGCAACACCTCGAACAGGACCGCAGTCGACCAGCCGAACATCAGAATGCCGTTCATGGCAGTCATTGGCCCCGTCAGCCGCCAACCCTGCACTGGCGTGACATCGCCGTAGCCCAGCGTGGTGTAGTTTACGAAGGTGAAATACAGCAACTCGCTCCCCTCGGGCGCCGCACCAACCAGAGCGTAAGCCAGCGCCCAGACAAGAACCTCGACCGTGTGTGCAACCATCAAAATGACAGCTATCGCGACCATTACCGCCATCAGGTGAGATCGGGGCCGCATTGTATGCTTCAATCCCGCTCTGCGGGCGATGTCGATCGCTGCGACGGTCACCAGCGCATGAATCATGATGTTGATCACGCTGATGAAAGTGCCGAGCAGAAATTGGACGGCCATCGCGAGCTCCCGGGCTGGTGCGGTTTGATTGGTCAGCACTGCCATCCGGCCCGCGGTACGATGCGGGCGTTTGATGCAGATCAACGTGCCGCGGGCGTGCACGCGCATTGCGCACACCCCGGCCACCAGGGAGCCCGATCATGACGCTCAGCTTGGCGCTCCCGGGCTACGGTTCATCAGCAGTGCCAGCGTGTGCCTGGCGATCATGATATCCTCGTCGGAGGGCACGACGTAGACCGGGATGCGGCTCGCTGGAGACGATATCAGCCGCGATTGCAGTGCGTTCTCTTTTGCATCGAGCTTGACACCGAGCCATGCGAGCTGCTCCGCCACGCGCGAACGGAGCAATGCGGAGTTGTCGCCGACCTCTGCCGTGAAGACGAACGCGTCAAGGCCCTGCAACGCAGCTGCGAGCATGCCCGCGTTGAGACCGATTCGATAAACGAAATGATCGATGGCGAACTTCGCGCTCGCGTCCTTGCTTGCTTCGAGCTGACGCATATCACCGCGGACAGCGACTTTCGGATCGATTTGCCCCGCTCGCACTCCCATCGGCAATCCGTCGAGCGCGGTGAAGGCCATTGTGCTCTCTACGCTCAGTCCACCGCTGAGAGCGCACATCGATGCCTCGCTCCCGAGATGCGCGACTATCACCCGTCTCATCGCGATTTCCGGCGCAATCCTGGGCAAGGCCTTCGCAATATATTCGTAAGTGAGACCATGAGAGCCGTAGCGTCGTACGCCCTCGGCATAGAGCTGACGGGGAATGGCACAACCGTCGGCGACCGCGGCACGCGTTCGGTGAAATGCGGTGTCGAAGCAGGCGACCTGCGGGAGCGCCAGGAAATTTGCCAGGATCGAACGGATTGGCGCCAGATTGTGCGGGAGGTCAAACGGCGCCAACGCGGTCAACCGCTCCAGGCACGCCAGGACTTCGTGATCGATGAGGACCGGCCGGTCATGCTCTGTACAACCGTGAATGACGCGGTGCCCGACTGCAATCGGATTTATATGAAGCTCGTCCCGCAACCAGGTGCTGGTGATGTCCATCGCAGCCGCAACATCCGGCACTGCTTCGACTAGGTAAGCGCGATTGGCGAGCGGACCACCGCCAGCCTTGCTCGCCCGCAGGCGCGGACAGCGCCCGATGCCCTCCATTTGCCCCTTGAGCCGTTGCCGTAGCCTGCCGTCTCCTTCGACAGAGTAGATCTGGAATCGGAGATCAGAGGAGCCGGCATTGATGACAAGAATGGTGTCCATGGCACTCACACCGCAAATGTTGCAGCATGCCGACGCCCGGCATCGACTCCGGCGGTCAGAGCAACGTCAGCGGGCGAGCCAGGCATTTCCACCACCATCTCCGACCGTCGTCGTATCTTCAGCCGAGAGCTTCCATCGAGCTCATGGAGGTCAACGCTCGATTGCCAGCTGTGCGGGCGCAGCCCGTTCAGCGCGGATCCAGGCGACTGTCAATTCCCAGACGACAGACAGAATGATCGGTCCGATGAAGAGGCCGATAATTCCATGGAAGAGAGTTCCGCCGATCACTCCGATCAGGATGACCAGCGCCGGCGTGGTCAGGCCGCGCCCCATGACGAGCGGTTTCAGGATATTGTCGAGCACCGACACGATCACGAGAAACACCGTCAGCAGGAGCGCGATCGGAAATTCCTTGTCGGTCCAGATCCAGATGATGACCGGCAGGATGACGATGGTCCCGCCGATCTGCACGATCGACAGCAACAGCACCACAAAGGCAAGAAGGCCTGCGCTGGCGATGCCGGCGAGCTTGAAACCTATTCCCGCCAACAAGGCCTGGATGATAGCAACGCCGATCACGCCTTGAGCCACCGCACGGATCGTGGCTCCCGCCAAGTCCAGAAAATGCTCGCTTTGGTCCGGCACGATGCGCGACAGAAAGCTGCGCCCTGCGGCCACGAGTTGAGGTCCATACGGAAACAGCACGCCGGCCACCGCCACCGACAGCAGAAACTTGACCGTTCCCACACCGGCATTGCCGGCAAACCCAAGCAAGGTGGTCGCGAATGGCTTCAAATAGGGCACGACCGCGCGCAAGAGCGACCGGAGGTTGGTCGTCGCCTGATCCCAGAGATCGAAGAGCTGAGGCCCGATGAGTGGCCACTCCTTGAGCGACTGCGGGGGCGAAGGCACATGCAATTCACCAGCCGTCACCTGGGCGGCGAGATCCGTGATCCCGTCGACCGCGCCCATGCCCAGCCAGGTCGCCGGTCCGATCACCACAGCCAGGTTGACGAGCGTGAGGATCGTCGCCGCAAGCTTCGGCCGCCCACCGAGAATGTCGCTGAGGCGCCGAAACACCGGGTTCAGCGCAGCAGCAAGCACGACACTCCAGGCCAATATGGGGATGAATGGACGGACCAGGAGGAGCGCCCAGACGAGCAGCAGCCCCAGCAATCCGAGCCGGATCAGAAGCTGGATGATCTCGTCTCCGGGGAATATCTGACGGAGTGTTTTCACGGACGCGCCTTCAGTCATGCCGCGCATGCTGAGGCGAACTAGCCCCTGCTCTCACGCCGCACGCTTGATCCAGATCAAGCGTCGAGCCTCTTCTAGGGCTGCGGTCCGGTCTAGGGCTGTGGTCCGGACAGAGTCAGCTCGCGCTCGGCCCGAAATACGTTGCCGTAGAGACTCGCGATCCATTGCCGGCCTCGGGACGTCACGTTGAGATAACGTATCGCCGGCTGGATCTGGGGAGCTACGTTACTCCAATAGAATTGTGGATATTTGTAAACGATATCCGCCGGTGTCGCGTAGCCCAAGGTCTTGTTGAGACCGATCTCCTCGAATTCGTAGAACAGCGCGTTGGACTTCTTCAGATAGTTGGGATCGCCGAGCTGACCGATGAGATCGGCGGCCCGTAACAGCAATCCCTCCTCTTCAATGAGGCTGTCATTCGAAGACATCGTGTAAGGAAACCGGGTGTATTCGATCGCCCGAGAGACCCGGTCAGCATCCACCTGCTCGACGGAATCCAGCCGTTCCAGCACGAACAGCTTCGAGCGATCGACATGGTATGGCGCGAGAGCTGCATCAGACGATCCTCGCGGCAGACGAACCGTTTTGCCGGTCACGTCCGCAATGAACAGATTGTCCTCATCGCCCTGAACGACGCCGCGGACGTATCCTATGTCGTGGGCAAGGCACGCCAGAATGAAATTCGCATAGTCGTTTGCCGTGGTGGGCCGGAGCAGCGCGCGCCCCGTCAGGATATCGTGCCCGGCAAGGGTCACGAGCAACGTATGCTCGATGTTGTGATAGAGAGCATCGCTGTTGCCGATGCACTCCATGGTGAGCTTGGCCGCGAACGGAAGCAGTTCGGTCAGACCGGCATGGGAGGCACCGAACCGGTCCTTGGTTTCCATCGTCAGAAACGCGCCCAGAGCTTGCGACACCAGTTCCGGAACTGTGATCATCAGGTCTCTCCGCTTTGGTATTGTCGACGATGCAGATCAAGCCGTTGCGATTAATGTTCGCGATATTCGCAGGTTCTTCAAGCCCGCCGCGCTCTGCGACCTAAGGACGATCCATCTGGTGCCGCGCCTCGGGCAAGCGGACCCGCGACCGGCCGGAGCCGCTCACGGCCTCCAAGCTCGCTCGTTGATTCAAATCAAGGCCAAGCCGGTAACGACCGCAAACATTTCATGTGCACGGTCGTGCCGCCGGCGTGACGGAATTCTTCTCTCGCCGGTCAGTCGAGATTTAAACCAGTGGAGGATATGATGAGGTTCATCAAAGGAGCATTTGCAGCAATTCTTACTGTCGCGACCACCATGATTTCTGTAGCCGGAAGCGAAGCAGCGCCCTTGCCGACCAATGTCGGCCCCATGAGAGCCACGCTCGATAGTGACCTGGTGAAGGTGCGCTACGGAGGCTGGGGTTATCGCGGCGGATGGGGCGGAGGCTACCGCGGAGCGGGATTGGGCTATCGCGGTTTGGGATATCGGGGCGTCGGATATGGCTACAGAGGTTACGGATATAGAGGCTACCGCGGCTGGGGCTCCGGTGCAGTGGTCGCGGGCGCTGTGGTCGGCGGCGCGATCGCAAGTTCCGGCTACTATGGTGCATATCCATCCTACGGCGGGGGATACTCCTCTTACGGCGGAGGATACGGCTATGAATATTGTCCGCCCAGTGCCTACGACGCCTACGGTAGCTATGGCGGCTACTATGCGCGGCGGAGCTACTATTCCGGCTGGTAGATCTGCCTCGGATTTTTCCTGAGAACGCGCTCTTGGTGCCCGGGCTCGTCTTCGCGGGCCCTGAGAGCGCCAACGCGGCCGTATACTGCCAATATGTGGACTAGCCCGCGCATTGCGTCGCAAGACCGGGCGTCGTCCTGGGAGTGCATCCCGTCGCGCGCGCTGCCGCACGAGAAGCAGTGCGGTCCGGCACTCCGACCAACCGCGGCGGTCCGGTCGATCGCGCCGGCAGACGCTGACTGGCTTGCACGATGAGACCGCAAAAATGAGGGCCGGCATGACTGCCGGCCCCCTGAAGACATCAAACCGGGAGAGTTCAGTACCTCGCGACGACCGGGTTGGCCCCTCCGAAGCGGTAGTTGAAGCGCACGGTGAGCATATCCACGTCCTGGGTGATCCGGTCATTTACAAAAGCGGCAAGGCGCGGATCGGCGACCGTGAACGAATTATTCCGATGCCCCATGAACAGATGGTCGTATTCGAGACCCACCGACCAGTTCGGGGTGAAGCCATACTCGAATCCGACACCGATGACACCGCCCCAGCGGGTTGCGCTTTGCGCCGCGAGCTCGACTCCGGAAGGCGTATCAAGCACGCTCAGGCGATTGTCGGTCACCGCAGCGCCGCCCTTCACGTAGAATAATGACGCGTTCCAGGCGTAGCCGATCTGGCCGGTGAAGAGGCCGATGGCACTCGTCTTGGTACGCGTAGAGAGCGTCGGATCGAGCAGGCTGACGCGCTGATTGCTCAGATCCGCCCAGTCGCCCTGAGCTTCCAGACCAAACACCCATTGGCTGGCTTGCCAGCGATAACCGAGCTGCCCACCGATAACGCCACCCGATCGGTCGCGGCAGCCGGAAGCGAAGGCGACGCCAGCCGCGTCAAGGAAATCGACGCAGTTGTGGTTCTGTGCCCAGCCACCATTGCCGCCGATGTAGAACCCCGTCCAATTGTAGATCGGAATGATCGGTGCCGGTGGCGGCGCCTTTACGGCCATATCGGCAGCCATGGCGGTACCCGCCGTGCACAGCGCCACCAGAGCAACGGTTGCTAGTAGAAGTCTTTTCATCATGCTCTCTCCTTGCCGGCCGCTTTTAATTGTTCGAACGGCGGCTTGTTGCACTGCAATCATCCCCCAACTTCCAGCTGAAACTCTACGGGCGAGGGCACAAACTCCACGTGCCATAATGGCAACACTCAAGACATTTCGAACTCGACATCGGCATGAGCACCAAGACATGCTGCCTATTTCTCCGGATCGCGCTTGGCATCGTGGCCGGCAACCTCGTCGCTTCGGTCTTGCTCTATCCAGGACGGAATGTCGCTCGAGGGAATCAGCCGTCGCGGCAAAAAGGGATTGAGCGTGCCTGCAAACACGATCAATCCCTCATTGAACTTCTCTCGCGCGAAAGCCCGCGCCTCGGCTTCGCTCTCGAATGTGCGTGTCTCCCGTGGACTTCGCCGCTTCGGCAAGGTCCCACGCTTGTGCACCTCGAATGTGACGTACCAGGTCTGCGGCATCCGCCAGCTTCCGGATCGCGATCAAGCAGACATCTGCCGGCCAACGATAATCGGTGAGATCATGTCGGCGTCCTAGTTGCGCCGCTCTTCACGGCGCTCCGTGCGCCCTGTACGCCTTTCCTGGCGGCGTTCAGTCCGGCCCGTGCGCCGTTCCTGACGCCGTTCGTGGCGGGCTCCCCGCCTCTCCTGGCGTCGCTCCATGCCGATCGTCTGCGCCGACAATTCTGTTCCTAACAGCACCGTGCCGGATGCCGCCAATCCGAATACAGCGGCCCATCCGAGCAATGAAAAAGCCCCGCGACGATCGATTCCGTCAGACCTTAACGTTTCACTCATGACAGTTACTCCCGATCTTGAAGCACGTTTGATTGGGCCATGCCTCGACGTGCACTCGTTGATAGCGTCGATGGCGGGCGCCCCCTCCGAAGATGCGACGATCGGAGACGCTCACCAAATCTGGTTGCCAAACCAGCCGTACTGCGGCGGCCGCGCGACGAGCCGGATATTTCTTTCGATGTGCCTCCTCGCAATTTTGTTTTGACGCTGCGGCTTCACATCAGCCTTTGTCGACGGACGCGCCGGCGGTCGTTCGGCATCGGCTGCTCCTAGCTGAGCAAAGGCCTCGCGAGCGCGCCTCTGTGAGAAGTCGGCGCCCGGCAGGGCACCAGGCTCGACCTTGGCGATGTCGGTTGCGACAATCGTCGGCAGGCTAGTGTCGAGAACGACCCGCTCGGGCAATTTCCAATCGGAATGGATGCGGATGGTCGCGGAGCGCGCAGCTCCACCGTGGATGGCAGGCCGATCCGGCACCAGGGCGTCCACAACGAAGAGCATCGCGAGCAACGCACCGCCGACACAGACCAGATATCGCGAGATGGGCATTGTCGGCGCCATTGCCGCCGCAGACCTTCGTCTGGCAAGCAACGGGCCACGGCGGCAGGATTGGCGAAGAAATGCGACCTGCATGGGCATGGCTGCCTAAATCGAGCCGCCGTTGCTTCCGCCGCGGCGCGCCCCTGGTGAAGCACTTGCTGATGCATCGGTGGCGCTTCACTGGTAAGCGCACGCACGCTGCAGCAGGCTAATGTTCACCGCGTTCGAATGCGGCGTCGCTTGAGCCAGATCAACAAACTGAATTTTCGCAACACCGCCTCGCGTAGTATCGCGCGGCTTGGTCAGTGGCTGTGACATGCCCCTTGGTACAATGACCGGAAGGTCAATTGCAGAGATGTGGCACGCAACGCAGAGTTCTCACCGCGTACATCGAGCTTCTGGCAGGGAGGGACGATGATGAGTCAATTCGAGCTGAGTTCGCGCGCAGCACTTTGTCGGCAGCTCGCAAGGGAGGATGCGGCAAACCGCACCGTCTGGATGGCTGAGGCAAGAAGCTGGTCGCTTATGGCGGCAGAGGCGCTTCGTGATGAGCGCGGATCGGACGAGGGTATCGTCGCCAGATTCTTCTTTGCGTTCAGCAAATTGGTCGCTGCGCAACAGGATCCTACGAACCGATCGGCAGAGATGATGAAGAGCAGATCCCGAACCGCGATGCCGTCTCCGAGCTCGTCCCCGACTGCCTGAAGCATTCTGGCGAAAAGCACTCGCACAATTGCATACTTGGCTCCAGTGCAGAGAGAGCCGGCGCTGCCACCGTGACAGCGAGCTTTCCGATGGCGGGCCGCACTTGTCGAGCTGGAGCGCTATCCTCCAGATTCGCATTATTTGATCCGAACCGACCCGGCGAATTCGAAGGAGAAGCAGATTCGATTTGTTTGATTCCCTTGATCTAACGCAAATCGCCGCCCTGTTGTGGCGTTGAAGTTCATTTTTTGAGAACGTCCATGAAGTCGATAAGCGCAAGGAAGATTGCCGTTGCCGTCGCCGCGCTCGTATGCGGCACGACGCTGTTCATTGGCTTGACCGACCGAGGCGGGATCTCGCTGCGACTCGACAACGCCCAAGCGGCCGCCCGATTGTACGTCACTCCTTATTATCGCGGTCACTACCACACGAATGACGGTTTGCCCTGGTACGCGGTGCGAGCCTATTACTTCGGCGGATCGTGGAGTTACGGCTATAGCGGCTGGCCGACTATGCGGCGCGCAATTGCACCGGATGCGTCCCAGGCTCGTTGGTGAAGGGCGGTGATGGCATCATGTATGTGTGCCAATAGAGCTTGATGATGGCGCGATGGGCGGCGCTCATTGAGCCGCCGCCTCTCGCGCCAATCTGCGCTCAGGAGATCGACGCCTAGGGGGAGGATACCATGACCTATGTTCTGGTCGTCATCAGCTGGCTTGGCGTCGCGAATGGCGCCGTCATATCGACACAAGAGTTTTCAAGCGCAGAGCGTTGCGAGGTAGCCCGGATGGCATTGATGGAATACGCGAAAGCGCGCAGCAGCGACGAGACGCTGAGACCGCTCTGCGTGCAGAAGTAAAGAGTCGGAGAAGCTCGCTCCCGCCCCCATTCTGCTGGAAGCGTCTTCGCGTGTCGCCCGCGCTTACCAGCTGCACCGTTTTCTTGCGATTCCTTGACCTTGATCAATGGTCCGAGCAGCAAACCATGGAGCGATCCAAATTCACCCTCACAGGACGGAGACCATCATGAAGCGTGGCATGCTCACAAAATTATCACTCGCAGGTGCCGTGATCGCCCTCGGAGTGTCCGGCTCAATCGACTGGTCGGCCGACGAAGGCCTGTCGCTCTCGCTAGGCCGGGCAGAAGCACGGGTCGGACGCCCCTTGACACCCGTGTCAGTGGCCGGCGTTGCACGGCGCACCACCAGGCGTGCGGTCGTAGGCGGCGCGGCAGTTGGTGCGGCTGCGGTGGGCACCGCCTGTGTCCGCGTTCTGGTTAACGGCAGCTACGTCTGCCGCTAACATCTCTTGCTGGCAGTATGTACACCGCATCCTGCAGGATGAGTTCTTGCAGGATGTGCTGTTCAGGTCGAGCTTCAGATAGCTGGCGCATGGGCGGCGAGGACGCAAAATCCGATTGGCATTGGCGTGGTCATCGGCACGGTAGATTGGATGTTCATCTCTACCGTCAAACGTGGTCCCCAGAAGACAGCTAAGCGACTTCAGCCTTTGAGCCCCGGTCAGTGCCGGGTTCATGAGACTGGCATCAAAATAATCGGTGAGTACATCTTGCAAGATGGCCGACGACTGGGGACGCGCCGGGTCGCAAGTATTGACACCGCTTTCGTCGATCAGCTCTTCGAAAGACTGCTCTTCAAAGAAGTGAAAGGCGAAAAGGTCGAACGCCGTACGACGGTCAATCACGCGATGAAGACCGCACGTAGCGCATGGAACGCCATTTCCCGAGCACATCCGGGCTTGCTCCCGCCTCGGAATCCCTTCGAAAAGATGGGCCTGCAGTCCAGTTCGCGCGAAACGTCGCACGCGACCTTTGCGGAGCTTGCAGCTTTCCGGACGAAAGCGATCGAAATGGGTTATCCGTCGCTTGCCACCAGTGCACTGATCGGCTGGGAGTTGCTTCAACGCGAGGCCCACATTTTCATTCGTTCCACGGCTGATCACTACCGCCCCCCGAGCCACGTCTACGTCATCAACTACAAGACCAGCACTGGATCTGGGGACCCCCTATTCAACGCCAAGGGGAAGGCACTTTACCCGCTGCTAATGGCAGAGCTCGACGCGATCAAGGAGCTGCGTCCGACAGGAGGTCTGATGTTGCGACGTGATGGGAGCAGTCTACCCTAGTTTGGCAAGGGCGAGACGCTGACTCAAGTCCAACGCATCACGAAGAGGATTATCTTGGCTGCAGGTTTACGGCCCGAGCTAACTTTTACCTCTTTCGGCCGCCACCGCGGCACGACCGAAGCAAAGCACATCCGGGCTAACGGAAACGCAGCTAATGAAGAAGGGTCAGTGGTCGTCGACGGCAGCTATGGCGCACTATCTGCACGACGACGATCAGGCAAAGCAAGATGCGCAATGAAACCCATCAAGCGCCGTGCAAAACAAGCGAAAGGAAAGTGAACGTTTGTCAGAATGAGAATGCGCGGCTTGTCAGAACGGAAAGGCCTTAACGCGCTAAGTTATTGAAATAATTGGAGCGGGTGAAGGGAATCGAACCCTCGTATTCAGCTTGGAAGGCTGCTGCTCTACCATTGAGCTACACCCGCGACAGGGGCTCCCTAACACGGCCGGGCGGCGGTCTCAACTGCCCAAGATCAACTGCCCAGATGGGGCTTCCAGCGCCTTCCCGGCCTTGCGAACAGCCGCTGGGTCCTCCGGACCCGCCTCCCCTTAACAATGGCGGAATTGCCGCCTATATTGAAATCTTCCGCAACCAACGAAAGGAGGTGATCCAGTGTCTTTTACCAAGCGCTGTCACCTCGCTGGGATCGCCCGCTAAGCCTTGAATAGAGGCTTGGCATCGGGGCGCTCTCAGCCCTGGACCAGCGAGCAAGAAATCGGGCGCGACGGGGGCCTTCCCCCGCCGCGCCTTTTTCGTTGGCATCGCGCGCCGGCTGCTCAGGCGAGCGGCTCGCCGGCGAGCACCTCGCGGATCCTCGATGACAGGTCCGCCTTCCGGTACGGCTTCCTCAGCAACGCAACGCCGGGACCGAGATGACCATCGTGGTCGAGGGCGTTGTCGGTATAGCCGGACGTATAGAGCACCCTCATCCCCGGGCGGAGGCGGCGCACGGCCTCGGCCAGTTCCTGCCCGTTCATGCCGCCGGGCATGATGATGTCGGTGAACAGCAGATCGAATTGGGCGCCCTGCTGAACCAGCGCAAGCGCGGTTGCGCCGTCGCCGGCTGCGAGGGTGCGATAGCCGAGGCTGCCGAGCTGGGCGATGACATAGCCCTGCACCAGCGGATCGTCCTCGACGACGAGAATCGTCTCGTGCCCGCGTGCCGCCGCGGGCGCCTGCAGCGACCCGGCCCTCGCCTGCGCTCCGCCCGCAGATCGCGGCAGAAGCAGCCGAATCACGGTGCCGCGGCCTTCCTCACTCTCGATCGCAACGCTGCCGCCGCTCTGCTTGGCGAAGCCGTAGACCATGCTGAGGCCGAGCCCGGTGCCGCGACCGACCCCTTTGGTGGTAAAGAACGGCTCGAACACGCGGTCGCGGATGTCGGCGGGGATGCCATGGCCGGTGTCCGCCACCGCGACCATGATGAAGGCGCCGCGCGTGGCGTCGCCGTCACCGGCACCATCCGCGCCATCGAATTCGCGGTTTGCGGTCTCGAGCGTCAGCGTGCCGCCGCCAGGCATCGCATCGCGCGCATTGACGGCGAGATTGATGATCGCCGACGACAGCTGCGACGGATCGGCCATCGCCGGCCAGGCGTCGTCCGCGAGGCGGGTCACGATTTCGACGTTTCCGCCCAGGATCGGCTTCAACAGCTTCGCCGTCTCGAGCACGAGGCCGTTGACGTCGATCTCGCGCGGTTCCAGCGGGTGGCGACGCGCAAAGGTCAAGAGCTGCGAGGTGATCTCCGCGCCTCGCGCCGCCGCATCGTCGATGAGCTGGGCGATCGCGGCGAGGTCGGGCTTGTCCGCCAGTCCCTCCCGGATGATCTCGATGGTGCCGGTGATGACAGTGAGCACATTGTTGAAGTCATGCGCGACGCCACCGGTGAGCTGACCGATCGCATCCATCTTCTGCGACTGGCGAAGCCGCTCCTCCGTCTCGTGCTGCTCGGTCACATCAGTAGCCGAACCACGATACCCCATGAAGCGTCCGTCGGCGCTGAACACCGGCTGGCCGTTAACGCTGAAATGGTGCGCGCGGCCAGCCGCATCGCGGCCGCGATACTCGAACTTCCGGAACGGCTCGTGGCGATCCAGCGTGGCCCAGTGACTGCGCCATTTCTGCGGCTCGGCATCGTGGTCGAAGGCGGCGTCTGAACGGCGCCTGCCGATCAGCGCCTTGGGGTCCATGCCGAAAGCACCGGCCCGATCTGAAATATAGGTGAACACGTGATCCGGACCGGTCTCCCAGAACCAGTCGGATGCGGTCTCGGCATAGTCACGGAAGCGCTGCTCGCTCGCGCGGGCGTTCTCCTCGGCGCGCTGCCGGATCTTCAGGTCACGCTCGAGATTCCCATTGGCCTCGCGCAGCTCGCCATAGGCATGTTCGAGGTTGGCGCACATGGCGTTGAAAGCAACGACGACCTTGTCCAGCTCGTCGGCATCGTCAGGCGACCGGCGCTCCAGGCGCAGCGGCGGCGGCGGCCGTCCGAGGCTGTACTTGCCGACGTATTCAGCGATGGCGACGAGATGCCGGGTCACCAGCAGATGAAACATGTAGATGATGAACAACGAGACGAGGAACGTCTTTGCCGCCTGGCTTGCCAGAATGACCAGGGCCCTGTTCAGCAATTGCTGATAGACGTCGGTCAGCGTCGCCTCGACCCGGAGCGTGCCGATGGCGCGCGAGGTCCCCTGCAACACGGTGGTCAGCGGAAATTCCCGGGTCATGATCGAACGGGTGTTTCGCTCGCCGACTTCGACACGGATCGGATTTGGCCGATCGGCGATCTCGCGGACTTCCGCCGCACGGATGTCAGGCAGCCGCAGAATGCCATCGAGCTGGAGCTTGAGCTGGTTCTGGTCGAGATTCCACAGGCTCTCTCCGAGGCTGCCCGTAGTGCTGCGGCCGATCTCGTCGAGCCGCGTCTCAATCAGTCCGACCTCACGATTGTAATCCAGATAGAGCTGGAGCGCGGTCAGGGTCAGCGTCACGACCGATGAGAACAGCAGCACGGCGGCAAGCAGCCGAGGCCCGACGCCGCTGCGCAACCAGTTGAAGATCCGCGACAGGAGCGCCGCGAACATCGGAGGCGCGAGCGGGGCGCCGATGCCGGTCAAATCCTGCTTCGCAGCCGCCGGCGCAATGGCACGGCCACGCTTGATATCATCGTCACCTGCGTCGCCCATGCACCATGTCCTCGAAAATGGCGGCACCTGCTCAGCTTACCGATCGCAGCCGCGAGCAGGTGAACGGTTGAGGCGCTGCCTCAGCACGCGATACACGTGGCGATCTTGTCGGCCGATGATCCTGTTGGCCCTTGGGCGGCTTGAGCTCGACGGGGTCATATCTTGCGCCCAGCAGCAGGATTCCCAGGCAAACTACCACCTCGCGTGCTAGAATGACATCGGTGAAAGTCCGGAGCCGCCATACAGCGGGAACGCGCTCTCAACGTTGCGGACCGGCGCAGCCGCCATCTCCGGTAGATCGCGGCACCGGAATCCGATGGTAGCAGGGCACGCCCAAGAGGCATGGCCAGGGAGATGCGTCATGAGGCGGATAGTCGTGGTCTGCCTGTTGCTGCTCGCGGCAGGCCCGTCGCAGGCGCAAGAGGTCATCAGGCTGGCGCGCATCGCCGATATCCCCGATCAATATGTCGGCGGCGAGATGCTCCGCGCGGTCTATGCCCGGCTGAACATCAAGCTCGAATTCGAGGATGTGCCCGGCAAGCGCGCGCTCGCGCTGTCGAGCACCGGCGAGGTCGACGGCGAGGTCCAGCGGATTGGAACGCTCTCTCGCGACTATCCGACGCTGATCCAGGTGACACCTGCGATCAATTACATCGAGCCTACTGTCTTCACCACGAAACTGCAGTTCGACGTCGCCGGCTGGAATTCAATTAGGGACTACAGCATCGGCATCGTACGCGGCGTCGGCTCGTCGGAAGCCGGTACGCGCGGCATGACCCGGGTCACGGCGACGACAAGCCTCGACAACATGGTCAAGATGCTCGACGCCGACCGCATCGACGTGATGGTCACCGACCTCTTCAGCGGGTTGGCTGCGGTGAGGAAACTCAATCTCCAGGCCAGGATCCACCCGCTCTCACCACCCCTCGAGCGCATCAGCATCTACCACCATCTGCATGAACGGCATCGCGATCTCGTGCCGAAGGTCGGAAGGATGATCGAGCAGATGGAGGCGAGCGGCGAAATCGCCCGGTTGCGGGAAACCCTGATCAAGCAGGTGCTGAGCGGGATGTGACACGCGGTTAGGTCGTGCGAGTCCGCTCCCGCACCGCAACCGCCGCGATCAACAGCCCGACGCACCAGGCCATGGCCGCCCACGGCGGCTCGCTGCCGAGAAGCACGGTGAAGATGCCCGCCAGCAGGCTTGGCGCCATCGCCTTGCCGGACCTGCTCGCGAGCGAGAGCAGGAACGGCATCGCGGCGATCGATATCTGCACGACGTTCATGGTCGCAGGCTGTTTCGCAAGCATTGGGCCTAGAAGCCGCAAACGTTTATTGCGCGCGGGCGCTTGCCGCGCCGGCTTTCAACGATGCGCTCGCCGCCGCTCTCGGCCGAGCTGCCGTAATAGCGATGGTGGCCGCTCTGGTCGTGCAGATCCGCAAGCTCCGACTTTCCCGTCCGACGCGCGTCGCAGATGATCTTGATGGTCGACATGACCGCCTCCGAAGTGCTCTTGGTGGCAATCAGTCGCGCCGATTTCGCGCGGCGTTCACACCTTTCGGCCGCAATCGGGTTTCGGGAAGGTTTCGTCGCCGCACCCCGCGACGCAATATTTTCCGCAGCCCCATTGTCGGCTGCGACGGTGGTGATACGTCCTTTGGACGCGCGCAGCGAAAATCAACGAGGTGACGATGCTTTACGCCATCCTGGCCTATCACGTGGAAGACGAGATCTTGTCCTGGACGCCCGAGAAGGACGCCGCGGTCGTGGCAAAGGTCATCGAGGTTCAGGCTCCCCTCCGGGCAAGCGGGCATTTTGGCCCGGCCGCCCGCCTGGATGAGACCCGAAAGGCCCGCACCTTGCGCGGCCCCGGCGCGGGGGTCGTGCTGGACGGCCCATTTGCCGAGACCAAGGAGCAGCTTCTGGGCTTCCACCTCGTCGAGTACGACACGGAAGAGGAGGCGATCGCGGCGGCGCGAACGCTGCGCCAGGTCAATCCCTCAGCGGTCTACGAAATCCGCCCGGTCAAGCTTTACGTGCCGGCCGACGGGTTCGGCGCGACGCCCTCCGGCGAATGAACGGCAGGCCTAATTGTCCGTCCCGGTGGGCCCGACATAGAAGCGCTGGATCAGCAGCCCGCCGAAGGCGATGAACCACACGAACGGCGCGACTTGCGGCGCGAACGCCGCAACGACCGTGCCCGGGATGAACACCAGCAGCGGAAACAACGAGGCCATGATCTCCTGGCGCCAGCCGCCCAAGATCCTCCACCACAGCCAGGCATTGAGGCCGGCGATTGCAGTCAGGTGCAGGCCGTAGAGCACGGCGACCGCACTGCTCGTGGCGTAGTTGGTGTAGAGGCCGTTGGTCACCGGCAGCAGCACGATCGACAGCAGGAAGAACAAATTGAGGATCACCGCGCCGCGGCTGCCGACGGGCTGGCGCGCCAGCCGCCGGTGATGGCTGATCCAGAACACGCCGGCGATGATGAAGCTGAGCGCAAGACCCGCGAGCTTGCCGGAATAGACCCGGGCGAGATCGTTCCAGTCCGGCGCGCTGGTGAAGACCGCGGCCCTAGGCAGATCGTAGGCGAGCAGCGTCATGGCGACCCCAAAGATGGTGTTGCTGAGCGATTCCAGCCGTCGCATCTCGAACTGGTCGGATTTGAGCTCGGTCATGCCGGGTGGCGCTTTTCGGAATGGAACCTTGGGCCGTCTTGTCCCTAGGTCTTAACATCGGTCCCGTCCAGACGCATTGCGATTCGCAGCGGGATCGCCGACTCTGGCTGTTTCACCGGGGCGATTCGTGGCGACATATCTGGACACGCTCAATGCGGAGCAACGCCGCGCCGTGGAGCATGGCGTGGCCGATGGTGCGACCGTGGGCGCGCCCCTGCTCGTCATCGCCGGTGCGGGCTCCGGCAAGACCAACACGCTGGCCCACCGCGTCGCGCATTTGATCGTCGCGGGCAGCGATCCGCGCCGTATCCTCTTGATGACGTTCTCGCGCCGCGCCGCGGCCGAGATGGCCGGCCGGGTCGAGCGCATCGCCCGAAAAGTGCTCGGCGAGAACAATGCCGCGATCATGCGCGACGCGCTCACCTGGGCCGGCACGTTCCACGGCATCGGCGCACGGTTGCTGCGCGAATATGCCGAGCGGATCGGCGTCGATCCTGCCTTCACCATCCACGACCGCGAGGATTCCGCCGACCTGATGAATCTGGTCCGGCACGAGCGCGGATTGTCGAAGACGGAGTGCCGCTTTCCCGCCAAAGGCACCTGCCTGTCGATCTACTCGCGCTGCGTCAATGCCGAGATGGAGATCGAGAAGGTGTTGGGGGCGCACTATCCCTGGTGCGCAGGCTGGGCGGACGAGCTGAAGGGCCTGTTCGCGGCCTATGTCGAGGCCAAGCAGGCCCAGCACGTGCTGGATTACGACGACCTGCTGCTCTACTGGTCGCAGATGATGAGCGATGCGCTGATCGCGGAAGAAATCGGCGGCCGCTTCGATCACGTCTTGGTCGACGAATATCAGGACACCAACCGCCTGCAATCCTCGGTCCTGCTGGCGCTGAAGCCGGACGGACGCGGCCTCACCGTCGTCGGTGACGACGCGCAGTCGATCTATTCGTTCCGCGCCGCCACGGTCCGCAACATTCTGGATTTTCCGCAGAGCTTCTCGCCCCGCGCCGAGATGATCACACTCGACCGCAATTACCGCTCGACGCAACCCGTGCTGGCGGCGGCGAACGGCGTCATCGGCCTGGCGCGCGAGCGCTTCACAAAAAACCTCTGGACCGACCGCAGCTCCGCGCAAAAGCCGCAGCTCGTCACCGTGCACGATGAGACCGACCAGGCCCGTTACATCGTCGAGGAAGTCCTGGCCAACCGCGAGCAAGGCGCGCTCCTGAAGCACCAGGCAGTGCTGTTCCGGACCTCCTCGCATTCGGGCCCGCTGGAGATCGAGCTGACCCGCCGCAACATCCCGTTCGTCAAGTTCGGCGGGCTGAAATTTCTCGATGCCGCGCATGTCAAGGACGTGCTCGCGCTGCTGCGCTTCACCGAAAATCCGCGCGACCGCGTCGCGGGATTTCGCATCCTGCATCTCTTGCCGGGCATCGGACCTGCGACCGCGCAGCGTGTGCTCGATCAGATGGCGGAAAGCTCCGATCCGCTCGCCGCGCTCGGCCAGCTCCCGGTGCCGCCCCGCACCGGCGCGGACTGGACCGGCTTCGTCCGCACCATCGAAAATTTGCGCTATTCGGAATGGCCGGCCGATCTCGAACGCGTGCGGCTCTGGTACGAACCGCATCTCGATCGCCTCCACGAGGATTCCGAGACCCGCCGCGCCGATCTGATGCAGCTCGAGCAGATCTCGAGCGGCTATGCCTCGCGCGAGAAATTCCTGACCGAGCTCACGCTCGATCCGCCGGATGCGACCAGCGACAAATCCGGGCCGCCCTTGCGCGACGAGGACTATCTGATCCTCTCCACCATCCACTCCGCCAAGGGCCAGGAGTGGAAATCGGTGTTCGTGCTCAACGTCGTCGACGGCTGCATGCCGTCGGATCTCGGCGCCGGCACCAGCGCCGAGCTTGAGGAGGAACGCCGCCTGCTCTATGTCGCGATGACGCGCGCCAAAGACGACCTGCACCTCGTGGTGCCGCAGCGCTTCTTCACCCACGGCCAGCAAGCCAAGGGCGACCGCCACGTCTACGCCTCGCGCACCCGCTTCATCCCGGAGCCGCTGGTCTATCTGTTCGAGCGCACCGCTTGGCCGAAGGCTGGGGCAAGCGCGGCCCGCACGGCGGCGCAGGGGCCGAAGGTCGACATCGGGGCGCGGATGCGCGGAATGTGGCGGTAAGACACAAGAGGCTGGTGTCGAGACCTGTCAGCATAACTGGACAACAGAGGTCCGACATGAAAGCCGTCGTCGTCGAGCAATACGCGCCGATCGATCAAATCGCCCTGAAGGACGTTCCGTCTCCACACATCGGACCCGGACAGCTGCGTGTCCGGGTAGAGGCTGCAGGAATCGGATTTGTGGACGGTTTGAAGATGGAGGGGCGCTATCAGACCAAGGATCCCCTGCCCTTCATTCCCGGAACCGAATTCGCAGGCATCGTGGACGAAGCCCCCGGCGCACCGGGCGGCTATCAACCCGGGATGCGCGTAATGGGGATGACGCGCTCGGGCGCGCTTGCCGAAGAGATCGTCGTCACCCCCGAAGCGCTCTATCCCCTGCCGGACAGCGTCGCGGCGGAGGTCGCCGCTTCGTTTCGTGCCAATTACCTGACCGCCCTCTATGCGCTGAGTGCGCGCGCGTCGCTCGGCGCAGGCGAACAGCTTCTGGTGCTGGGCGCAGCGGGCGGCACGGGAATCGCGGCCGTCCAGATTGGCAGGCTGCTCGGCGCCCGTGTGATCGCAGCGGCATCGACACCAGACAAGCGCGCGTTCGCGCGACAGCACGGCGCCGACGCCGTGGTGGACTACACGCAGACCAACTGGCGCGACACGCTGAAGGAATTGACCTCAGGACGCGGCGCAGACGTGATCTTCGACCCTGTCGGCGGCGAAGTCTCAGTACAGGCCTTTCGCTCCATCGCCTGGCGCGGCCGTCATCTCGTGGTCGGTTTTGCCGCCGGCGCGATCCCTGCATTGCCATTCAACCTGCCACTGCTGAAGGGCGGCGCCCTGCTCGGCGTCGACCTCGCGCAGCTTCCAATCCGCGAGCCCGAGGTGCAGAAGCGCCTGATGTCGGAGCTGACGGCCTGGTTGGTCGACTGCCAGCTGAAGCCTGTGGTCGGTCGCATCTTCGCGCTGAATGATTTCCGGGAAGCGTTCAGGACGATGCAGACGCGCGGGGCGCTTGGCAAGATGGTCGTGCGCATCTCGAAATAGGATTAGTTGCGCGCCCCCAGCCGGTCGAACTGGACCTTGCCTGCCTTCATCACCATCGGGATGTGCTCGCCCTGGCCGAGTAGGCAGGCCACGTCGCGCAGCGGATTGCCATCGACCACGAGCAGGTCCGCAATGGCTTCGGGCATGATGCGGCCGAGCTTGCCGGCCATGCCGAGCACCTCGGCGCCGACCAATGTCGCGCTGGCGATGACGGCGCGGGGACCGAGAATCTCGGCACGGATGCGGAACTCGTCGCTCTGCAGACGCTGCGACGGTCCGAGCAGGTCGCTGCCGAACCCCATCTTCACGCCGGCGTCGCGGTAGATCGTGAGCGAACGCAGGCCCGCGTCGCGGACATCGGCGATCTTGGCAACGCTTTCGGGCGGCAGGCCATATTGGGCACCCTCGTTAGCCAGCGCCTCGTAGGTGACGAGCGTCGGCACCACATAGGCGCCCTTCTCGGCCATCAGCTGCGCGGTCGGAGCATCGACCAAATTGCCGTGCTCGATGGTGCGCACCCCGCAGCGCACCGCCCGTTCGATCGCGGCAGCGGTGTAAGCGTGGGCGAGCACATAGGTCTGACGCCCGCGCGCCTCTTCGACGATGGCGCGGATCTCGTCCTCGGAGTAGCCGAAGGCGCCGACCGGATCGGTCGGTGAAGCAACGCCGCCGGAGGCCATGATCTTGATCTGGTCGGCGCCCATCTGCAGTTCCTCGCGCGCCGCCCTGCGCACGCCGTCGACACCATCGGCAACGCGCGCCAGCGCGCCGACACGCACGCAGCAGGGGCACGGTGCGTCGCTGGCAAGATAATCCGAGCGGGCCCGCATGTCGCCGTGGCCGCCGGTCTGGCTGAGCGCACGTCCCGAGACGAACAGCCGCGGACCGTCGGTGAGACCGGTCTCGATCGCCTGCTTCAGCGCATGGCCGGCGCCGCCGGCGTCGCGCACGGTGGTGAAGCCCCGCCGCAGCATGCCGCGCAGCAGCAGCGTTGAGCGCAGCGTCACCAGCACGTTCGGCATGTGCACCTGCTGCGCCAGATTGAGCTCGACGGCGATCGCATGCACATGCAGGTCGATCAGGCCGGGCATCAGCGTCTTGCCCTTCAGATCGACGGTGCGGTCGGTTTCCACTTGGAGCGGCCGATCGGAGACCTCCTTGATCAGACCGTCCTCGACCAGCACGTGATGTCCCTCCAGGAGGTCCGGCTGAAGCGGATCGAGCAGAGCGGCGTTCTTGAAGAGCACACGGGACATGACGACTTCCTGTCTTATCAGGACTGGATGAGCAGCGCGGGCAAGGCGAACTGGGCGAATGGGAGACACGCAGCGACATCGTCCTTGCCGTACCAGCCTGCCTCATGGAGCAGATTGAGCGAGCCGAGTGTGCGCCCGCGCCAGCGCACGGGCATGTTGAGCACGCTTTCGCAGCCGAGCGAAGCGATCAGCTCGTGATCGGAGAACACCTCGCGCAGATCGTCCCGGGTGCGGCCGATATAGGCCTCGCCGCGGTCGAGCACGGCCTCGGTCCACGGCCCCGGCGCCAGGCGTTTGCGGCCGCCCGCGGGGTAAGGTCCGGGCAGATTGGAATACACCCGCGCGGCTTCCCTCGTGTCGTCGTCATAGGTCAGGATCGTGAACAGCTTGTGCCCGATCGCCGACTTCAGGGCGCCGTCCAGCGCCGAGTACAGGGCATCCGGCTGATCCGCCCTGCCCTGCGCGGCCGCCACCGCGCAGAGCAGCGGATCGGATCGGTGTTTCGTCTCCCTCATGCGACTTCGCCTGCCGCGATCTCTTCCAGCGAACGGCCGCGTGTCGGCACGCCCATCAGCACCACGGTGAGCGCGCCTAACAGCAGCACGCTCGTGGTGAGGCCGAACACGCCGGCGAAGCCGAAATTGGGATAGAGATAGCCGACCAGGATCGGCGAGACGATCGCACCGATGCGGCCGATCGCGGAGGCGAGCCCGGCGCCGGTGGTTCTGACGGCCGTCGGAAATACCTCGGCGGTATAGGCATAGACCCCCGCATAGGTGCCGTTCATGAAGAAGGACAGCAAGATTCCGGCGACCATGATGTGCTGATCGCTCTGCGCGAATGCAAGTCCAAGCGCGCTGGCGCCGCCGAGCACCATGTAGGAGGCAATCGTCGCCTGCCGGCCGATGCGCTCGTTGAAGTACGCAGCGCTGAAATAGCCGGGAATTTGCGCGCAATAGATCGCGATCGAATAGGCGAAGCTCTTGGTGATGCTCATGCCGTTCTGGACCAGAAGGCCGGGGATCCAGACGAAGAAGGAATAGTAGCTGAACGTGATCGTAAGCCACATGATCCAGGTCATAATGGTGATGCGCGCCTGGCGGCCGGCGAGGAGCGCGGCGAAATTGGCAAGCAGCGTACCACCAGTCACGGCAGGCGCCGTGATTTCGACGACCGGTTGCGGCAGGACATGGCCTTGGCTCGCAAATCCGGCCTCGATCCTGTCCAGCACGGCTGCGGCTTCCTTCTCCCGGCCCCGGCTTTCCAGCCAGCGCGGCGATTCCGGCAGCGCCCTGCGCCACCACAGCAGCATGACGACCGGCACCGCGGTGATCACCAGTACGATGCGCCAGCCGTTCTCAGAGGCGGGCACGATGAAATAGCCGAGCAAGGCCGCCGCGACGAAACCGAAGGAGAAGAATCCGGCCAGCGCGCCGGTAAAGCTGCCGCGGTAACGCCGTGCGACGAATTCCGCCAGATAGGGCGCAATGATCGCGCTCTCCGCGCCGGTGCCCATGCCCGCGACGACGCGCGCGGCGAAGAAGGACGACCAGTCGTTCACCGCAGCGCTGACGATGGATGCGACGCAATAGAGTGCCAGCGCCGACATCATCACCGCGCGACGGCCGATCAGGTCACCCAGCGTGCCCGCCAGCAGCGCGCCGAACAGGAAGCCGATATAGGTGCTGCTGCCGAGCACGCCGATCTGGACGCTCGACAGATTCCAGGTCGTGCGCAGCACCGGCAGGATGAACGCCAGCACGGCTGCGTCCATCGCGTCGAACATGTAGCCGAGCCCGCCCATCAGCAGCAGATGCCCGTGGAAGCGTGCGAATGGAAGGCGCTCGATCCGCGCCGAGATCATCGACATGAAAGTCCCCCTCTGTCTGGCGGCCCGGCACTCCGCTCATTCCCGGGCGAACCATAGACAAGGAGATATTATCGTCATAATTTATAATCATGATCTAGTACATCATTGGGTGAATGTTCTGTCGTTTCGCTCGCTCGACCTCAACCTGCTGAAAGTGTTCGAGGCCCTGATGACCGAGGGCAGCGTCACGCGCGCCGCCAACGCGCTTCTGATGACGCAGCCGGCGGTCAGCAATGCGCTCGCACGCCTGGCGGGACGCGCTCGGCGATCCCCTGTTCGTCAGGTCCGGCACCGGCATCCGTCCGACCCAGCTCGCCGTGGTGCTGTGGGAGCCGATCGGCGAAGCGCTCGAAACCGTCCGCGGCGCGCTCGACGAGCAGGTGTTCGATCCGCACCGTGCTCAGACCGAGTTCAGCCTGTCGATGTCGGATTACGTCGCCTCGCTGGTGATGCCAAACCTGCTGAACCATTTCGGCAAGGTCGCGCCCAAGGCGCGAATCCACACCGTTCCCAACACCATTTTGGAGATCGCCGACCAGCTCGAGGACAATCGCGTTGATTGCGTCCTCAGCGTCTATGTCAACGAGGCGCAGCAGCCGGCCGCCATCCGCTCGCGCTCGCTGTGGACCGTCGACTACGCCTGCTTCATGCGGCGCAGCCATCCGCTCGCGGCGATGAAGCGGCTGAGCACGCGCAGCTTCCTCAACGCGGGGCATGTCGATGTGAGCCTCGCCGGCAAGACCTTGCCGTCCTACGACCTCTTCCTCGCCTCGCGCGGGCTGTCGCGCAACGTGGTCGCGACCGTCAATCACTATAGCGCCGCCTACGAAATCGTGCGCCAGTCCGACCTGATCGCCGTGCTGCCGAGCGATTTGCGCTCGCAATCCCGGCACGCGCCGTTCCTGCACGCCATGCCGCTTCCGCTCAAGGCGCCGCCGCGCATCGTCAGCCTGTTCTGGCACCAGCGCAACGACACCGTACCGGCGCAGCGCTGGCTGCGCGACACCCTGGTCGAGATGTTCGCCAGGTCCGACTGAAGCCGCGGGCGGCGGGCCCCCCGACACCATGAAAAAGGGAAACAATGGGTTTCTCGAAGCAGCATTGCGCGCCAGTCCCTGCTGCTTAGCTCCAACCAAAGCAATCCCCTCCCCAGTGACAGGCGCGAAAGCCGCGCCCGCAGAGACCTCATCAATGACCGCAACGCTCGAATTCGGACTGGACACCTTTGGCGACGTCACCAGGGACGCCTCCGGCGCGATGCTTCCGCACGCACAGGTGATCCGCAACGTCGTCGACGAGGCGGTGCTCGCCGACGAGCTCGGCCTCGACTTCATCGGCCTCGGCGAGCATCACCGCGCCGACTTCGCGATCTCCTCCCCTGAGACCGTGCTGGCCGCCATCGCGTCGCGAACCAGGCGCATCCATCTCGGCTCGGCCGTGACGGTGCTGAGCTCGGACGATCCAATCCGCGTCTTCCAGCGCTTTGCCACGCTGGACGCGCTCTCGAACGGACGTGCGAAGGTGATCCTCGGCCGCGGCTCGTTCACCGAGTCCTTTCCACTGTTCGGTTTCGACCTGCGGGCTTACGAGGCGCTGTTCGAGGAGAAGCTCGATCTGTTCGCGGCACTGCTGTCGCAGAAGCCGGTGACCTGGGAAGGCAAGCTGCGTCCGCCGCTGAACGGGCAGCTGGTCTATCCCCCGGTCGAGAACGGCACGCTCAAGACCTGGATCGGCGTCGGCGGCAGTCCGCAATCGGTGGTGCGCGCGGCGCATTACGACTTGCCCTTGATGCTCGCGATCATCGGCGGCGATCCCGCGCGCTTCGCGCCCTTCGTCGAGCTCTATCACCGCGCGTTCAGGGAGTTCGGCCGCCCGGCACAGCCGATCGGCGTGCACTCGCCAGGCTATGTCGCCGAGACCGACGAACAGGCGCGCGAGGAGCTGTGGCCCGACTACAAGGCGATGCGCGACCGCATCGGCAGGGAACGCGGCTGGCCACCGATGGGCCGCGACGAGTTCGTGAACGAGGCCGAGCACGGCTCGCTCTATGTCGGCTCGCCCGAGACGGTCGCGCGCAAGATCGCCAAGACGGCAAAGGCGCTCGGCATTTCGCGGTTTCAGCTGAAGTATTCGGCGGGCCCGCTGCCGCATGGGAAGCTGATGAAGAGCATCGAGCTCTACGGGCGGAAGGTGGTGCCGATGGTGCGGGAGATGATGGGGTGACTTGCGCGCTTACCCAGTCCGCCTGCGCCCTCCGGGCTGCGGCGCGACAGCCTTCGCTCACTTCGCGCCATGACCATCGGTGCCGGCTTGCCGAGCCGTAGCTCGCGAAGCGAGCGAAGGCTGGTGGGGGAGGCAGGACTCGAACCTGCGAAGCCATAAGGCGGCTGATTTACAGTCAGCTCCCTTTGCCACTCGGGACACTCCCCCGCTCGACGGCAGCACAATCGGGCCGGACCTTGCCGGCGACCGAAGACGGCCATGGAACGTGAAGGCCGCGACAGCCCGGATGGGGGCGCGACCGGGCGCGGTTATCGGCGAAGCGATGGGGTAAAGTCAACCGAGGCGAACAGCTAAAATCGCCCCCGACACCACCCAAATTGCCATATTCCGGGACCCGTGACACAAGCGAGCCCATGAAGGATCGAAAATTCAACCCGAGGGGCCCCCGCGGCGGGTCTAAGCCCTTCAACAGGCCCGGAAAATCGGCCGGTCGCCCGGCCCGCCGCGATCGCGATTCGGACGCCGACGGGCCTGTCATCCTCTATGGCTGGCACACCGTCTCCATGGCGCTCGCCAACCCCCAGCGGCAGATCCGTAAGCTGACGCTGACCGAGAACGCCGCAAGGCGTCTGGCGGACGAGAACATCGCGATCCCGGTCACGCCCGAGATCGTCCGGCCCCAGGAGATCGACCGGCTGCTGTCGCCCGACGCCGTGCACCAGGGCCTGCTGGCCGAGGCCGATCCCCTGCCCTCGCCCGACATCGAGGATCTGGAGCAGGACGGCATCGTGCTGGTGCTCGACCAGATCACCGACCCGCACAATGTCGGCGCCATCCTGCGCTCGGCGGCGGCGTTTGCGGTGAAGGCGATCGTCACCACCGCGCGCCACAGTCCGGAAGCGACCGGCGTGCTGGCCAAGGCCGCCTCCGGCGCGCTGGAGCTGGTCCCGATGGTGACGGTGCAAAACCTCGCCCGCGCACTGACCACGCTGAACGAGCTCGGCTTCCAGACCGTCGGGCTGGACAGTGAAGGCAGTGCGGATCTCTCTGAGGTCACCCTGCGCGAGCCGCTCGCGCTGGTGCTGGGCGCGGAAGGCAAGGGCCTGCGGCAGTTGACACGCGAGACCTGCAGCGTCGTGGCGCGGCTCGACATGCCCGGAGAGATCAAGAGCCTCAACGTCTCGAATGCCGCCGTGCTCTCGCTCTATGTCGGCGCGAGCCGGCTCGGGCTGATGAAGCGGTAACAAAACAAAGCGCCCGTCCGCATCGCGGACGGGCGTCTCGTTGGCTCAACCGATCAAGCGATCAGTAATAGCGGCGCAGCACGCGGTGGCCGCCATAATACGGCGCATGGCGCGGGGCGTAGCCGTAGCGCGGACCGTAGCCGTAATGCGTGCGCGGCAGATAGCCGGCACGCGGGCCGTAGCCGTAGCGATACGGACGGTAATACGGGCGGCGGTAGGGATAGGCGGCCGGCGCTTCGACCGCGGCGGCACGATAGCCATAGCCGTGCCCATAGCCATAGCCACGGCCGTAGCCGTAATTGGCGGGCGCAACCACCGCGTCCTCACGGTAGGTCGGATACGGCGCGAAAGCGCCCGGGCCGGTGTAGGTCGGGCCCTGGTTGACGTGATAATATTGCGTGGTGGGCTCGGCGAGACGCTCATAGGCGCCGTAGCCGTAGCCGGCCCCATAACCGCCGCAGCCGGTGTTACAGCCGGAATAGACCGGCGCGACCGGCTGGCACGGATCGAAGCCGCAGGCCGCAGCGGGCGCGGCCCCGATGAACATCACGGCAGCCGCCGCGACCAGTCCCGAAATCGTCTGACGCATTACTCTCTCCTGTTGATTTCCGTTTTTTGGATTTGTCGTTTCTTAACCCGGCGGCTTGCCGGGCATCTCTGCACGCGGCCGCGGCCGAGGACGCCGCGGATAGTCGTTGATCTCAGGCGCGAGGATCACCGGCGGCGGATTGACGGGCACGTCCATCTGCGGCGGCAGCGGCGCCGATTGGGCGCCCCAGCTCTGGTGATAGCTATCGGGCGGCTTGGGCAATTTGCGGTTCGCGGGCGGTTCGACCTCGAGCCGGCCATAGCCGGGCCGCAGGCCCAGCGTCGGGTAGTAGTGGCCGACGTCCGTGGGCTGGCGCTCGGCGACATAGCGTCCGCCATAGATCGTGGGCTGCACCTGGACGTTCTTCCCCAAGCCCCAGGTCCCCTCGATCACGGCATAGGACGCGTCGATGTTGTTGATGATGATGGGCACGCCCGGCCGGCCGGGAACGACGATATCGAAGCCGCCGCCGGCAAACGCCGTCGCGGGCAGTCCGATCAGAAAGGCAGCGAGCGCCACAACGCGCATAAGGGGATCCCATTTATCCGGCGACAACCTACCCGATGGCGACGCAGAGAGGGTTAAGGCCCTCTCACCAATTGCCGGTAAGCCTAATGTGTAACGATTCCGCGCCGCTCAAATCCTCTAAAGCGAACTAGTGAAGCATTAACGCCGCCGGATCCAGCAGTCCGGAACCAAGGCGCGTGCTCACTTCCGTTTGACTGTTGCTGACAAAAATCCGCCGGTTTCGGCGGAACGTCCGGCGCCCTCGGCATTTAGCCCCCGTCAACAAAACGGGAGCCAAACAATCATGAACATCAAACTTCTCGGAGCCACGGCGATTGCGGCGACCTTGGTGACGGGCTCTGCCATGGCGCAGGCCGTGATCACCAATCCCGGCCGCTGCGCGGCGCAATTCCCCAACGCCAACTGCCAGAACGTCGGACCGGGAAATCCGTACACCGATAGCGGCTATCGGCATCGTCGCGTGTCCTATCGCCAGACCAACAACGGCGATTGGAATAACGACTGGAACAGGAGCCGCACCGGCTTCTGGCCGACCGACGTCGCCGCCGGCGCAGTCGGAGCAGCCGCTGGCGTGGCCGGCGCGGCCATCGGGACTGCGGGCGCGATCGCAACCGCCCCGTTCCGTGCCACCGACGACGCCTACGCCTACGACAATGGCTGGGATAATTCGTGGAATAATTCTTGGGACAACCGCGGCTGGGACACCCGCACCTACGCCCAGCGCAACGGCTTCGTCTGCACGCCCGGCACCTGGTTCAAGGGCCAAGACGGCCGTCGCCACATCTGCCAGTAAGGCGGTTTGAACCGAACGCGACAGATCAGGCGGCCTTCGGGCCGCCTGATTCATGTCTGCGTCGAGGACGCGGGTTCTGGCACTTTCCGGTCAAGTCTGGTATTGCGGCGCGCACGGGCGGACGGCCCCGGCATAGGCCGGCCTTGCCCCGCTTCTCCAGGCGTCGCCGGCTTAGCTCAGCGGTAGAGCAGCGGTTTTGTAAACCGAAGGTCGGGGGTTCAATCCCCTCAGCCGGCACCAGGGTTTTCAACAACTTCGCGGAAAAATGTAGCCCGCGTTTTCGTTGCGCGCGCGACGGAAGGATTTATGGGCTACAAGGGGCTACATTGGTGGCGATTACCCCCTTCGAATCTGCCGCTGAAGGATTTCTTTGCGCTGGAGGCTGATCTGCGTGCGCATGCGCTCGATCTCCGAGCGGAGGTATTCGATGGGCGGCACCCCACGAGAGCGGAACGAAGGAAGACTAGCCGAGCAGTCCTATCCGCTCACGCAGGACCACGTCGATCCCAGGTCGACGTGGCCCTCGCCTCGGCTATTGAGCGTCAGTGTTGCCGAGTTCGGCCGATTGCGTCGCCATGGACGCTGATCGTGCTCAAGGTCGGCGAGAACAGTCGATCGAACTCGACATCCCCTATTAAAGCGACCGGCTTTTCTGACGCAGGCTCCTCGCGGCAAAAGTCCAGGCCGGCGCAGCTCGGCATCAATCCGAACGCATACACATGGTTGGCCGTGAAGACGGCATCGACGCGTGCGCCACCATGGTAAGTCGTCGTATTCCGCTCGAGGTCAATCGGCGCGGTTCAGATATTGACCATGTCTCCGAACGCCGAGACGATGACCGTGGACGTCTTGGCCTCGGCTTCCTGAAGCTACCGGAGCAGTGAAAGCCCGTCCATCCCCGGCATCTTGATATCCGAGACCACCATGTCGACATCGCGCTGCCGCTCGAGCAGCTCAAGGGCCTCCAGACCGTCATGCGCGAACACGAACTTCCCCTCGCGGATCTGCTTGCGGAATCTCAGCAGGACCAGCGCCTCTAGGTCTGGCTCGTCGTCCACTACAAGGACGAGCGGTGTCACGCGGCTTCTCCGAGCCGGCTATCGATCTCTTCCCGCAGCTTGGCGAAGTCGATCGGCTTGCTCAGCAGCCCGTCCGCTCCGCGGTCCAGGGCGTTCTTCCGGGTCTGGGCATCGCCGTAGGCGGTGATCATGATCACGGGCACGTCCGGGCGGCGGGCCCGGAGTTCGGGAAGCATCTCCAGTCCGCTCATGCATGTTGATGTCGGAGAGCACCAGCACCAGTGACGGATCGCACACATCCTCGGCGCGTGCCAACGCCTCGGAGGCCGACTAGGCGAACTCCATTTCGAAGCGGCCGGACCGGAGGTCTCTCCGGAAGTGCTGCCGGAAGAGGGTTTCATCGTCGACGACGAGTATGAACGCACTCATGGGGCACTCCAATCTTTAGGCGGCGAGCTTCCGTGGGAGCCGGATAATGAACTCGGTGAAGGATCCGGGCTCGGTCTCCACGTCGATGCTGCCGCCATGCTGCTTGACGACGATGTCGTGGCTAATCGACAGGCCCAGTCCCGTCCCTTCCCCCGCAGGCTTGGTGGTGAACGGCACGAACATCTTGGCCCGGAGGTCGTCCGGAATTCCGGCTCCGTTGTCGCGGATCCGGATTTCCACCGCGTCGCCGAGGTCCGCCGTCGCGGCGCTCAGGGCAGGGGTGAAACCGTCGCCGGCGTCCGACTTTCTCCGGAGCGCGGCATGGAAGCCGTTCGAGATCAGGTTGAGCAACACCCGCGTGATCTCGCGCGGATACATGTCGGCCATGCCGGCGGTCGGCGCGAAGCGGCGCTCCACGTCGATGTCAAACCCGGTCTTCTCCGCCCGGGCGCCGTGGTAGGCGAGGTTCAGGCTCTCCTCGACGATCGCATTCACGTCTGCGGGGTGATGCTCGCCGGAGTCTTCGTGGGAGTGCAGCAGCATGCTTCGCACGATGGAATCCGCTCGCTTGCCGTGCTGCACGATCTTTTCGAAATTCCCTTTCAGCATCTGCGAGAGCTCGCCCAGCTCATCCTTAGTTTTCCGGTCCACTTCGCCCGCGGCGAGCACGTCCCCCATTTCCCCGAGGAGATCTCCCGAGAGCCCCGAGAAGTTGATGACGAACTTCAGCGGGTTCTTGATTTCGTGCGCGATGCCAGCGGTGAGCTGGCCGAGTGAAGCGAGCTTCTCGGTCTCGACAAGGCGGTCCTTGGCGGCGTGTAACTCCTCGAGCGAGCGCGACAGTTCCGCGGTTCTGGCCTGCAACTGGTCGAACCGGCGTACGTTCGCGATCGCGATCACCGCCTGGTCGGCGAAAGTTTGCAGCAACTGGACATGATGCTCGGCGAAGCTGCCCGGCTCCCTGCGGGTCACGCTGATCAGCCCGATGACCTCCCCGCCCTGCCGTAGCGGCGTCAGCAGCAGGCTGCGGAAGCCGCGAGCGCGCCCGATCTCCCGGGCTCCTGCCTGCGCGCCCAGTTCGGACTCACTGTCGGGAATCTTGACGGTCCTCCCGGCGCGCACCACCGCGAGCAGCGGGTCGGTGTCGGCGGCCCGCGGAAACGAGGCACGCAGCGCCGCATCTGCTTCCGGACTGACGGGCGTGTAGGCGGCGAGTTCGACCAGGTCGCCGACGACCCGCAGGACGACAGTCGAGAGGGCTCCAGTCAAACGGTTGGAGCGTTCGGCGATGGCTTCGAACACCGGACCAACGTCCGACGGAGAACCAGCGATCACTTTCAGGATGTCTGCAGTAGCGGTCTGCCGCTCCACGCTGATCCGCAGCTTGTTCTCCGCCTCGATCTGGTCCGTCACGTCCGTATTGGTGCCGAACCAGCGGACGACCTCACCCGCCGCATCGCGGATGGGCAAGGGCGCGAGAAAGAAACCAGCGGTAGCCACCGTCCTTGCCGCGGAGGGGAAACCTATCCTCCCAAGGCGTTCCCGTCGCAAAACTGTGCTGGATGCGTTCGACCACGCGGTCCACGTGATCGGGGTGATGCACCTTCTGCCAGTCCCAGCCCTGCATCTCCTCCAGGGTCATTCCGGTGTAGTCGTGCCAGCGCTTGTTGTACCAGTTGATCCAGCCCTTCTCGTCAGCCGTCCAGGCGAACTGGCTGATGTGGTCGGCGAGCTCCCGAAAACGTACCTCGCTTTCTCTGAGGGCCTTGGCGTTGGCCGCGAGCACCGCGTCGGCCCGCTTGCGCTCGGTGATCTCTTCGGCCGCGACGTTGATCCCGACGATATCGCCGCTGGGTTCACGGAAGGGATGCCAGTACGTCACCCAAAATCGCTCTTCGACCTGGTCCGCGCGTTGGCCTGCGACTTCGATCCCGACGACCGGCTCGCCGGTCTCCATGATCGAGCGGACGATACCTTCGACCGCATCCGCAAGGGCCGGCACGCATTCGCGAACGGTCCGTCCGAGGTGGCCCGCGACGGAGATGCCGCAGATCTCGGTCAGGCGCTGATTGATGTGTACGTACCGGCAATCCGGAGAGAGAAACGCAAGGCCGATCGGGGCGCTGTCATAGATGAGCTGAAGGCCGGAGGAGTGCCCGAACGATGTCTCCGGCGGGGGGCCGGGTCCTCGGGTCTTAGATGCGGCAACAGCGTCATCGATCGATGTCATCGTCGTCGCCTCCGTGGTTTTAGTATTTGCTGGTCAGCGGCTTCGCGGCTGGCGGCGGCTCGGCCGCGGGCGTGATCGCGAAAGTCAGCCAGGTGTTCCAGCCTTCAGGTCTATTCTGCGCCCCGAACTCCTTGAAGCCCTTCAGATTGAGATAGCCTTGGGTCCCTTCGGCGAGCGGAAAGATGTAGCCGATCTGCGGACCGACGGCGGCCACCCGCGAGCGAAATCCACCGAGCACGGGCGGTGCGCCGAAGTCGTCCGTGACCTGCTGGAAGTAGTAGCCGACGACGCCAAGCTGAAGCTGCTTGTGAAGAAGTGCGAGGCGGCCCAGTCGATGTGGAAATCCATGCCGTTCTGATAATTCGTGTCGGTGTTCTTGAAGTTGTAGGTGAGGCCCGTGACGAACGAGAACTCGTTGCCGGCCCTGGGGTCGAAGTAGGTGTAGCCTCCGCTGAAATCGATCGCGCCGTGGCCGATGCCGAGGTTGGCGAGGCGTGCGGAGGCGTAGTCCCCGATGGGAACGTCGCCCATGCCGTAGACCATCAGACTGTTGACCCCCATGTTCCATTTCAGCGTGAACTCAGGGATCACGTCGCCGAAGGAGGTCAGATCCTGCGTTCGGTCCACGCCGATGGTGTTGCCCAGCGGACCGGTTAGCGAGAGCGCGGCGGAGGTCTCGTTGCGACCGCCGATAGCGAGGACGCTGATCGCGGCCTGGCCGCCGAGGACCGGCGTGGCGAACGTATATGTCGGCCCGAAAATGGCGAGATAGGCCGCGCGGAAATGCCGACGTCGACACGGCCGCCGCGAGGAAACTGTTGGCCCGCTCCAGAGGCGACGTCGGTGTGGTAGTAGACCGTCGCCCAGGACCAGCCGGGAGCACCCGGCGCCGCGGCCATGCTGCCGAAATTACCTGGAAGCCAGAAGCTGATGCCGCCTTCGTCGGCGAGAGTCGGTTGCGCCAGCCCGATTACGGCGAGGACCAAAATCGCTGCTCGTCCGTAGAGCCGCCCTCGGTTCTTGGTCATTTCCATTCCACGTTTAGTCGTTGTTGCACTTGATCGCATCCGGCAAATGATTCGGGGCCATTCGGCGGCATCAGAACGGGTGAGCGGCAGGTTGGCGACCCGCGCCCCCTTGCGCAAAGCAACTACGCTGATCTTCCTCGCGCTTGGGGACAACGGCTGCAGCGCGGAGGGCGGCCTCAATGGCACCCTCAACAATATGGCCACGCAGAACGGCTTTAGGTCTGCGAGCCGTGGAATGAGCAAATCCAAGGAACGAACCCGCGCACCCACCACGATTGAGCCTGCTCGTGCCGGGGCCGGCCAAAACCGGCGCGAGGACCTTGGTAGCCCCGGCCTGTCGTCCCCCCGTAGGCCGGGGCTCCGCCTGTCCGAAAAGCCCCTGCCTGCCAGCCCGGAACCAGACGACTTAACCTAAGTTAAGTCGGAACAGTCCAATGGGGGTTGGCCATGGGCATCGAGCGAACGCACACTCCGAAGTATTGGCATATGCGCGAGGAGGAGTTCCGCACGAAGGCCGACAACTGTCAGCATCCTGAAACTAGAGAGACGCTGCAAACTACGAAGAGCTGGCCCGGAGGGCCGAGCAAGTCGTAACAGTCACTGAGCTGGACGAGCGCAACTTAAAAGCCCGGCGGCCGGCGCAGAAATCCGTACAAGACCAGCGCGCCGTCACAAGTCAGCTTCGTCCCCGCATGAGCTAAGGCAGAGCCTCGCCTACCCTCTTATAGGAACGCTCTTCCGCGATCATCGTCGTTGACTATCTGCGGATGCTGACGAATCGCGAATGATGCGCCTTGATTCAAAGTTACCCCCGCCCAGGCAGTTCGAGAACTGCCAGCACTGCGGCGGGCCATTGCTGAGGGTGGACAGCTTCCTCCGCGTTCCCTCTGGGAAGGCGGTCCGTGTTTTCAAATGTACGGATTGCCAGAAGCTCACGTGAGACGATTAAGCGGCCTGACTGAGCAGCGCACGTTCGGTGTAGTCGGTCAGCAACTTCAACGAACCACGCCTGCCGCATCGCCTTTGCTGGGGACCACCCAATCGATTGCGAGCAGGCAAGCTTCGACAACAGCAAAGGCGACCAGTCCGCCGAGCCAACCGAAGAAGACGATGGAGAAGACTGCAAGCAAGAGCGCGCATAAGATATCGGCGAGAATCTTGCCGTTGCGCTCCCAGCGGGGTTGGTCTGCTGTGTAGTAAGGCATGGCGTCTCCTTGGGAGGGCTCGAATCCCTGCTTACCCGTCCCGTGTGGATTCAAGGATGCGGTGGCTTTTCTGGCACGCTCGGTGGCGGCGGTCCGTATTCCATGGCGCGCTTTGCCGCCAGCTTTCGATAAGCCGCCGCCTGATTCAATAGCTCGGTTTTGAAGGTCGAATCCTGTTCGCCCGCCGCCAATTTCTCTAGGCTGACTGCGCGCTCCAAGTATTCGGTCAACAGTTTCATCGGCGCCCCGGCTTCTCTGACCCAAAAATCGCATGGCGGGACAAAGGTCAAGCGGGAAAGCCCGGCAATCGCGTCCTCGGCTCAGCCCCGTCCGCCGGCCGGCACAAGCTGCTCAGTGCGGACGACCGGAATCTCCTTGCCGCCGTCGTACTGGTCGCTGGCAATCTGCTCGATAGTCGACCGATGCCTTTTGAACGTACCGGCGATGTCATTCGGATCGGCGCCATCGGCGGCGGCACGTTCGCTCAATGCGGTCCATTCGACCCTGCAAGCAATACGGTCACCGCCGCTGAACATCGCGAATAGAACAGCTTCGGGCGGTGCCTCAGCGAAATCACCGGATGGATCGGGGGTAAGGGGCATCTCCGACTCTGGCTGAGGGACGGCGCGAGATGCCTAACTGCGACTTGGCCCGGCGTTCCTATTTGCGATCCCTCAAGACAGCGCGATGCGCTGGAGTCCGCTTCCGGGCACTGGACTAAACCGCTCGCGCGGTAGAACGCCGCGGCTGGCGACACGGCAAAGCAATAGGCGACAGCTCATCGTGACGAGCGGGGCAATTGGTG
>NZ_JBIXJX010000005.1:0-152500 GCF_052871955.1 Bradyrhizobium sp. CAR08
GCTCGACCGCGACGGCCGCTACGGAATCTTCTTTGCCAGTTGGCAGGTCGGATCAATCGACTTGACGCGCAGCCAAACTGTCAGTGATGTGTCCGAACAGGCGTCAGCTATGTCTCCGGTCTAAACACTTGACCGGGCGATCCAGTACGCAGCGGCCGCTCGATTCAACAACAACTGTCTCTGGAATACTGAATGCCCCGCTTTCGCGGGGCATGACAGTGTCGTTTGTGGCTGAAAGCGGCGTCTAAAGCTTACAGCTGCCCGAGCAGCGTATCGCCGCCGGACACCTCGACCTTGCCGGGCATCGCCTCGAGGTTCAGCTTCTTGACCACGCCGTCCTCGACCAGCATCGAATAGCGCTTGGAGCGGATGCCGAGACCGTTGCCGGAGGCGTCGAGCTCCATGCCGATCGCCTTGGTGAAGTCGGCATTGCCGTCGGCGAGGAAGATGGCCTCGTCGCGCTGGTCGGTATCGCGCTTCCAGGCGTTCATGACGAAGGCGTCGTTGACGGAGACGATGGCGATGGTGTCGACGCCCTTGTCCTTGAGGGCGTAGGCGTTGAGGAAAATGCTCGGCAGATGCATCTTGTGGCAGGTCCCGGTATAGGCGCCGGGCACCGCGAACAGCGCCACTTTCTTGCCCTTGAAGATGTCGTCAGTGGTCTTCACCTGCGGGCCTTCGGCCGTCATCACGCGGAATTTCGCCTCGGGCAGTTTGTCGCCAGTCTGGATCGCCATCGTCAGTCTCCCTGAAAATCGGTCCCGCTTTTTAGACCGTGCGGCGGCGCTGCACAATGTTGCCGGTAGGGCAGGCGGTGAGGGCGGGACCCTTCAACGTTATGTCATCAGCCGGCGAACCCGCCGCCGTCGAGGAAGGCCTGCTCGTCCGGGGTGGTGTCGCGGCCGAGCAGACGGTTGCGGTGGGGGAAGCGGCCAAACCGCCGGATGATGTCGGCGTGCTCACGCGCGTATTTCAGATTTTCGGCATTGTCGGTGTTTTGAAACAGCGCGACGCAGTGCAATTGGTCGGGCAGGTGCTCGGAATGCATGAAGGGTAAATAGAGGAATTCGAGCAGGACCGGATCGACCCTTTGATCTGCGCCCCCCGCAATGGCGCGGCGGGCGACGTCGCGCGCCAGCGCATCGCTGGCAAAGGCCTGCGACGTGCCGCGAAACATGTTACGTGGAAACTGGTCGAGCACGATGACGAGCGCGAGTGCGCCCTCGTCGGTCGCCTCCCATGACGAGAGTTCGCCGGCGACCGCCTTCTGCCACAGCGTGAGAAAGCGGCGCCTGACCTCCGCGTCGAATGCGTCGTTGCGCTCGTACCAGGCATCGCGGCCGGCCTCGCGCCAGAAGGCGAGGATGCCGGCCGGACTGATGTTGCTGTCGTCGGTCATGAACGAAAGAGGCGCTTACGCCGCCTCCGCCTTCTTCTCGTCGCGCAGCTGCCGCCGAAGGATCTTGCCGACATTGGTCTTCGGCAGGTCGGTGCGGAATTCGATGTGCTTGGGCACCTTGTAACCCGTCAGCTGCTCCTGGCAGAACTTGACCAGGGCCTCCGCCGTGAGGTTCGGGTCCTTCTTGACCACGAACGCCTTCACCGCCTCCCCCGACTTGGAATCGGGAATGCCGATGACGGCGCATTCGAGCACCCCGGGGTTGCTCGCGATCACTTCCTCGATCTCGTTCGGATAGACGTTGAAGCCGGAGACCAGGATCATGTCCTTCTTGCGGTCCACGATCTTGGTGTAGCCCTTCTCGTCCATGATGCCGATGTCGCCGGTGCGGAAATAGCCGTCCGCGGTCATCACCTTGGCCGTCTCCTCCGGCCTGTTCCAGTAGCCCGACATCACCTGCGGGCCCTTGGCGCAGATCTCGCCGGGCTGGCCGAGCGGCATCTCGTTGCCGTCGTCGTCGCGGATCGAGATCCAGGTCGAGGGCACGGGGATGCCGATAGTGCCGTTGAACTCCGGATTGGTCGTGGTGTTGCAGGTCAGCGTCGGAGATGTCTCCGACAGGCCGTAGCCTTCGGCGATGGAGCAGCCCGTGATGGCCTTCCACTGCTCGGCGACGGGGCGCTGCACCGCCATGCCGCCACCGTTCGAGATCTTCAGCTTGGAGAAGTCGAGCTTTTTGAAGTCGGGATGATGCATCAGGCCGTTGTAGAGCGTGTTCACGGCAGGGAAGTTGTTGACCTGGTACTTCGCCAATTCCTTGATGAAGCCCGGGATGTCGCGCGGATTGGGGATCAGGAGATTGCAGCCGCCGGCGCGCACCGCGAGCAGGTAGCAGGCTGTCAGCGCGAAGATGTGATAGAGCGGCAGCGCGCAAACGACCATGAGTTGATCGACATGCGGCGGCGCGGCCATCGCCGGCTGCAGCCAGGCGTCGTTCTGCAGGACGTTGGCGACGATGTTGCGATGAAGCAGGGTGGCGCCCTTGGACACGCCGGTGGTGCCGCCGGTATATTGCAGGAAGGCGACGTCGCCGGGTGACAGCTTCGGCTTGTTGAAGGCCAGAGAGCGGCCGGCGGAGATCGCGTCGTTGAAGGAGACCGCGCCCGGCAGCGACCATGCCGGCACCATCTTCTTGACGCGGCGGACGACCAGATTGACGATCACTCCCTTGAAGCCGAGCAGGTCGCCCATGCTGCCGACGATGACGTGCTTGACTTGCGTCTTCGCGATCACCTGCTCGACGGTGTGGGCGAAGTTCTCGAGCACGATGATGGCTTCGGCGCCGGAATCCTTGAGCTGGTGCTCGAGCTCGCGCGGCGTGTAGAGCGGATTGACATTGACCACCGCGAAACCGGCGCGCAGCACGGCTGCGGTCGCGACCGGATATTGCAGCACGTTCGGCATCATGATCGCGACGCGGGCGCCGCGTTGCAGGCCGCGCCCTTGCAGATAGGACGCCATCGCCAGCGACATCTGGTCGAGGTCGCGATAGCTGATCGACTTGTCCATGCAGATGAACGCCTTGCGGTCGGCGAACTTGGCGAAGCTCTCCTCCAGGAGGTCGACCAGCGATGAATATTGCGTCGGCTCGATATCGGCGGGGACGCCGGGCGGATATTGCTTAAGCCAGATGCGCTCCATGGAAACTCCCCTCATTGACCAGAGCCCGTTGTGTCTCGGGCTTGCCTCGTTGCCGTCAGTATCGAGCCTGCCGGAACGGGTGGCAAGCGGTCGAGGCTTAGGACAAACGTCAGGGAGTGGCTACCGGAATCCTTGCAAATGGCGCTGCCGCAACTGCGAAGTGCGGCGCGGTCTCGCCTCGCGTCGGCTGTTAACTGTTGTTGGCGGGCTTGGCGGGCTTGGTCGCGGCCTTGGGCTTGGCGGGCTTGGCCGCCTCGCCGCCCACCGCAGGCTTTGCCACCGCATCGGGCTTGGCTGCGGCATGCTTGGTACCGGCCGGCTTAGCTGCGGACTTGCCGTCGGCCGGCTTTGCGGCCGCCGCCGTCTTGGCATCGGGCTTCGCCGCCGCCGTCTTGGCATCCTTCGGCTTGTCTGCCGCGTCGGGCTTTTTGGCGACGCGCGACTTCTTGCCACGCGGCTTTGGCGTAGCCTGCTGGTCGGCATCGGCCGCGACCGCCGCGATCAGGGCGGTCCCGGTGCGGGTCGGACCGGTATACACCAGCACGGGCTCGGCCGCCGCCGGGGCCGAGGCCATCAGCTCGGAGGCCTTCATCAGAGGCGGCTGAAGCCCGGCCGTGAAGAAGGTGACTTGGGCTTCGCCGCCGGTGGCCGAGGCGGACCCGGACGTGCCGCCATTGGCCGCGATCAGCGCGTCGTCATCGTCGCTGGCCGGCCGCTTGCGATGGCCGCCGCACATGTCGTCACGCAGGTTCGGCGGCGAGGCGTCGACCGGCACCAGCTTGTCGACGGTGCCGAGCGAGGGGCGGAGCCAGGTGAGATTATCTTGCGAGAAGCCGCGCTCCAGCAGCTGCGCCGCCTTCACCGCGCGCGCGGTCCCGGAGTTGGCGCCCAGCACGACGGCGATCAGCCGGCGGCCGTTGCGGGTGGCCGACGCGACGAGATTGTAGCCGGAGGCGCAGATGAAGCCGGTCTTGAAACCGTCGGCGCCGGGATAGCGGCCGATCAGCTTGTTGAAATTGCCGGTGACGCGCTTGCCGAAGCGGATTGCCGGAATGTGCACGAAATACTCGTACTCGGGCAGGTCGCGCAGGAACGAGCGCGCGAGAATGCCAAGATCCCGCGCGGAGGTGATCTGTCCGTCGGCGGGCAGGCCGTTCGGATTGACGTAGCTCGTCTGCGTCATGCCGAGCTTCTGCGCCGTGTCGTTCATCAGCGCCGAGAAACCATCGATCGAACCGCCAACGCCTTCGGCGAGCACGACGGCCATGTCGTTCGCCGATTTCACCATCATCATCTTGAGCGCGTTGTCGACGGTAAGCTGCGTTCCCGGGCGAAAGCCCATCTTCGAGGGCGACTGCGAGGCTGCCGTCGGCGAAACCGTGAGCAGTGTGTCGAGTGTGAGCTTGCCGTCCTTGACCGCCTTCAGCGTCACATAGGCGGTCATGATCTTGGTGACGGAAGCCGGATACCAAGGAATGGTCGCGTTCTCCGCCTGCAGCACCTTGCCGCTATCGGCCTCGATCAGGAGCAGCGCTTCGGCGCTCGCCGCGCGAGCAACGCGGCACACGCGAGTGCCGCGGCGAACAGGTTGAACAGGGATTGACGAAGCAGCGGGCGAAGAGCGTGCACTATCCGATTCCGGTCCTTGGAGACCCGCCGGTTCCGGTCGGCTCTCGTGATCTGATGTTCGGTTCTGAAATCCAGCGCCGCCGCTTGCGGCGCCGCAAACCTATACCGGCTGGTGCGTCGGGAATAGGGGCATCAGCGGGGTATTCCGCAATGAAATGGGCCGAATTTCGACGATACGATGGGGACTTGCCAAGGCGGCTTGTTAAGGCGACTTGGCGGCCGTCGCGGCAGCCTCAGCCGCTGTCACGCTGGCCCGTGCGTTCTCCTGAATCATGAATTGAGCCCTGGCGAGGTCGGCGAAATGGCCGCCTTTGGCCACGAGTTCATCGAAAGTTCCGCTTTCGATCACGCGCCCGTTCTCGAACACCAGGATACGCGTGGCATTGCGGATGGTGGAGAGACGGTGGGCGATCACGAAGGTGGTGCGGCCCTTCATCACTTCGTCGAGAGCGGTATTCACCTTGGCCTCGGTGACGGCGTCGAGTGCGCTCGTCGCCTCGTCCAGGATCAGGATCGGCGGATCCTTCAGCAGTGCACGTGCGATCGACAGCCGCTGGCGCTCACCACCCGACAGCATCCGGCCCCGCTCGCCGGCATTGGTCTCGAAGCCGCCGCTGCGCTCGATGAATTCGAGCGCCTGTGCGCGCTCCGCCGCCTTGCGCATCTCGGCCTCGGTGGCGTCCGGCTTGCCGACGCGCAAATTCTCCGCGATCGAGCGGTTGAACAGCAGCGCCTCCTGAAAGACCACGCCGATGTTCCGCCGCAGCGATGTCAGCGTCACCCCGCGCACGTCCATGCCGTCGATCCTGATGAAGCCGGACTGCGGATCGAAGGCGCGATGCAGCAGCGCAATCGCCGTCGACTTGCCGGCGCCCGTCGCGCCGACCAGTGCGATGGTCTGGCCGGGAAGCGCGGTGAAGGAGAGGTCCTCGACCGCCGGCCGCTTGCCGTCATAGGAGAAGGTGACGTCGTTGAATTCAACGAGGCCGGAGAGCCGACCCGCATCGATCGCGTCGTGCCGGTCGTGCACCGCAGGAACCGCATCGAGCACGTTGAAGAACTCGCGCAGGCGCGGGGCTTCCATGAACACGTTGTTGATGAAGCTCACGACCTGCTCCAGCTTCTGGATCAGAAGCGTCGCGAAGCTCACGAACATGACGATCTCGCCGACAGAGGTCAGCCCCTGGTCGTGCAGCGCGATGCCGAAAGTGAAGATCGCGAGCACGGTGATCGTGGTGGAGGCGCGCGTGATGACGGTGACGAGTGCCCACCACGACAGCACCGGCATTTGCGCCGCTAGCAACTCGTCGGCGACGGAGCGCAGGCCCTTCACCTCGGATTCGACGCGGACGAAACTCTGCACCAGCGCGACGTTGCCAAGGGCGTCGGACGCGCGCGCGGAGAGCTCGCTGTAGTGCTCCTCCACCTCCATCTGCATGCCGAAGGTTCTGCGCACCACGAAGGTGGTCAGCGCGGTGAAGACGATGCAGAGCACGAACAGCAGGATTGCAAGCCGCCAGTTCAGGTAGAGCGATAGCGGCAGCAGCACCACGACCGAGAGGATCGCGGCAAAATGCTCTCGAAAGAAGCCGACCCATAACCGCCACAGCGCATCTGTGCCGTTCAGCATCACCTTCATCAACCGGCCCGAATGGGTGCCCGAATGGAAGGTCAGAGGCAGCTGCAGGATGTGCTCGAAATAGTCCGTCAGGACCGCCTGCCGCTGGCGGTGGGAGAGCCGGTCGGCCTGCAACGCTACGACCGCGCTGCAGACGATGGTGAACAGTCCGAACGCGACCCATGCAACCAGGAACGGCCAGGCCGAGTTGGAGCCTGCGACCGTTTTGCCGGAGAGCACATCGACGATCCGGCCGAACAGCACCGGTTCGGCGAATTGCGAGCCCGCAAGCAGGAGATTGACGACCGCAAGCAGCCAGCCCAGCCGTGCCTCCTTACCGAGCAGCTCGAGAACGCGGGTGTAGAGGCGGAGAATGGGCATGGGCGAGGAGCTCGGGCGGCTGGAACGGAGTGAGCGCATACTCTAATCAGGGATCGCCCGTGAGATATAGCGGAAGCTGTCGGTTTTGCTCAGTTGATCAACCGCCCTGCAACTGGCGGCAAGAACCCGCTGTCGAAGATGTCGCCCGCCGCCGGCCGGTTGCGGAATTTGAAATCCTGCCCGATCTGGTCGATCGCGCGATCCATGCGCGCCGGGTCGATGTCGCCGAGGCCGTTGCGACGGACCTCGTCCGTCAGGATGTTGTCGACGAGGACGGTGCGCAGCCGCTCCAGCTCAAGATCGCGATCGCCGCCGTCGATGCGGCTCGCGGCTTCGTCCGCCGCACGCGCCGGGTCCTTGACGGTCGCGTTGATGCCGGCGATCAATGCGCGGACGAATCCCTTCACGGTGTCCGGCTTGGCCGCGGCGAAAGCCGGGTTGACCACGACGGCAAAGCCATAGGCCTCGCAACCATAATCGGCATAGCGAAGCGCGACGAGATCGCCGCCTGGCACGCCGCGGTCGCGCAGGTTCACTGCCGAGAGATAGCTGAAGCCGGCGACGGCATCGACCTGTCCCGCGGAGAGGATCGGCTCGCGCACCGCGGCGCTGATCTTGTGGAATTTCACGTGAGCCGTGTCGATGCCGTTCTGCTGCGCCAGCGCCGGCCACAGCCGCATCGACAGATCGCTATCGGCAACGCCGACGGTTTTGCCGTCCAGGTCGGGCAGGAGGTGGATGCCGCGGCTCCTGCGGGCGACGATCGCGTAGGGCGCGCGGTTGAACAGCACGAATACCGCCTTGACCGGGGTCGCATCCTTGTCGCGGAAGCGGATCAGCTCGTTGATGTCGACGAGCGCGAGCTCGCTGTTGCCCTTGGCGACGCGCGCAAGCGCCTCCGGCGATCCGGCCGCGCTGCTGAAGGAGACGTTGAGACGTTCGGCGCCGAAGCTGCCGTCCTTGGCGGCAAGGAAGAACGGCGCCATGCTCGCATCGATCGGGCGGTCGAAGGTGAAGTGGATCGCAATGGAGGGCACGACGGTCTCGGCCGCGGTAGCATCGCGCGCAGTCAGCACCGCAAGCGAGATTGCAGCGGCCAGCAGACCGCGAAGAGCAATTGTCGTGAATTCGAACATCAGTCGCGCCGGTCCGGTGTTGTTATGGCTTGGTGACGCTCGGAGCGCCGGCTGGCGACAAGCTTGTTCGCGCCAACATGAACGGCGGATGAGCGGCGGTTGCGTCACGATCACGCAACCCCGTTCAGCTTGTGTTGGGGTTGGGGAACCCAACATGGGATGCGGGTGTTTGAGAGACACGAGCCTGTCATCAGGCACCATTCGAGGTCCCAAGGAGGGTCCAGGACATGTTTGACAGATTTTCAGGATTTGCCGGCCGTAAGGCCGTTCTCGCTACCGCCGCGGTGCTGGCGCTGACCGCAATAACCCCGACCGCTTCCTACGCGGGCGGCCGTCATTGGCATGGTGGCGGCGGTGGCGCGGCGGCTGCTGCAGCGTTTGCCGGCATCGTCGGCACCGGTCTTGCGATCGCCGCGACCCGCAACGCCTACGCCTATGACGATGGCCCCTATTATGGCGGCCCCGCCTATTACAGCGGCCCTGCCTATTACGGCGACGGCCCGTATTACGGACCCGGCCCGAACTACCAGTATCAGCGTTACGGCGGCACGGCTCCGTCGGAGCTCTGCGGCCAAGGCCACCGCACCAACTGCTACTAGTTTTGGCCACAACAAAAGGTTGACCACAAACGGGCCGTCGTGCTTGCCGCGGCGGCCCCTTTTTGGGCTCTACTATCGCGCGTTAACGCGCTGGCCATGGGTTTAGAGTAGCGTCGCGTACATGAGTGATTCGCTTGAGCGGCTATATCTGGCTGTGCTCGCGGCCAGGGACCTTGATCCGGCAACATCGCGCACAGCGCGGCTGTTTCAGCGCGGCCCGTCAAAAATGGCGAAGAAGCTGGCTGAAGAGGCCATCGAGGTCGTCATCGACGCGGTCAACGGCGATAGCGAAGCCGTGATCCGGGAAAGCGCAGATCTACTCTACAATCTGACCGTGCTCTGGGCCTCGGCCGGCGTGCGCCCCGAGGACGTCTGGCGCGAGATGACGCGGCGTGAAGACATGCTCGGCATCGCCGAGAAACTGCCGAAGTCGGCTATGAAACTGCCCAAAGTTGCGTCACCGCGTGTCGCCGCCAGGCGGCCAATCGTCGCGCTCGAAGGCCGCACCGCGCGCAAGCGCCACTAGTATTGGCACAAATCGGTCCCATCTCGGCATGGACAAATCCGTCCCATGGTGCTTCATCGCGGCGCCATGCTGAAACGTATTTACGACTGGTGCATCGACGCCGCTCACAAGCCTTACGCGCTCTGGATCATGGGCGCCGTGGCTTTCGCTGAAAGCTCCTTCTTTCCCGTCCCGCCGGACGTGATGCTGATCCCGATGTCACTGGCGCGCCCGCAACGCGCCTGGGTCTATGCGGCGATCTGCACTGCGACGTCGGTGCTGGGTGGCCTTCTGGGCTACGCTATCGGTGCGCTGCTCTTCGACTCGGTCGGCCATTGGCTGATCGAAGTCTATGGCCTCGGCGGCAAGGTCGACGCCTTCCGCGCCTCCTATGCCGAATGGGGCGCCGTGATCATCCTGCTCAAGGGCCTCACGCCGATCCCCTACAAGCTCGTGACCATCACGTCCGGCTTTGCCGGCTACAATCTCGGGCTCTTCATCCTGTGCTCGATCGTGGCGCGTGGCGGGCGCTTCTTTATCGTGGCGATCCTGCTAAACCGCTACGGCGACTGGATCCGGATCAAGATCGAGAAGCATCTCGGATTGGTGGTGGCAATCGGCGCCGCGGTGCTCGTGCTCGGCTTTGTCGTCGCAATCAAATTGATCTAACGCCCAAGGCGCTTTGCCACCGCGCCTCGTTCGGCTACGGTTGCCGCCATGATGCTTCGATCCGGCAATCCGGTCCTGCGACTGGGCACGATGACATTTGCGGCGCTTTCGGTCCTGCTCGCTGCCGGCGGTACCGGATGGCCGCAATCCGCACCGCCGGCGCTCGGCTTGCAGGAGCAAGGACCGCAGGCCGCACCGGCGCCTTCGACAGCTCCTTCGTCGCCGCCGGCGCATGAGGAAAACCCCGGGCTGATCAACGAAATGGGCAAGCTGTTCGAAAAGCTGCCCTCGATCCTGCCGCCGATCAAAAGCCCGAGCGAGACCATGAACGATTTGTCGCGCCTGGCGAAGCCGTCGACCATGGTGTCGGGACGCGTGGCCTGTCCGGCCTCGTCGAACGGCGCGCCCGACTGCAAGCTCGCCGCCGACACACTCTGCCAGAGCAAGGGCTACACGGAAGGCAAGAGCCTGAATGCCGACTCCGCGGAAAAGTGCTCGGCCAAGGTTCTGATCCCGGGCAGGCAACGCAAACCGGATGACTGCCGCACTGATACCTTCGTCACCAGCGCGCTGTGCCAGAACTGAGGACGTCGCGCGAGCAAGCAAGGAGCGCCCATGAGCCGCACGGAGCAGGACTTCCTCGGACAGCGTGAGATCGCCGACGACATCTATTACGGCGTCCAGACCATCCGCGGGAAGGAGAACTTCCACATCACCGGCATTCCGATGAACCAGGAGCCTTACTTCGTGAAGGCGCTTGGTTACGTCAAGAAGGCCGCCGCCATGGCTAACCGCGATCTCGGCGCGGTGGACACCAAAGTCGCGGAAGCCATCATCGTGGGCTGCGATCGCGTCATCGCCGGCGATATGATGGACCAGTTCGTCACCGACTTCATCCAGGGCGGGGCCGGCACCTCCACCAACATGAACGCCAACGAGGTGATCGCCAATCTCGCGCTGGAATCGCTCGGCTTTGCCAAGGGCGACTACCAGCACGTCAGCCCCAACGATCACGTCAATTACGGCCAGTCCACCAACGACACCTATCCGACCGCCTTTCGGCTGGCGCTGATCCTGCGGCTCGAGAGCTACATGACGGCGCTGCGTCAGCTCCAGGAGGCGTTCTTCGCCAAGGGCAGGGAGTTCGAGCGCGTGCTGAAGATGGGCCGCACCCATTTGCAGGACGCGGTGCCGATGTCGCTCGGCGCCGAATTCCGCGGCTGGGGCACCACCATGGGCGAGGAGGTCGATCGAATCTCCGAGGCCCGCGCGCTGCTGCGCGAGATCAATCTCGGCGCCACCGCGATCGGCACCTCCGTCACCGCGGCGCACGGCTATCCCAAGCTCGCGGTCCGGCATCTGAGCGCGCTCACCGGCGTCGACTTCATCCTAGCAGGCGATCTCGTGGAGGCGACCTCCGACACCGGCGCCTATGTGCAATTGTCCGGCGTGCTCAAGCGTACCGCGAGCAAGCTAACGAAGATCTGCAACGACATCCGCCTGCTCGCCTCGGGCCCGCGTGCCGGCTTCAACGAGATCAACCTGCCGCAGCTTCAGCCGGGCTCCTCGATCATGCCCGGCAAGGTCAATCCTGTGATTCCCGAGGTCGTCAACCAGACCAGCTTCCTCGTCATCGGGCTCGACACCACCGTGACGCTCGCGGCGTCCGCGGGTCAGCTCCAGCTCAATGTGATGGAGCCGGTGATCTCGTTCGCGCTGTTCTTCTCGATCCGCACCATGGAGCGCGCGGTCAACAGCCTGCGCGAGAATTGCGTCGTGGGAATCACTGCCAACGAGGAGCATACCCGCAACATGGTGCTGAACTCGTTGGGTATCGTTACGGTGCTGAAGCCGCTGCTCGGCTACAAGCAATGCGCCGAGATCGCGCGCGAGGGCTACAAGAGCGGCAAGTCGCTGCACCAGATCGTCGTGGTCGAACGCAAGCTGCTGACCCAAGAGAAATGGGACGAGATGTTCTCGTTCGAGCGGCTGATCAATCCGGATCTGATTGCGTGATGGCGTTGTCCTGCGATGAATTCCGCACGTTGGAATTGCGGTAGCGGCGTCCTCCCCGGCGCCAAAACGCAATACTTGACAGTGGAAAGATTGCCTTGTTGGTATGGCTCCCAACTTCGATTTGACCGCCAACAGAGGATCGTCTCGCAATGTCCATGCCTGCCGTATTCAAGGGACGCCTGTCGATCCCCGTGATCGGTTCGCCGCTCTTCATTATCTCGGTGCCCGATCTCGTGATCGCGCAGTGCAAGGCGGGCGTGGTCGGCTCGTTTCCGTCGTTGAATGCGCGTCCGCCGGAGTTGCTTGACGAGTGGCTGGCGCGCATCACCGAAGAGCTCGCGGCCTATGACCGCGCGCATCCGGACAAGCCGTCGGCGCCGTTCGCGGTCAACCAGATCGTGCACAAGTCAAACAACCGGCTCGACCACGACATGCAGCTCTGCGCTAAGTACAAGGTGCCGATGATTATCTCGTCGCTCGGCGCGCGCGAGGAGCTCAATCAGGCCGTGCACGGCTGGGGCGGCATCGTTTTCCACGATGTGATCAACCAGAAGTTTGCGCACAAGGCGATCGAGAAGGGCGCCGACGGCCTGATCCTGGTCGCGGCGGGCGCCGGCGGCCATGCCGGCACGATCTCGCCATTGGCGTTCGTTGCCGAGACGCGAAAATGGTTCGACGGCCCGATCGCGCTGTCGGGCGCGATCGGCAACGGCAAGGCGATCCGCGCCGCGCGCATACTTGGCGCCGACTTTGCCTATATCGGCTCGGCCTTCATCGCCACCAAGGAAGCCAATGCCGTCGACAAATACAAGGAGATGATCGCGGGCGCGACGGCTGACGACATCGTCTATTCCAACCTGTTCACCGGCGTGCACGGCAACTATCTGAAGCCGTCGATTCTCGCCGCCGGTATGGATCCGGAGAACCTGCCGACGTCAGATCCCTCCAAGATGAACTTCGGCACCGACGCCTCCGGCGAGCGCGCCAAGCCAAAAGCCTGGAAGGAAATCTGGGGTTCGGGCCAGGGCGTCGGCAGCATCGACGGCATCGTGCCAGCCGCCGAAATGATCGCGCGCTTCAAGAAGGAATACGACGAGGCGGTCGATCCGCCGTTGTGAACTTCGCCGGGACGACAGCTTTTGCTCAGCACCGAATGTGCATCACGGAGAAACGATGCCCCCCATCTACCGCGTCGACGGCGACAGCGTCGTCACCAGCCCGGATGCCGCGGGCCCGTGGGACCGGCGTATGCAGCACGGTTCGGCGCCGGCCGCGCTGGTGACGTGGGCGGCTGAGCGCATTCCGACGCCAGTTGCAATGGACATCGCGCGCGTCACCATCGACCTGATGCGCCCGGTGCCGGTGGCACCACTCACGATCGCGACCGAGATCTTGCGCGAGGGCCGCAAGATCCAGCTCTGCGGAGTCAAGCTGCTCGCCGACGGCGTCCAGGTGGTCGGCGCCACCGTGCTCAAGATCAAGCGCCAGGCGCTGACGCTGCCCGAGCACGTCAAGGCGCTGCCGGTTACGCTGCCGTCGCCGGAGGACTCGCTGCTCGAGGACGGTCATGCCGCTACCAGCCCGTTCGTACGTTCAGTCTCGATGCGCGCTGCGCGCGGCCGCTTCGGGCAAGCCGGCGCCGGCGCGATCTGGTTTCGCGTCGACTATCCCCTGATCGCGGGCGAACCGCTCTCCCAGGCGATGCGCGCCGTGGTCGCGGCCGATTTTTCCAACGGCACCGCCTCGTCGCTCGATTTCCGCGCCTGGACCTACATCAACGCTGACCTCACCGTGAGCTTTGCGCGCCAGCCGGTCGGCGAATGGATCCTGCTCGACGGTGATTCCTGGATCGGCCCCGATGGTGCCGGGCTTGCGATGTCGCGGCTCGCCGACCGGCAGGGCTATTTCGGCCGAGCCGTGCAAAGCCTGGTGATCGAGAAGCGGTGAGGCACCTTATCTATCCCACCATCCGGCCCCGCCCGCTCCAAAAGCTCGCGCGCAGCATCTTCTTGTCGACCTTGCCGACGCCGGTCATCGGGAGTTGCTTGACGAACTGGATCTGCTTCGGTGCATGAGCCGAGCCTTTTCGCGTCTTCACCAGATTGATCAGTTCATCGGCGTCAGGTTTTGCGCCTTCGCGCAGGACGACGACAGCGGTCACGGCCTCGCCCCATTTCTCGTCGGGGATGCCGACGACCGCAACCATGGCCACATCGGCGTGCTGTGACAGCACGTCTTCGATTTCCCGCGGAAAGATGTTGAAGCCGCCGGAGACGATCATGTCCTTCTTGCGGTCGAGGATGAACATGTAGCCGCGATCGTCCTTACGAGCGATGTCGCCGGTGTGCACCCAGCCGTTCTTGAGCGTCTCGGCGGTGGTGTCGGGCCGCTTCCAGTACTCCGCCATCGCATGCGGAGCGCGCACGCAGATTTCGCCGGCCTCGCCCGTCTTCACCTCCTGGTCGTTGTCGTCGAGGATCTTGACCTCGCACGCCGCGATCGGGAAGCCACAGGACAGGAACAGTTCGGGCGTTTTGGGATCGTGATCCGCCTTGCGCAGCACCGAGATTGGGTAGCATTCGGTCTGGCCGTAGAGCTGCGAGAACACCGGCCCGATCCGTTCGATGCCCTCGACCAGCCGGCTCGGCGACATCGCGGAGGCGCCGTAGAGCACCAGCTCGAGCGAGGAGAGGTCGGTCCTGCTCAATGCGGGATGATCGAGCAGCACATAGACCATGGTCGGCACGAACAGCGTGAAGTTGATGCGCTCGCGTGCGATAGTCCCCAGCACCGCCTCGGGATCGAAACCCTTCAGCATGTGCACGGTGCCGCCCCGCATCAAGGTCGGTAGCACTTTCGTGCCGGCGACATGGCTGATCGGTGCCACCGCGAGGTAGCGCGCGCCATCGGGAATCTCGAAGTCGGCGAGGATCGCGGCCGCGGCTCCGGCATTTTCGCGGTGGTAGCGCAACGCGCCCTTGGATTTGCCGGTGGTGCCACCGGTGTAATTCAGCGTGGAGAGGTCGTCGGGTCGGGCGAGGCAATGCGCGCTGGCATGGCCTTCGATCTCGATCGCCTGCAAGAGATCGACGCCATAGTTGGCCGGTCCCGTGGTGAACACCGCCTTGAGCCAGGTCGCCTGCGCGGCGAGCTCGCCGCCGCGATCGTGGAAGGCGGCCGCATCGACCACCAGCACCTCGGCCTCGGAATCCTCGAGCTGGAACATCTGGTCTCCCGGCGATCCCAAAGGATGCAGCCAGGTGACGCAGAGCCGCGACAATTGCGCGGCAACGCCGGCGCACCAGGTGTCGGCGCGGTTCGCGGTGAGGAAGGCGACCCGCGCGCCGGGCTGCAATTCAAGCCGCATGAACACGCCCTGGATGCGCCCGATCAGGTCGATGGTGCCCTGATAGCTCAGCGATCCGCCGGGCCACGCGAACGCGGTTCGGCCCGGATAGCGCGACAGCGCCCGCAGCGCCTGCGCGCAAGTCGGGGACGATGCATGGAGCGGATCGGACATATGTTTCCTCGCTGCTTTGTCATCGGCTTCCGGCGTGCCAATGTTTACCGCGACGCTAGCACAGGGAATGCGGGATGGAACGACTAAGCCCGCGCGAGGGAGGCACGCGTGACGTCAGATCGGCTGCAACATTTCCACGGTCGTCTCGCCCTGCCGCTGATTGCCGCGCCGATGTTTCTGGTCTCGGGCGTCGAGCTCATGGTCGCGGCCTGCCGCAACGGCGTGATCGGCAGCTTCCCCACCGCGAATTGCCGTAGCACCGAACAACTCGATGAATGGCTCACCGACATCGAAGCGCGGCTGCGGTGGCATGAAGATCAAACCGGCCGAAAGGCCGCGCCGCTTTGCCCAAACCTGATCGTGCACCGCTCCAATGCACGGCTGGAGCAGGATCTCGCCGTGTTGCTGCACCACAGGCCGGAGATCGTCATCACCTCGGTCGGCTCGCCCACGACGGTGCTCAAGCCGCTGCACGACGTCGGCGCATTGGTGCTTGCGGATGTTGCCTCGATCCGCCACGCCGAACGCGCGGCGGAAGCAGGTGCCGACGGGCTCGTGCTGCTCACTGCGGGCGCGGGCGGGCAGACCGGCTGGCTCAACCCGTTCGCCTTCGTCCGCGCGGTGCGCGCGTTCTACGATGGCATCATCGTGCTCGCGGGCGGCATCAGCGACGGCCACGCATTGCGCGCGGCCGAAGTGCTCGGCTGCGATCTCGGCTACATGGGTACGAAGTTCATCGCGACGCGGGAGAGCATGGCGGATGAGCGTCACAAGCAAATGCTGGTCGACGGCAGCGCGGACGACATCTTGCTGACCACCGCGTTCACGGGCCTGCAGACCAGCATGCTCAAACCGTCGATCCTGGCAGCCGGTCTCGACCCCGACGATCTGCCGGCGCGCGGTGCAATCGACGTCGGCAAGGACATCGACGTCAACGCGCGCGAGAGCCGCCCCAAGCGCTGGCGCGATATCTGGAGCGGCGGGCATTCGATATCGGGTGTGACCGAAGTGATGGAGGTCAACGATCTCGTCGCGCGGACGGTCGCCGAGTATCGAGAGGCGGGTGGCCGCCTCTCCCCGTAAAAACCCGGAGACCGACAGGGCCCGTCGCCTCCATCACAGTTAATCGAGCGCTCCTTAGAAGCCGTCACTTAACGGCAGATTAACCATCGATCGCCCAGAATCCACCTCAGGCGCCAATCAGGACCGAGAGGGACAGGCGATGGACTTCGACTTTCTCAACGCCAAGACGGCGGCTTCGCTGGACGAAATTCGCGTTCGCGTAGCCCACGCGCTGGCCCGCCACCCGCTGTGCCGCAATGTTCGCTTCGACATCGTCAGCGTCCCCCGCACCCGCCGGGGCGGCAATTGGACGGTGGCGCTGCAATCGGTCGAGCCGCGTGGTGTCTGGGAGGCCTCGGAGATCGTGGCCGACATCCAGGACGCTTACGATCTCGCGCTAGCTGCTTGATTTTGTTGACCTTTCCAGATGATGTCGCCGCAGTCCGCGCGATTGCCGCCGCGATGGCACGGTTAAGCCTTAATTTTCGCCCAGTTTGCGGGCAGTGATCACGTGGACTTGAAGCCGGTTGCGGAGAGACGTTTGTCGAAAGCCATCACCATCGTCGTGCTGACCTGCTTCCTCGTCCTCGGCGCCGCCACCACCGCCATTCTCGGCCGCGACAGCGTGCCCAGCGTCAGCGCCGAAATGATCACGCAGGCGCCGGCGCCCAAGCTGCTTGCAACCAATCGGGCCGCCAAGGCCGACCGTCTGGTTCCGACGCTGGCGCTAGCCTCGGCCGCCATCGACCCGGTTCAGGTTCCGGCGGACAAGCTCTCGCAAATGCCCGTGCTGACCGAGCCGCTGCGTCAGGCGTTTGCCGCCGCCACGCCATCCGATTTCCCGATGCCCAAGGCGAGCGTGAACGAGGCTCCGGCCGCTGCAGAGATTCCTGCCGTCGAAGTCCCGGCCAAGCCGAAGGTCGTCGCCAAGCCGCAGCCGCAGAAATCCTATTCGCTGTTGTCCGACGTACAGATTGCGGGCATCAGGGACCGTCTGAAGTTGTCGTCGTCGCAGGAATATTACTGGCCGTCGGTCGAGACCGCGCTGCGCAACGTTGTCCGCAAGATCTCGGCAAACAAGCTGTCCAATCCGAACGTGCAGGGCGTGCCGATCGATCCCAATTGCGACGAGGTCCAGCAGTTGAAGTCGGCCGCGATGCCGCTGCTGTTCCAGCTGCGTGACGACCAGAAAGAGGAAGTGCGCAAGCTCGCCCGCATCATTGGGCTCGAGAAGGTGGCGCAGCAGATCTGACGCGCAAGTTCCTTCCGGAACTGCGGCTATATCGGGAACATCCTGCAATTGACAAGCGTTGCCCGCTCCAAAGAGGGAGTGGACCAATGCGCGCCTCGACAGCCTATTTCGTCGGTGCAGGAACCATCGTCGCAGCCATCGCCATTGGTCTCGGCGGCGGCATTGTCGCCGGCAATATCATGAATCCGGTCTCGCCCAAGCAGGGGCCTGATACCAGCAAGATCGCGCAGCGCGCTGACGCCAAGCCCGCCACGACGGAAGCGCCATCCGAGCGCCTGCAATATCTCACCGGCTCGCAAGCCTTCGGCGCCATGGTCGCCGCGCCAGCGCAGGCCGAAGCCAAATCCGACGCCAAGGCCGAGTCCAAGCCTGAGGCAAAGTCCGAAGCGGTGAAGCCCGACACGCAGACCACTCAAGCCAACGCTGAACAGCCAGCGCAACAGCCTTCGCAGGCGGCAGCGGTGGAGCCCCCGAAACCGCCACCGGCGTCGCCTCCGCAAGTCGCAAAGCCTGCCGAGCGGCAAGCATCGACAGAGCCGTCATCCTCATCCGACAACGCCTATGCCAAGGCCAGGGATTCTGACGTCAAGCGCGCCACGTCTGAACGGCGCCGGACGGAGCGCCGTGAGCGCTGGGCCGAGCGCCGCCACTACGATTTCCGCGAGCCGCGTGGGATGCGCGACCGCACCGATTGGGACGACGTCGCGCGCAACATCCGCGAAGATGCCGATGCGCGCGAGGTCCCGAGCAGGCCGCGCGGCGGCTTTCCGCAGATCAGGCTATTCGGCGACGACGATTAGCGTCCATCCTCGCCGTCGTGCGCGCGCCCGACCTATGACCGGCGCATCGACGTCTATGGCCTGACGGCTTTGACGCCGCCGAGATTTGTGTTGTGGACGCGAGCACTCACCCGCCGTGTGACTCCACGACCTTGCGGCAGCCGTCCGAAAGCTTCGACTTGTTCTCGCGCAGGCAGGCATTCATCTGTGGCGGCTTGCCGATATGTTCGGCGCAGAATTTGTTCGCGTCGCTTCGGCAGGTCATCTGCTCCTGCGGCGTCGGACCGGATTGCGCAGCGGCGTTCTGGGCGGTAGCGGCGAGCAGCAGCACGGCAAGAACCGAGATCTTCATAAAACACCTCCTTGGGAATGTCGTTGGTCCCGCCTGGGATCAAGCGGGCCGGACCATCTCGCGAGCGCCGGGCGCAGGTCCATGCCATGTTCATGGCATCGGCCAGCCCGTCCCGCCGCCGTACCCCCATTTTCATGGCATGTATCAGCGCGCCGTCTTTTGTCATTCAGGCTGCACGTCGGCCGCGAGACCCGGCGATTGCATCGGGACGCCGAACGGGAAGCAGGAGAGCAAGATGTCGAAAAGAGCGGGAGCGCTGAGCGCCGGGCTGACAATTTTGGCGCTGGCAGGTGCGGCGACGGTCTCGCTGGGCACGAGCCCGGCGCAGGCGGTGGTCTATTGCAAGACGGTCGGCATACCCAAGGGCTGCGTGGTGCGGCCGAGAGCGGCAGTGGTCGCTGCGCCGGCCGCCGCAGTCGCGGTCGCGACACCCGGGGTCGGTGCGCCCGGTGTCGGCGTGCGTGCGGGCACGCCGATGAATCGCGGTGGTCCGGTCAATCGCGTCGGCGTGCGCTGAGAAAGACGAAAGAGTTCGGGCGAAGGAGCCTTGCGGACGAACCCCCGTCTTCCGCAGGCAAATCATCCGGCCCGTCCCTCTCTCCGCGCGTCCCACACGTTCGGAGAGGGGGCTTTTCAGCCGACGGCGGCACCGCTGTCGGGGAAAATCTGCGGCAATTGCAGCCGCACGCGCGTGCCTGAGGAATCCGAGCTCAGATCGAGCATCGCCCCGCAGCGCGCGGCACGGCTCCTCATGTTGCGAAGCCCCCGCGCGGTCTGGCCCGTGTCGGTGGCTCTGCCGCTGCCGACCGGCGCAGAACCGTTCGCAAAGCCCTTGCCATCATCCGCGACCTTGATCACACCGAACGGCCCCTGACCTTCGTCGACCGTCTCGATGGTGACCGCGATGCGGCGGGCCTGTGCGTGCTTGACCGCATTGGTCACGGCCTCGTCGAGGATGCGCACGATCTGGATGACATGCCATGGCCTGAGCTCGGGATGCAGCGGCAGCCCCTGCGGCGTGGCCACGTGCCAGTCGAGCGCGATGTCGTGCGGTCGCAATTGCGCGGTCGCTCGCTCGCGCCAGGAGCCGAGTGCGAGCATCAGGTCGCCGCCGATGTCGTCCATGGAGTCGATGACGAGGCGGAGGTCCTTCAGCGCCGCACGGGCAGCGTCGGTGATGGTCGCGCCCTCGTGCCCGCGCTCGGACAGTGCCACGATGCTGATGAGCTGGCCGCCGAGGCCGTCATGCAGGTCGCGCATCAGCCGCGTGCGCTCATTGGCGAGCGCGGCTGCCCTTGCGCGCTCCTCCTCGCGGGCAAAGCTCGCCTTCAGCCGCTCCTCGGCCTCACGTACGCGCGTCACGAGCTGGTCGGCAAAGCTGTCGACCTGGTTCAGCGCGCGCGCGAACCGCCAGGTCAAGCCGGCGCCGATCGCGACCAGCATCGCCGAGTAGGACAGGCGCGAGAGGAAGATGCGCTCGTCGGTCACGATCTCGAACACCGACAGCATGTCGTGGACCCAGCAGATCAGCACGATGGTCACCGCGCAGCCGAGCGTGAAGCTTGCCGCGTCCTGCCGCCGCACCACCGCGGCAGCGGTGACGCAGGCCATCAGGAGCAGGCAGAGACCGACGGTAGGAATGCCAAGCAGGAGAAACAGAATGCGCGGCAGCGGCGGGCCGGCGATCAGTCCGACGCCGAACACGACGAGCCCCGGCGCGAACAGCAGCATGCCGTAGCGCGGCCAGCGCCAGCCGAAGAACAGCACGCCGAAGACGACGACCAGGGCGCTCTCGATCGGTGCGGACGCGAGCAATACCGCGGCGAGCCGGGACGTGTTGAGGGGGGGCACCGGTGGCGGCGCAAAGGCCTGCACTACGCCGAGTACCATCGCCGCGGCCAGCACGCCGTAAACCGGCTCGCGGCGGCGCATCAGCCACATGATCGCCAGGATGACGGCGAGGATCGACTGCCAGGCGGAGAACACCACGGGCAACGTGACGAACATCAGCGTGCGTGTCTCGTAGGCCGGCCGCAAGGCCGCATCCGGCCCGACATAGACGGTGTCGAGAAAGCCCTTGAGCGGTCCCCAAACCAACAGCCGTGCCGCGATCTCGTTCGCGCCCTCGCGCAGCAGCGAGGACGGGATCGCCCCGATCTGCGGAGTGTTGCGGTCGGGCCGGTTGGCGTTGGCATCGCGTCGGGAATCCAGGATGACGACGCCGTTGATTGAGACTTCCACCGCGTTGCTGAAGCGCGGCAGGAATACCGACCATCCCGACGCGACATCGCCGCGGCGGAACGTGAAGGCGCCGGTGTAGAGCGGCGGGTCGGCCAGGGAATAGCGTGACGACGTGAAATGCGGCAGCGTCACGGGACGTGCCACGCCGTCCTCGCGCAGCGAGAATTCGCTCAGCGCAAAGTCGTCGGGGTCGCTGGGCTGGAGCAGCCGCAGCCCGAGGACGGTCGCGACCACTATCAGCGCCTGCAGCAGCAGATAGGGCACGAGACGCGAGACCAGCAGCCGGCGCCGCCCGGGTTTGACCGGTGCCTTGGCCACGATCTCGCTCACAGCTTGATCAGGCCCTGCTGCACCGCTTCGAACACCGCTTCGCTGCGGGTGTGCACTTCGAGCTTGCGATAGATGTTCTTGATGTGGCCGGGCACGGTCTGCCGGGACAGGCCGAGATGGCTTGCGATCTCGGCGTAGCTGAAACCTTTGGCAATGCCCCAGAGGATGTCGATCTCGCGTGGGGTGAGCCTTGCGGTGTTGAGCGCGGGGCCCGGCGGAGGCTCGGCCGCATTCTGCGCGGAACCTTGCGTCCTGCGCACGATGAAGCGGGCGATCGAGGCCGAGATCGGCGAATGGCCGGCGACAAGATCGCGCACGGTGGTGGCGATATCAGTGGGGAACGCATCCTTCAGGAGATAGCCGGTGGCGCCAACCGTGATCGCGGAGATCACACTTTCTTCGTCGCCGAGCGCCGAGATCACCATGATCTCGGTGTCGGGAAAGCGTTGCCTTGTCTCGCGGATCAGCTCGACGCCGTGGCCGTCGGGCAGCCGCAGATCGGTGAGCAGCACGCGCGGCACAGCCGCGCTCAGCGCCGAACGAGCCTCTCCCAGCGTACCGGCGCTTCGCACCTCGTAGCCGGCCTTGACCAGCGCGTCCTGGAGCCGCCAGCAGGTCGGCGCGTCGTCCTCGACGAGGAGGATGGTGATGGCTTCACCCGTCTCGCCCTGTTCGGTCATGATCATCGTCGTCCTGCACCGCGTGTCCCCCGCGGCGCAGGGCCAAGTTTAGCCGCGGTGCGGGCGCCGCGACACCCATAATCATGGTGTCGCAAGGCATGGTCTGGCGTTCCCGACGCGATGCCTACTGCTTCGTCGCACTGGCTCGTCCGGCGGCATGGGCGGGCCCGGCAGTCGCTGCACCAGATGCGCGCGGTACCGGCATTGTTCTTGTAGAACTGCTGATACGGCTCCTTGATCACGTCGAGCTTCGTCGGCCGCAGTCATGCCGCCGGAGGTTTGGCCTGACGCCCACGGCGGCACCGGGAAGTGAGATAGGCCACAGACGGGTTGACTTACGGGAGGAGACCCTCGAAATCATCCCGGAGCCAGCCTAGGGCCCTTGACGGATTGAAGCCTGCACCATGGTCGGATTGATCCTCCCGGCTCCGATGTCACGCCTGCAGCGTCTGGCCGGCCGTGTTGCGCTGGCGATTGCTCTGATGCTGGCAGCGGCGACGACCGCGCCGGCCGACAAGCGAGTGGCGCTGGTCCTTGGTGTGTCCAACTACCAGAGCGTCGCGCGGCTGGCCAATCCTGACAACGACGCCGCCGCCATCAGCGACGTGTTCAAGCGGATGGGGTTCGATATCGTGGAGCTTCGCCGCGATCTCGGCGTCATCGAGATGCGGCGGGCGGTGCGCGATTTTGCTGCGGTTGCCGCGGATTCCGACATGGCCGTGGTCTATTACGCCGGTCACGGCATCGAGGTGAACGGCGCGAATTTCCTGATTCCGGCAGATGCCAGGCTGCAGAGCGATTTCGACGTCGAGGACGAGGCGGTTCCGCTGGACCGGATTCTCCAGGCGATAAATCCGGCGAAGCGGCTGCGGCTCGTCATCCTCGATGCCTGCCGCGACAATCCGTTTGCAGAGCGGATGACACGCAGTGTCGCCACGCGTTCGATGGGCCGCGGCCTCGCCAAGATCGAGCCCGCCACGGCGGATACGCTGATTGCGTTCGCCGCCAAGGCCGGCGCGGTCGCCGGCGACGGCGACGGTGCGCACAGCCCGTTTGCGACCGCGCTCCTCAATCATTTGGCGACATCGGGCCTCGACCTTCGCCTGACGCTTGGCCGGGTTCGCGACGAGGTGCTCAAGAGCACGGGGCGGCGGCAGGAGCCCTTCGTCTACGGATCGCTCGGCGGCGACACCGTGGCGCTGGTGCCGCCGGTTGCACCGCCGATCGATCCGAACGCGGGAGCCCGGCGGGATTATGAGCTTGCAGCGCAGGCCGGCACCAAGCAGGCCTGGCTTTCCTTTCTCGCCGTTCATGCCACCGGCATCTATGCCAACTTTGCGCATGCGGCGCTCGACAAGCTCGAGGCCGCAGAAAAAATCAGCGAAAACGCCGATGCCGTACAGCGGCAGGCCGAGCAGCAGGTCCGGCAGAAGAGCGACGATTTCAGGAAACAGATCGAGGAGCAGGCGGCGCGTGAGACGGAACGGGCCACGCAGCAGATCTCCGAGCAGGCCCGGCGCGATCTGGAGAAGGAGCGCCAACGCATCGCCGAGCAGGCCAAGCGCGAGCTCGACGATGCCCGGCGGCAGGTTGCGGAGGCGCGCCGGCAGGCGGAGGACGCGGCCCTTCAGGTCGAGCAGGCGATGAAGCAGGCCGCGCTGGAGGCGCAGCAACAGATCGAGGCGGCGAAGCGCGAGGCAGACCGGCGCGAGAAGGAGCGCCAGGCTACGCTTGCCGCTCTGACCCCGCCCGCCGCGCCCGCTGCTGCTCTCGCCGTGGCGCCGACTAGCGTGCCAGCGATGGATCCTGCGGACATCGCCCGCTTGCTCCAGGCGCACCTGAAGCGTGTCGGTTGCGATCCCGGTGCCGCCGATGGCGCCTGGACTGCACCGTCGCAAAAGGCGCTCGACAGCTTCAACAGATATGCCGGTACGAAATTCGACGTGAAGGTCGCAAGCCTCGACGCGCTCGATGCGGTGCGCGCCCGGCCCGATCGCATCTGCCCGCTGGTTTGTGCGAGGGGGCAAAAGGCGGTTGGCGACCGCTGCGTCCAGATCGTCTGTGACAACAAATTCGTGCTGGACGCCCAGGGCGTGTGCCAGTGCGTCCCGATCCGTCGCCCCAGAAACCAAAGGCGGTGTCCCGCCACGAACCGAGCCCGCGCGCGCCGTCTGCTCCGGCCAGCAGCGAGGGCGGCAAATGTCATACCTATGGCGGAAAACAGTACTGCCAGTGATGCGGCGTTGCTCGCCCTGGGTTGACGGGGTGGCGAGATCCTCGCGTCCGTCCAGGATGGCCCCTCTACGAAGCCTCTGCCCGCGGCGGCGGATATCGCCGGGCCAGCGCCGACAACGGCAAGTGTCGCTCGCCCTCAGGTAGCTCGAGATAGGCGAGCACGAGCGGCCGTTTCCAGTCACCGACGCCGAAATCCATCGCCATCCATTTCTGCGGTTCGGGGCCCTCAAGACCGCGCACCCAGACGAAATAGCGGGGGAGATCGTCGGCTTCCGTTTCCGTCACGCGTCTCCTGGCCATCAAAGCTGCTCGCTGTATCGTTACGTGTTGCCACACGATATGGGGACTGGCCTGGCAAAGTCGAACCGTCGAGGGAGGGGATGCCGGGAAGCACGCGGCCCTCTCCTGGCGAAGTGTCCGAAGGATGCGAGCCGTACATCCGCGAGGAAGCTCCGATTTGATCTTTCGATACTGTCCTTCTAGCCTCACGGTGACGTCTCCCGCGCACGGGTGGTGCGAACGCAAGGGTTTGTTCAGTGAGGATTCTGATTGTCGAGGACGATGCCGCCATGGCGCGCGGCCTTGCCGAGCGGCTCAAGCTGTCCGGGTTCGCCGTCGATATCGAGTCTGACGGGGCTTCGGCGGCGCAGACCGCCTTGCTGGAACCCTACAGCCTCATCATTCTGGACATCAACTTGCCGAACGTGTCGGGTTTCGGCGTCCTGCACAAGATACGGCAAGCCGGGTCGACCGTTCCGGTCATGATTCTGACTGCCCGTTACGCGACCGGCGATAAGGTCAGCGGGCTCGATCTCGGCGCTGACGATTATCTCTCCAAGCCATTTGATATCGCCGAATTTGATGCCCGCGTTCGCGCGCTCGTGAGAAGGGGACAGGGGCTTCCAAATCCAACCTTGATCTGTGGCCCGCTCGCGTTCGACCGCGCCGCGGGCACGATTACACTGAGCGGCCGGCCGCTTGAATTGCGACGGCGCGAGTTTGCCGTGCTGGAAGTGCTGATGACCCGCGCCGGCAAAGTCGTCTCCAAGGAGCGCCTGATCGCGGAGGTATTTGGCTTCGACGAGGCGGTAGCGCCGAACGCGGCGGAACTCTACGTTGGTCGCGTTCGCCAGAAACTCGGTCCTGACGGGCCGCGGATCCGAACCGTCCGCGGGCTAGGCTATCTGCTGGAGGTACAGTGATCGCCACCTGGCGGCCGTCGTTGAGGCGAACGCTCCTCACCAATCTGGTGGCGCCCGCCATTGTATTGGCGATGGTGCTTGGAATCGGCGGTATGTTGCTGATCCAGCGCGTTGTGCAGACAGTTCATGACCGGTTGCTCGATGGGTCGGTTCTCGCCATCGCCGAACGCGTCGGCGTGGAAGATGGCGAACTGACGGTCGACTTGCCGCAGGTTGCGCTCGGCATGCTGGAAAGCCAGTCGCACGACAGCATCTATTACAGCGTGACTTACCTCGGCGAATTGATCACCGGTTACAAGGATCTTCCACTATCCGGCTTCGATCGATTGAAGGCTGGCGAAACCGGCCATCGCGATGGCGCGTATCGCGGCAAAACGGTTCGTATCGGCGCGCAGGCGCGGCAGGTCTACGGCAGGCCGGAGCTGGTCCTCGTCGCAGTGGCCGAAACGGTGCAGGCGCGCCGCGTCGTCGAACGTGAAATGCTGATCGGACTGGCGATGCTCGAGGCCGGGTTGATTAGCCTCATCGCTTGCCTCGGCTGGTACGCCGTCGATCGAGGCCTGAGGCCGCTTGGCGAACTCAAGCAAGAAATCGACGCGCGCGGTATTCAGGGCGGTCCAAATCTCAGTCCGCTCGACCTTTCCCGGGTGCCGCAGGAAGCTTTAGCACCGGCGCTCGCGGTAAATTCCCTGCTACAGCGGCTGGATCTGGCCATCGGACTGGTGCGCCGATTCACAGCCGATGCCTCGCATCAGATGCGAACCCCATTGGCGATACTGCGGACGCATCTCGATCTGGTGCGACGCCTGGGGTCGGAAACGCCGGCGGGCCAATCTGCCCTCGACGAGGTCGATAACGCCATCAACCGCCTTGAACGGCTGCTCGGGCAGCTCGTGACACTGGCACGGGCCGACGAGCAGAACATTGCGCAACCGGCCGCGGAGAACGTTGACCTGAATGAGGTCGCCTTCAATGTCCTGTCGGAGCGTGCCCCACAGGCTTTCGCGAACGACATCGACGTCCAGTTCGATCGATCCGACTGTCCCGCGGTCATCGCCGGCAATACGGTCCTGATTAGCGAATTGCTGGCAAACCTGATCGACAATGCGATCCGCTACAACCGCCCCGGGGGGATGGTCCTGGTTCGCGCGGTTGTTGACGCCACGACCGCGCGAATTGAAGTCGAGGATACCGGTCCGGGAATTCCGGAGGCCCATCGGGCCCGCGTTTTCGAGCGTTTTTATCGGATTCCGATGGCGAACGGCCCTGCAGGCAGTGGTCTTGGACTAGCCATCGTGAAAGCCTTGTCGGACCGTCTCGGGGCCCAAATCGTGCTTGCACCTGGCCCGGAAGGCCGGGGTCTGCGGGTTTCCGTGAGCTTTCCTCTTGCCAAGCGTGATGGTGAAAGCTCAAGTTGAGGCCGGATTGTGCGCTGCCGTACGAATGGCTGCGGTCCTGAACAAACTGAAGTCCGCAAAGCGGCTCATGGACGAGGAAACGTCACGATGGCGGCTGCCAAAGCCTTGGCCTTGTGCGTTGGGATCTTGCTGACGTGGCCTGCCATGTCGGAGCAGGCGCAGCTCGGCCCTCTCAAAGGGCAAGCATCCGCTATCGCCGGAGCTCGAGAGCAGCTCAACATCGTATCGACGACCCAGGACGCGGACGTCGCCGACTTGCTTGCCGATTTCCGGGCAAGTCATCCGGACATCGAGATCGTCCATACAAAGATCAACTCGAACGATATCTACAATCAAGTCGTGGATCCCTCGACCTCCAGCGCAGCACCCGGAGACATTGTCTGGAGCTCCGCGATGGATCTGCAGATCAAGCTCGTCAATGACGGCTATGCTCAACCCTATGTCTCGAAGGAAATTGCGCATATCCCGGATTGGGCCATCTGGAAAGACGAAGCCTATGCCATCACGGCGGAGCCGATTGTCATTGTTTATAACAAGAACCTCGTTGCGGAGTCCGATGTACCCCGAACCCGCACTGACCTGAAGAGCCTTCTAAGCCGAAAGCCTGACATCTATCGAGGTAAGATCGCAACCTATGACCCGGAGCAGAGCGGGACCGGTTTCCTGTTCATCACGCGCGATGCCGGAATCACCAGGACAACGTGGGATTTGGTCCGTGCGTTTGGCAGCGCCGGTATCAAGCTCTATTCGACCACCGGAACGGTGCTTGATCGGATTTCATCCGGCGAACATCTGCTCGCCTACAATATGATAGGGTCTTACGCGATCGAACGGGCCAAGGAAGATGCCTCTATCGGAATCGTGTTTCCTGCCGACTACATCACCTTGATGTCGCGAATAGCCTTTATACCCGTCACCGCGCCCCACCCGGAATCCGCGAAATTGTTTCTTGATTACCTGCTTTCAGAACGCGGCCAGAAATTTCTCCTGGCCCGGTCAGTCGGTCCTGTGCGCCTCGGTCTCGGCGCGGAAGGCGTGATACCTGCGGATCGCAGCGGCGCAGTCAAGCCGATCCATATTGGTGCAGAATTGCTCACCTATCTCGATCAATCGAAACGAGCGAGCTTCCTCAAAGAGTGGCGCCGCGCGTTGCAGGATCGATAGAAATCCAGGGATCTGGATTTCAGACGGAATAACATCCGAGAGAAGCCCCCCATATCTGCCGGCTCATCAAGCGCGTCGTCTTCAAACCGATTTTCTTGCGGAGTGCGGCAGCGACAGGTTGGTGACAGGCAGCTGATATACGATGAGGCAGCAATCGTAGCTTGAACGATCGCTCCTCGCGTATCGGTCAATCCGGCCGCGATCAAGTTTGCAACACCTGCAAGACGGGTGAACAAGACAAAAAAACATAAACGATAAAAGGGAGGACGGCATGACGGTTACCACCGGACAGTCGAAGCTTGGCATGGTGCTCCGCGTCACCAGTGGCAACTTTCTTGAGATGTTCGACTTCTTTCTGTCGGGCGTCTACGCGTCGTACATCGCCAAGGCATTCTTCCCACTCGAAAATGAATACGCGTCACTGCTGCTGACCTTCGTTGCGTTTGGCGCAGGCTTTCTGATGCGCCCGCTCGGCGCCATCATCCTCGGCGCCTACGTGGATCGGATCGGCCGGCGCCAAGGCCTGATCGTTACACTGTCGATCATGGCTGCCGGCACGGTGCTCATCGCGTTCGTGCCAAGTTACGCAACCATTGGCATATTGGCCCCGATCCTCGTCTTGATCGGACGCCTGCTGCAAGGCTTCTCGGCTGGCGTCGAGCTTGGTGGGGTTTCCGTCTATCTCTCGGAAATGGCCACACCGGGAAAGAAGGGTTTTTACGCCAGCTGGCAATCGGCAAGTCAACAGGTCGCGATCATCGTCTCGGCCTCGCTGGGTTTCGCTCTCAATGCATGGCTTGCACCGGCGCAGCTTGACGATTGGGGCTGGCGTATTCCGTTCTTCATCGGCTGCCTGATCGTTCCTTTCGTATTCTTCATTCGACGCTCGCTGCAGGAAACCGATGAATTCCTGGCGCGGAAGCATCATCCGACACCCCGCGAGATCTATCGCTCCATCCTCGCAAACTGGAGCATTGTGCTTGCCGGGATGATGATGGTGATCATGACCACGGTGTCGTTCTACCTCATTACCGTCTACACGCCGACATTCGGCAAATCGGTCCTCAAGCTGACCGCGGCCGATGGCCTGATCGTGACGATTTGCGTGGGAATATCGAACTTCATCTGGCTTCCCATCATGGGCTCGTTGTCCGATCGGATTGGTCGTCGGCCGATCCTCATCGCCTTTTCGACTTTGGCATTTCTGACTGCATATCCCGCGCTTTCCTGGTTGGCCGCAGGCCCGACGTTCCCGAAGATGCTGACGGTCCTACTTTGGTTGTCTTTCATCTACGCCAGCTACAACGGCGCGATGATCGTCGCATTGACCGAAGTCATGCCGGTGGGTGTACGAACGTCGGGATTCTCCCTCGCATATAGTCTGGCAACGACGTTCGGCGGGTTTACGGCAGCGATCTGCACCTGGCTGATCGCTGCCACTGGTGACAATGCGTCGCCGGGATATTGGATGAGCGCGGCAGCGCTCTGTGGTCTGGCCGGGACGTACCTCGTTTACAGGCCGCAACAACGACGCGCGCTATCCGGCGCCAATTCGGTCGAGACGGTGATAGGGACGTGACCACCAAAGTGCTCGATGACGTCGACCGTCATCGAGCAAGCACAGTCCTCGAATAATTGCATCGAAGGAAATTGCCGATGAGCGTGACGATCGTCGTGCGCAGGCGAGTTGCGCTAAGCTTGCTGATTGTCTTGGCGGCCGCGGCTGGAATCGCCAAGGCGTCCGAAGTCAGGGTCATGATCTCGGGAGGCTTGGCGACGCCTTATAAGGAGCTCGTACCGCAATTTGAACGCGCGACGGGAAATACGGTCGTCACGGCCTATGGCCCCTCGATGGGAACGACGGAGAACGCCATCCCCGTGCGACTGGCACGCGGCGAGGCGGCGGACGTGCTCATCATGGTCGGCGACGCGCTTGGCGAGATGATCGAGCAGGGCAGGGCGGTCAGAACCAGCCGCGTCGACCTGGTACGCTCGCCGATCGGGATCGCGGTACGCGCCGGAACGCCAAAGCCTGATATCGGTACTCCTGACGCATTGAAGCAGGCACTGTTGAACGCGAAGTCAGTTGCATACTCCGACAGCGCCAGCGGCGTCTATGTGGGCACCGAGCTGTTCAAGCGTCTCGGGATCGCCGCCGAGATGAAGGACAAGGCCAAAATGATTCCGGCGGAGCCGGTCGCGAGTGTTGTTGCACGCGGTGACGCCGAACTCGGCTTTCAACAGATCAGTGAACTTCTGCCGATCGCTGGAGCCGACCTTGTCGGGCCGCTCCCGCCAGACGTCCAGAAAATCACGATCTTTTCTGCAGGCATAACCTCCGGTGCCAGTCAGCCGGAAGCCGGACGGGCCCTGATTGCCTTCCTCGCTTCCGCTGCTGCTGCTCCGGCCCTGAAAAAAGCGGGTCTCGATCCCTTTGCAGCATCGGAGAAATAGACCGCTTCAGATCTGCGCGAGGCGGACGATTCCAGCGAAGGGGGACTTGATAATGAAGCAGTATCTCAACAGCTTCGGCGCACGCCAGACACTTGTCGTCGGTGCAAAGAGCTACGCCTACTATTCGCTTGCCGCAGCGGAAAAGAATGGCCTTCCCAGCATCTCCAGAAGCTCGCGATCGAGATCCGCGAGTCCGATGGTGCGAATAAGGCCATCATACCCTTGACCTGCCGCATCGATACGCTCGACGAGCTCGAATATTTCCGCAACGGCGGAATTTTTCAATACGTCCTGCGCCAACTCGCTGCCTGACCGTCAACCCGAAACGAGGACGCCATGCCAACGAATTCCGCGCCGCTACCGAGGATCGAAGCGGAAACCATGCGCCGCATTACATGGCGCCTGCTTCCGTTTTTCATGGTGTGCTATTTCATTTCATACGTTGACCGCGTCAATGCCGGGTTTGCGGCCCTGCAAATGAACAAGGATCTGGGCCTGACGCAGGCTGCCTTCGGGGCGGGCGGGGCGCTGTTCTATATCGCCTACATTCTTTTCGAGGTCCCCAGTAATCTGGCGATGCAGAAAGTTGGCGCGCGGATCTGGATCGCGCGCATTATGATCACATGGGGGATAGTCGGTATTCTCTCCGCTTTTGCGGTAGGGCCGATTACTTTTTATCTGAGCCGCTTCTTGTTGGGTGCAGCGGAGGCCGGGTTCTTTCCTGGTGTGATCCTGTATCTGACCTTCTGGTTTCCGGCGGCCTATCGCGCACGGATCGTTGCGGTTTTCATGGTGGCGATACCGCTATCGAGCTTTTTGGGATCGCCAATATCCGGCGCTTTGCTGGCGATGGATGGCGTGCTCGGCCTTCGTGGTTGGCAATGGCTTTTCATCGTTGAAGCCATTCCGGCCGTCCTGCTCGGCCTGGTCTCGTTCTTCGGGCTTCCGAACAAACCCGCTGATGCAAAATGGCTCGAGCCGGAGGCGCGCAATTGGCTCGACGCGCGCCTGCAGTCGGAACGATCGATGGCGAAGCAGGTCGGCCACATGTCGCTGTGGCAAATTCTGACCAACAAATATGTGCTCATCCTCGGTTTGATCTATGCGGGAAGCTCGGCCACGAGCAACGCGTTGTCGCTGTGGCAGCCTCAGATCGTGAAATCGTTCGGGATGTCCAACATGGAGACCGGCTTCCTGAATGCCATCCCATTTGGCATCGCCTCCGTTGCGATGATCTTTTGGGGAAGATATTCGGACAGGTCGAACGCCCATGCCCAAAACACCGCAATACCACTTGCGTTATGCGCAACGGCGCTGCTTGCGACCATGCTCACGAGCTCATTGCCCGTGACGCTTGCTATTATGAGCGTGGTCTTGATCGGTAATTATTCGATCAAGGGACCATTCTGGGCCCTGGCGACTGGGACACTCTCTCCGGCAACTGCTGCGGCCGGAATTGCCGGCATCAATACCCTGTCGCACATCGGCACTTCTGGCGCGGTGTGGCTGCTCGGCGTCATTAAGGAGGCGACGGGTAGCTTCCCCATGGCCTTGATACCGCTGGCTTTGCTTCAAATCGCCGGGATCATCGCGGTGCTTTGGATCAGCAAGCAGGAAACGCTACCCGCCACCTCCGCCGCAAGCCCCGTACATTGAGTGCAAGGCAGCATGTCTGACATTCACAAAACCCCGCGGCTCTCATCTTCGAGGACATAGTAATGCCTGCTCAATCCAAAACGAAGCGGCCCGCTACGCTCATTCCAGGCGATGGTATCGGCCCCGAGATCGTGAAATCGGCCGTCGACATTCTCGAAGCGCTCGGCTCTCCATTCGAATGGGACATCCAGCAGGGTGGCCTGGCCGCGATCGAGGAAAGCCGTGATCCGCTGCCGCAGGCGACGCTGGACAGCATCCGACGTACGCGGCTCGCCCTGAAGGGCCCGCTAACGACGCCGGTGGGGGGAGGATTCCGCTCGATCAATGTTCGTCTGCGCGAAGAATTCGGCCTTTACGCCAATTTGCGGCCGGTTCGAAGCATGGTTCCCGGAGGACGATTCGACGAAATCGATATCGTGCTGGTTCGCGAGAACCTCGGCGGGCTCTATGTCGCTTTCGAACACTATATTCCAATTGGGGAAGATCCGCACGCGGTCGCCATTTCGACCGGGGTCAATACGCGTGAAGGATCGCGCAAGATCATCGAATTCGCATTCGACTACGCGCTCAAGAACGGTCGCAAGAAGGTGACCGTCGTGCACAAGGCCAACGTGCTGAAGGCGCTGACCGGCATCTTTCTCGAGGTCGGTCACGAGGTTGCAAAGAAGTACGAGGGCAGGGTCAAGATGGACGATCGCATCGTCGATGCCACGGCGATGCAGCTCGTCATGAATCCCTGGCAGTTCGATGTCATCGTCACTACCAATTTGTTCGGTGACATCCTGTCAGATCAGCTCGCCGGTCTGGTCGGCGGCCTCGGCATGGCGCCCGGCGCCAACATCGGTCCGGATACGGCGATCTTCGAGGCCGTGCACGGCTCGGCACCGGATATTGCCGGCAAGGGAATCGCCAATCCGCTCGCTTTATTGCTGGCGGTCGGGCTGATGCTGGAGCACATTGATCAGCCTGATCTCGCAAACCGTCTTAGAACGGCAATTGATCAGGTCTTGCGCGAGGACGGCGTTCGCACGCCCGATCTGGGCGGCAAAGCGTCCACTGGCGACTTCACTCAAAGCATCATCCGTCGATTGGGAGGGTAAGCAAATGACCGCTGTTGCTGCATCGCACCCGGCAATCCCCGCTGACAGCACGGCGCAAAAGCTGTCGCGTATCAAGGCGATTGTGGCTGCGTCGTCCGGAAATCTGGTCGAGTGGTACGACTTCTATGCTTACGCATTTACCTCGATCTATTTCGCGGCGGCGTTCTTCCCGTCTGGCGACCAGACCAGCCAGTTGCTGGCGACGGCCGGCATTTTCGCCGTAGGGTTCTTCATGCGGCCGCTCGGTGGCTGGCTGTTCGGCTGGATCGCCGATGCGCATGGCCGCAAGAATTCGATGGTGCTGTCGGTGCTGCTGATGTGCGCGGGATCGCTGATGATCGGAATGCTCCCCACGTACCAAACAATCGGCGCCGCGGCGCCGGCGCTCCTACTGTTTGCGCGCATGGCACAAGGCCTGTCGGTCGGCGGGGAATATGGAACGGCGGCAACTTATATGAGCGAGATTGCCGGCAAGGGCAACCGCGGGTTCTATTCGTCATTCCAGTATGTCACGCTCATCGGCGGTCAACTTCTCGCACTCCTCGTTGTCGTGGTTCTGCAGCAAACCTTGTCGCTCGACGAGCTGAAGGAATGGGGATGGCGGGTGCCTTTCCTGTTCGGCGCCGTCGCGGCCGTTGTGGCGTTGTATCTCCGCCGCTCGTTGCAGGAGACGGCCTCGGCGGAGACCATGCACCGCAAGGAGGCAGGTTCTCTCTCCGGCCTCTGGCATCATAAGCGCGCGCTGCTGATCGTTCTCGCATTCACGATCGGCGGATCGCTATTTTTCTATACGTTTACGACCTACATGCAGAAATTCCTGGTCAACAGCGTGAAGCTGGATGCCAAGACGGTCAGCTCGATCATGACCGCTGCCCTGATCGCCTTCATGCTGCTGCAACCGGTGTTCGGGGCGCTATCGGACAGGATCGGCCGGCGCAACAACATGATCCTGTTCAGCGCATGCGCTACCCTCGCTGCGGTGCCGCTATTGATGGCATTGTCCAGCACCACCAACGTCTACGCCGTTTTTGGCCTGATCATGATCGGTCTTGTGATTGCGTGCTTCTATACCTCGATCAGTGGCGTCGTGAAGGCCGAACTGTTTCCGCCCGAGGTGCGCGCCCTAGGCGTCGGACTTCCCTACGCGATTGCCAATGCGATGTTCGGCGGAACGGCGGAATATGTTGCATTGTCGCTGAAATCGTCCGGATACGAAACCCTGTTCTTCTGGTACGTCGCGGCGATGGCGCTGGTCGCCCTGGTCGCGTCGCTCTGGATGCCGGATACGCGGACGCGAGGCTATCTCGACGGCGATGGCCGGATCTGAACTGAAACACGACGGCCCCGTCATGCCTGCGACGGCGTCCGGAGAGCATTGAATTCGAATGGGAGAGACGCGCTGATGGCCAAGGGATCAGATTTGTTGGTTGCCGCACTCGAGAACGAGGGCGTCGACCGAATTTTCGGCGTTCCCGGCGAGGAGAACCTCGATGTCGTGGAAAGCTTGCGCAACTCGTCGATCAAGCTGATCCTGACACGCCACGAGCAGGGCGCGGCCTTCATGGCCGCGACTTATGGACGGCTGACCGGCAAGCCCGGCGTGTGCATCACCACGCTTGGCCCTGGCGCATTGAACCTGACGACTGGCGCCGCCTACGCGCTGCTCGGCGCCATGCCCATGATCATGCTCACGGGCCAGAAGGGCATCATGAGCAGCCGACAGGCCAAATTCCAGATCGTCGATGTGGTTAGCGCTTTCAAACCGTTGACCAAGCTGTCGCTCCAGATCGTCAGCACAAGCGGCATTCCGACAATCGTTCGCGATGCCTTCCGGATCGCCATGGAAGAGCGTCCGGGTCCGGTTCTTCTGGAATTGCCCGAGGACATCGCGGGCGAGGAATCCGAAGACGTCGCGATGGTGGCGCCGCATCCGATCGAGATCCCGGTCGCCCATCGTGCCTCGCTGGATCGCGCTGCCGACATGATCCTCAAGGCCAAGCGGCCCTTGATCATGCTCGGCGCCGCCGCGTCCCGGCCGCGCAGCACGGCCGGCATCGGCGGCTTCGTCCGCCGCACGAAAATTCCGTTCTTCACCACACAAATGGGCAAGGGAACGGTACCCGGCGGCAGCAACCTCTACATGGGGACGGCTGCACTCAGCGAGCGCGATTACGTTCATGAAGCGGTCGACCGAGCCGATCTGATTATTGCCATAGGTCACGACACCATCGAAAAGCCGCCCTTCATCATGGGCCCGAAAGGTCCTCAAGTCATCCACGTCAGCTACACGCCGGCCAACGTGGAGCGGGTCTACTTTCCGCAGTGCGAAGTGGTCGGCGATGTTGGACCGAGCCTGGAGTTGCTGGCCGATCGTCTCGAGGGGCGGCTGCATCATGCCGGCGCGCTGTTAAGCCTTCGCGAAAGTATCCTGGCCCGGATCGGCGATCGCGCGACCGAGGACCGTTGGCCCCCGACGCCGCAACGCATCGTGCACGATGTGCGAAAGGTCATCCCTGAAGACGGCGTCGTCGCGCTGGATAACGGGATGTACAAGATCTGGTTCGCCCGCAACTACCGCACCTATGTGGCGAACACGCTGCTGCTGGACAATGCCCTCGCGACAATGGGCGCCGGGCTGCCATCCGCCATGATGGCGGCGATGCTGCATCCGGAACGCCGCGTGCTCGCGGTCTGCGGAGACGGCGGCTTCATGATGAATTCGCAGGAGATGGAAACCGCGGTTCGCCTTAAATTGAATGTCGTCGTGCTGATCCTGGAAGATTCGGCCTATGGCATGATCCGCTGGAAACAGGCGGTCGATAGTTTCCCGGACTTTGGCCTCACGTTCGGGAATCCGGATTTCGTCAAATACGCCGAGAGCTACGGCGCGAAAGGCTCGCGGGTCGAAAGCACGGATTCGTTGATTCCGACGCTCGAAAACGCTTTCAAAGGTGGCGGTGTGCACCTCGTCGTCGTGCCGATCGACTACAGCGAAAATACCCGCGTGCTCGTGGATGAACTTCGCGAGAAGCTGAAGCAGGTTATTGAGCCGACCGTGTGAGCCGTCGGCGAGGGCCGATTGATGAGCTGAGCTGAAATTGGCGTGGTCGCAAGCGCCGGCAATGGAGAGTGCAATGAGTGAGCAGATCAACGAGCAGGCTGAGAAGATGCGGGAAATGGCGCAGACCACGCTGGACAAGGCGAAAGAGGCTGTGTCGAAATACATAACCGAATCCCAGAAGTTGAGAGAGAAGGCCGATTCCAGCGTTCGCTCAACCTATTCGGCGGCGAAGGAGATGAACGAAAGAGCCGTCGCGTTCGCCGAGGAAAATGTGGCTTCGGGCTTCGAGCTTGCGCAACGGCTGTTGCATGCCAAGGACCCGCAGGAAATGGGTGCAGTTTATCAAAGCCATCTCAAGGAGCAGATGGACAAAATGAATGCCCAGTTTCGCGAGCTTGCAAGTGCAATGAACCAGCCGTCGACTGTTGACCTGAATAAGTAGCGCCGGTCGCCTCAGAGCGAAATCAAATCGCTGATCACAGGATGTTGCCTGCACGCGTTCCGAGCGCGGACGATGCATCATCCGATCAAGACAATCGCATCGCAGTGCGTCGGGGAGGCTCCAAGGTGGGCACGGAAAAGTCAGATACGCTGATCCATGACGTGCCGGCCGGCTGGGCACGGCGGGCTCATGCTGACGCTGCGAAATACAGCAGCATGTATGCTTCGTCGGTGTCGACGCCGGATGCTTTCTGGGCGGAGCATGGCAAGCGGATCGACTGGATCAAGCCGTTCACGAAGGTGAAGAATACCTCCTTTGCGCCCGGCAAGGTCTCGATCAAGTGGTTCGAGGACGGCACCACGAATGTGGCGATGAACTGCATCGACCGGCATCTTGCCCGGCGTGCCGGTCAGGTCGCGATCATCTGGGAGGGCGACGATCCCGCCGAATCCAGGCACATCACCTACGCGGAGTTGCACGATCAGGTCTGTCGTTTCGCGAATGTCCTGAAAAGTCACGGTGTGAAGAAAGGCGACACCGTCACGATCTACCTGCCCATGATTCCGGAAGCCGCCTATGCCATGCTCGCCTGCGCGCGAATCGGGGCGGTCCATTCCATCGTGTTCGGCGGGTTCTCGCCGGATGCCCTGGCCGGACGTATCGAGGGCTGCCAGTCCAAAGTCCTGGTCACCGCCGATGAGGGGCTGCGCGGCGGGCGCAAGGTACCGCTGAAGGTCAATGCCGACGATGCGCTGAAGAAGGTGGCCGGCATCGTGAAGACGATGATCGTGGTCAAGCGCACCGGCGGTGGCATCGACTGGGTCGACGGCCGCGACGTCTGGTACGCGGACGAGGTGGCAAAGGCCTCGGCCGACTGCGCGCCGGTCGAAATGAACGCGGAGGATCCGCTATTCCTTCTTTACACGTCGGGTTCAACCGGTGCTCCAAAGGGCGTCGTTCACAGCACGGGTGGCTATCTCGTTTTTGCGTCGATGACGCACCAGTATGTGTTCGACTATCACGACGGCGACATCTACTGGTGCACCGCCGATGTCGGCTGGGTCACCGGCCACAGCTACATCGTCTATGGGCCGCTGGCCAACGGCGCGACCACGCTGATGTTCGAGGGGATCCCGAACTATCCCTCAACATCGCGCTTTTGGCAGGTCGTCGACAAACACAAGGTCAACATCTTCTACACCGCGCCGACCGCGATCCGTTCGTTGATGGGTGCGGGGGAAGAGCCGGTCAAACAGACCAGCCGTGCGTCGCTGCGCTTGCTCGGCTCGGTGGGCGAGCCGATCAATCCGGAAGCGTGGGATTGGTATCACCGCGTGGTCGGCGATGGACGTTGTCCGATCGTCGATACCTGGTGGCAGACCGAGACAGGCGGCATCTTGATCTCGCCGCTTCCCGGCGCGACGGCTTTGAAGCCCGGTTCGGCAACCCTGCCGTTTTTCGGAGTGATGCCGGAAGTGGTGGACGCAAGTGGTGCCGTGCTGACCGGCGCATGCGAAGGCAATCTCGTCATTGCCGATTCCTGGCCAGGCCAGATGCGCACGGTCTACGGCGACCACGAGCGCTTCATGCAGACCTACTTCGCGACCTATCCGGGCAAGTATTTCACCGGCGATGGCTGCCGGCGCGACGCCGACGGCTACTACTGGATCACCGGCCGCGTCGACGACGTCATCAACGTATCCGGTCATCGCATGGGGACAGCCGAAGTCGAAAGCGCGCTCGTCGCACATCAGAAGGTTTCCGAAGCCGCTGTTGTCGGTTTTCCGCACGACATCAAGGGGCAGGGCATCTACGCCTACGTCACCTTGATGTCGGATGCGGAGCCCTCCGGAGAGTTGCGCAAGGAACTAGTGGCCTGGGTCCGCAAGGAGATCGGACCGATCGCCGCACCCGATGTCATTCAGTTTGCGCCGGGCCTGCCCAAGACCCGCTCTGGAAAGATAATGCGTCGTATTCTGCGCAAAATCGCCGAGGACGAAGTCGGCGCGCTCGGGGACACCTCAACCCTGGCCGATCCGGCGGTGGTCGATGATCTCATCAAAAACCGCCATAGCCAAAAGGCGGCGCGGAAATGAATATCGACGCGATTTCGATCGGCGACAATCCCCCGGAGGACGTCAATGTCATCATCGAGGTTCCGATCGGCGGTGAACCGATCAAATACGAAATGAACAAGGCGGCGGGCGCGCTGTTCGTCGACCGCTTCCTGTATACGCCGATGCGCTATCCCGGAAATTACGGCTTCGTTCCGCACACGCTTTCGGACGATGGGGATCCGATCGACGTGCTCGTGGCCAATTCGCGGCCGATCGCTCCTGGCGCCATAATCAATGTGCGGCCGATCGGCGTGCTCAAGATGGATGACGAGGGCGGCGGCGACGAGAAGATCATCGCCGTGCCGATGCCGAAACTGACGATGCGCTACGCACACGTCAACGGGATCGCCGACATGCCGCAGATCGCGATCGAGCAGATCCAGCACTTCTTTGAACACTACAAGGATCTGGAGCCGGGGAAGTGGGTGAAGGTGATCGGATGGGGCGACAGTGCCGAAGCGCGCCGGCTGATCGTCGAGGCCATCGCGCGGGCAAAGAGCTGAAACCGAGATATGGGCAATGATATGAGACTGGTTCTGTTGGGGCCGCCAGGCGCAGGTAAGGGCACGCAGGCGACGAGGATCGTCACTCGATTTGCGATCCCGCAATTGTCGACCGGCGACATGCTGCGCCAGGCGGTTGCGGAAGGCACGGCTGCGGGATTGCGCGTCAAGCACATCATGGATCGGGGTGAACTTGTGCCCGACGACGTCGTGGTATCGGTGATCGCTAATCGTATCGACCATTCCGATGCGGTAAGCGGCTTTATCCTTGACGGCTTCCCGCGCACGGTCGCGCAGGCCGAAGCGCTCGATCAGGAACTCGCCACCCGGGGCATCAAGCTCGATGCGGTGCTTGAGCTCGAGGTCGACGAAGATGCGCTGCTCGACCGCATCAAAGGGCGCGCCGACGATGCGGCAAGCCGAGGCGAGCCGGTGCGCCGCGACGATAATCCCGAGGTCTTCAAGACCCGGCTCGGCGTTTATCGCGAGCAAACCGCGCCGGTCACGGAATACTACCGGTCGCAGGGACTGCTCAACGTCGTCGACGGTTTGCAGCCGATTGACGCCGTGACCGAACAGCTCGCCGCGGCGCTTGCGGCAGTAACGTCCGATCAGATCAGGAGTGATGTCAGATGAAAGCGTTTACCTTCCAGGCACCCCCCAACATCCTGTTCGAGGCAGGCGCATCGAAAAAGCTGGCGGAGTTGGTCGCTGGATACGGGGCAAAACGTGTTCTGCTGGTCACGGATAAGGGCGTACGCAATGCAGGCCTGACCAGAAACGCCGAGGCTGGCCTGGTTGCCGGCGGCTGCGAACTGACGATATTCGAAGATGTGGAGGCGGATCCGCCGTCGCATATCATCGAGCGAGCGGTCGCACTGTGTCGTGACAAGGACATCGAGCTGGTTGCCTCAATCGGCGGCGGCAGCGCGCTCGATACCGCGAAGTTGGTGGCCTATCTGGCCAAAACGCCTGATCGCCTCGAAGATATCTACGGCGTCGGCCTTGCCAAGGGCGAACGCCTTCCGCTGCTGCTGGTGCCGACAACGGCCGGAACGGGCTCGGAGGTGACCCCGATTGCGATCGTCACCACGCCGACGACCGAGAAAAAGGGCGTCGTTGCGCCCCGCCTGCTTCCGGATTGGGCGATCCTTGATCCGGAGCTGACGCTCGGCCTGCCCGCGCATGTCACCGCGGCGACCGGCATCGACGCCATGGTCCATGCGATCGAAGCCTATACCAGCAAGCACCGGAAGAATCCGATGTCGGACCAGTTGGCACGGCAGGCTCTCGCCCTGCTGTCGGCGAATGTCCGGACGGTCTGTGCGGACGGATCTAATCTCGAAGCGCGGTCGCAAATGCTGCTGGGTTCGATGCTGGCCGGCATGGCGTTCGCCAATTCCCCGGTCGCCGCCGTGCACGCGCTGGCCTATCCGATCGGCGCGCTGTTCCACGTGCCGCATGGCCTGTCGAATGCCTTGGTGCTGACCCAGGTGCTGCGGTTCAATTTGCCGGAGGCGGAAGGCCTCTACGCCGAACTGGCGCCGATCGTCGATCCCAAATCGGAAGGAATGAGCGTCAGCCAGCGGGCACGGCTGTTCGTCGATGCGATCGCGGCGATCTGCCGGGATTGCAACGTGCCGGCCTCGCTGGCCGATGTCGGCATTGCGAGGGGCGACCTGAAGAAGCTCGCCGAGGATGCGATGAAGCAGACGCGGCTTCTCGTGAACAATCCGCGGGAATTGAGCTTCGACGATGCGCTGGCGATCTACACCGAGGCGTTCGGCAACCGCGCGGCGGCCTGAGCGGCACAAAGAGTGAGCAGCATGAGCGAGAACGACAAATCGGCTTCCGCTGATTCCGATCCCGGCCTCGAATGGGCGAAGCTGTGGCAGACGATGGCCGAATCCTCGAACCGCATGGTCGAGGCGTGGTCGGGGTCGATGGCACCGTTCATGCTGGCGCGTCTGTCGGAAAAGTCGGGTGGTTTTGGCGACGGCAACGAACTGTCGGCGGCGATCGAGCGGATGGCGCAGGGGCCGCGGCTGGCCGACGTCTGGGACATCGACCGGAAAATGGCGTTGGCCTTTGGGGCCTGGATCGAGATGCGCCAGCGGCTTGCGAGCTACAATGCGGTTGCTGCCGCTCCATGGCATGAAGCGTCGAAGCGGTTTTACGAGACGATGTCCGCCACCGGTAGCGATGGCTCCCCGCATCCGGAGTGGCGCGAGGCGTTCGCCAAATGGAGCGAAATCTCCAACGAGGAACTGATCCGGAATCAGCGCACCGACGGCTTCTTGCAAGCTCAGAAGGAACTGCTGCAGGCGGGATTGAAGTTACGGAGCCGGCAGGATGATGTCGCTGAGGCCGCGTCAGCCATGTTGGGGCTGCCGACCCGCAAGGATTTCGACGACGTGACGCAGCAATTGACCGAACTCCGCCGAGAAGTCCGTACGCTCGCCCGCCAGATCCGCGACCAGAAGAGCGAAGCCGCACGATGAGCGATCAGGAGAACCAAACCTCGCGCTTCGCCCGTGACATGGCGGCCAACGCCGAGAAGATGTTCAAGGCGACACAGTTGATCGCCAATACGCGGGATGAAGACGTCGCCATCGGCACGACACCGAAGCATCTCGTGATGCGCCGCGACAAGGTCGAGCTGTTCCATTATGAGCCGATGGCAGAAGCGACGGCGAAGACGCCCGTCCTTTTGGCCTACGGCCTGATCGGGCGGTATACCATGGCTGATTTACAGCCTGACCGCTCGCTGGTGCGCAGCCTTCTCTCAAAAGGGCTCGATCTCTGGCTGATCGACTGGGGCCAGCCGGGCCGAACAGAGCGATGGCTGAAAATTGATGATTACGTCGATGACTACATCGATGCCGCAGTCGACCGCATCGCGCAGGAAACCGGCCATGACAAGATCACGCTGCTCGGCATCTGCGAAGGCGGCGTCTTTACGACGTGCTACGCCGCTCTGCATCCGGAAAAGGTGAAAAATCTCGTCATCACCATCACTCCGATCGACTTCCATGCCGATGTCAAGGACAAGGCCGCTCACCACGGCTTCCTCAACCTTTGGACCCGCAGCCTCGATCCTGATGACATCGACAAGCTGGTCGATACTTACGGCGTGCTGCCGGGCGAGTTCATGAGCTCGGTGTTCTCGATGATGACGCCGATGCGCTCACTGACGAAATACAATGTCGATCTCATCGACATCGTCGATGACGAGGCCAAGTTCATGAATTTCCTGCGCATGGAAAAGTGGCTCGCGGACCGTCCGCATCATCCCGGCGAAGCGGCGAAGCAGTGGCTGAAGGATCTCTACCAGGAGAACCGCCTGGTGGAGGGCAGCTTTGAGCTGTCCGGCCGCCGGGTCGATCTGAAGTCGATCACGGCTCCCGTGCTGAATGTTTTTGCGCTGGACGACCACATCATTCCGCCGGACTGCTCGCGCGCGCTCGGAGCGAAGATAGGCAGCACGGATTATACCGAAATCCCGCTGCCCGGCGGCCATGTCGGCCTGTTCGTCTCCAGCAAATCGCAGGGCAAGCTGAGCCAGAGCATCGCCGACTGGCTGGTCGCCCGCGACGCCAATCCCGGAAGTGAATCCTGATGCGCAACAAGATCGTCGACGCCGCCGAGGCGGTTGCCATCATCCGTTCCGGTGACACCGTCGCCTCGTCCGGCTTCGTCGGCGTGGGAACGCCCGATGAAATCATCAAGGCGCTGGAGCGGCGCTTCGTCCAGACCGGAGAGCCGCGGGACCTTTCGCTGGTGTTCGCGGCGGCGCCGGGAGACGGCGCCGATCGCGGCCTCAACCGCTTGGCGCATCCCGGCCTGATCAAACGCCTGGTCGGCGGACATTTCGGCCTGGTTCCGAAGCTCGCCCGGATGGCGGTCGACAATCACGTCGAGGCCTATAACTTGCCGCTCGGATGCGTATCGCATCTGTTTCGCGAAATTGCGGGGCGCAAGGCCGGGCTACTCTCCAAGGTCGGGCTCGGCACCTTCGTCGATCCGGCCAATGGTGGCGGAAAGCTGAATGCGCGCACCACCGAAGAGCTAGTGCGGATGATCGAAATCGACGGCGAACAATGGCTGTTCTACAAGGCATTTCCCCTCAACGTTGCGATCATCAGAGGTACCACCGCCGACCACAACGGCAATATCTCGATGGAAAAGGAGGCCTTGACCCTCGACAATCTGGCGCTGGCAACGGCTGCCAAGAACTGCAAGGGGTTCGTCATCGCGCAGGTGGAGCGCATCGCCGCCTCCGGCTCGCTCAATCCGCGTCACGTCAAAATTCCGAGCGTCTTGATCGACTGCGTCGTCGTTGCGCAGCCCGAAAACCATGTCCAGACCTATGCCACTGGTTACAACGGAGCATTTTCGGGCGAATTGCGCGCGCCGGCCGATCGCAATGTTCCGATGGCGCTGGATAACCGCAAGATCATTGCGCGCCGCTGCGCCCTGGAATTGCCGATGGGCGGCGTGGTCAATCTCGGCATCGGCATGCCGGAGGGAGTTGCCTCGGTTGCCGCCGAAGAAAAGCTGTTCGACTTTGTGACGCTGACTGCCGAGCCCGGCATCATCGGCGGCATTCCGCAAGGCGGCCTCGATTTCGGTGCTTCGATCAATGCAGAATCGATCATCGACCAGAACCAGATGTTCGATTTCTACGACGGCGGCGGGCTCGATCTGGCCTGTCTCGGCATGGCTCAGGTCAATGGCCACGGCGACGTCAACGTCAGCCTGTTCAATGGCCGCCTGGCCGGCGCGGGCGGCTTCATCAACATATCCCAGAATGCGCGCCGGCTGATCTTCGCAGGCACCTTCACCACCGGTGGGCTCAAGACGTCGGTCGTGGATGGTCAGCTCAAGATCCTCAGCGAAGGCAAGTCCTCGAAATTCATCGACAAGGTGGATCAGATCACGTTTTCGGGCCAGCTTGCCGCAACCACCAGGCAGCCCGTTCTCTATGTGACGGAGCGATGCGTGTTCCGCCTCACTCCCGAGGGTCTCGAACTGATCGAGATCGCGCCGGGTATCGATATGGAGCGCGACATTCTCGCGCTCATGGGCTTTCGGCCCATCATTCGCGCACCGAAATCCATGGATGTTTCGCTGTTCAGCGAGGCCCTGATGCAGCTCGACGACCGGCTGCTCAATCGGCCGCTGGCGGAGCGGCTGTCGTACGATGCCGATCGCAACACGCTTTTTCTCGGACTTGACGGCTATCGGGTCCATAGAGATGCCGACGTCGAGGTAATCCGGGCGTCGATCCTCGAACTCTTCCATCGTGTCGGACGCCGGTTTTCCGCAGTCGTCAACTACGATTCGTCTTACATCGCTCCCGACATGACGGAGAAATGGTTTTCAATGGCCGCCGAGGTCGAGCGGACCTGCTACGATCATGCTTCGCGCTACACCACCAGCGCATTCATGCGCCTGAAGCTCGGCGACGCGCTGGCCCGCCGCGACGTCGCGCCGCATATCTTCGAAACCTCGGCCGACGCCCACCGGTTTGTCGAATAGACCGATGGGGCTGAAATCCACCGAGTTGCGCCCCGCGGACTGGCCTGAAGGACGGCAGAGGGCGCCCGACCGCACCGGATCGGTGCGCGGGCTGACCCGGCGCAGCTTCCATCGTATCGCATTCACGGATTGGGGGCCCGCGCCCGCGGTGCGGCCGGTGCTCTGCGTCCATGGCTTGACCAGAAACGGCCGCGACTTCGATCACCTCGCCGCAGTTCTCGCAATGGCAGGGCGGCAGGTCGTCTGCCCGGACTTGCCGGGCCGCGGACAAAGCGAACGGCTGCACGACAGCAGCGACTATGCCTTGCCGCAATATTGCAGCGACATGACCGTGTTGATGGCAGCTCTTGGTGCAACGGAGATCGATTGGGTTGGAACGTCGCTTGGCGGCTTGATCGGGATGGTGCTGGCCGCCCTTCCGGGCAGTCCGATCCGTCGCATCGTCATCAACGATATCGGACCCTATCTGCCCTGGACCGGATTGCTTCGTCTCGGTGCCAATCTCAACGAGGCGCCCAAATCGTTTGAGACGATCGAACAGGCCGAAGGCTACTACCGGCGGGTTCTGGCGCCTTTCGGGCGATTGGAGGATGTGCACTGGCGGCATCTGACAACGCATAGCGTGGCCTGGAGCGTGGAGGGGCGCTGCTTCAAGCCGCTGTGCGATGCGAACATCGCTCAGGCCTTTCGAAACCCTTGGCACTACAGCGTCGATCTCTGGAAATACTGGGATGCGATCGATGCCCCCATTCTGGTCATACGCGGGCAGCAATCGGATTTGCTTTCCGAAGGCGTCCTCATGGACATGATGCGGCGCAATCGCAATGTCCGCGTTCACACCGTCGCGGACTGCGGGCATGCGCCGGCCCTGATCGCTGACGAACAGATCGAGGTCGTGACGCAGTTTCTGAGCGGCCACGACTCCACTTAGCGCTGAATGCTTCATGCCGAACTGCATCATAACGTGTTAATTCCAACCTGGCTGTCTTCATCATGGCTTCGAAACTCACGCTCAAAGATCCGACCCTGTTGCGCGATGCCTGTCCGGTGGCAGGTGCGTGGGTAGCCGCCGATAACGGCGCCACCATCACGGTCGATAATCCCTCGACCGGCGCCGTGGTCGGACATGTCCCCAACATGGGGATGGCCGAGACCCGGCGGGCGATCGAATTCGCCAACGCTGCGCTACCGGCGTGGCGAGCCCGTACCGCGAAAGAGCGCGCCGTGATCCTGCGACGCTGGTTCGATCTGATGATGGCGAACCAGGACGATCTCGGTGCGATCATGACGGCGGAGCAGGGCAAGCCGCTCGCTGAAGCCAAGGGCGAGATCGCCTATGCCGCAAGCTTCGTCGAGTGGTTCGGCGAGGAAGCAAAACGCGTCTATGGCGATACGATCCCGGGGTTCACGGCCGACCGACGCATCATCGTGCTAAAGCAGCCGATCGGCGTTTGTGTCGCAATCACCCCGTGGAATTTTCCGGCCGCGATGATCACGCGCAAGGCGGGCCCGGCCCTGGCGGCGGGTTGCACCATGGTCGTCAAGCCGGCAAGCCAGACACCACTGTCCGCGCTGGCGCTTGCGCTGCTGGCGGAGCGGGCAGGCGTCCCTCAAGGTGTGCTGTCCGTCATCACGGGTTCGGCGTCGGCGATCGGCGGCGAAATGACCTCCAATCCGATCGTACGCAAGGTGACATTCACGGGTTCGACCGAAATCGGCAAGAAGCTGATGGCGCAGAGCGCGTCGACGGTGAAGCGGACATCGATGGAGCTCGGCGGCAACGCGCCGTTCATCGTCTTCGACGATGCGGACATCGATGCCGCGGTCAAGGGCGCGATGGCTTCGAAATACCGCAATGCCGGCCAGACCTGTGTTTGCGTCAATCGCTTCCTTGCGCAGGACAAGATTTACGATTTGTTTGTCTCGCGTCTGGCTGAGGCGGTTAGTGCGTTCAAGATCGGTGACGGGTTCGAGCCCGGCGTCGCGATTGGTCCGCTGATCGACATCGCCGCCGTGGAGAAAGTCGAAGAGCATGTTTCCGATGCGGTTTCCAAGGGAGCGCGCGTCGCCATCGGTGGGAAGCGCCATGCGCTTGGCCGCACGTTTTTTGAACCGACGGTATTGGCGGACGCCACGCCGGACATGTTGATCTTCCGGGAGGAAACTTTTGGCCCGGTCGCGCCCGTATTCCGCTTCAAGACTGAAGAGGAAGCGATCCGCCTTGCGAACGATGCCGAGTTCGGACTTGCGGCCTATTTCTACGGCCGCGATATCACGGGTCTGGCGCGTTGCCGAAGCGCTCGAGTACGGCATCGTCGGTATCAACGAAGGCCTGATCTCGACCGAGGTTGCACCGTTCGGCGGCGTCAAGGAGAGCGGCAACGGCCGTGAGGGTTCGAAATACGGCATCGAGGACTATCTGGAAATCAAATACCTCTGCATGGGTAGCATCCAGAGTTCTGCCACTTGAGCGGCTGCCGGCATCGCGGAACAACGCATGGGCGGAAACCGTTTCGGGCCGTAGCTTGAATGGGGAGGGAGCGGCCACGTAGGGAATAGTCGCAACATTCAGCGGTTTAGTTTTGTTGCTCGGAATGTCGAAATTCGCCGCGAAAATTTTTCCGACACTCCGGAATCGAAGTTGCCGAATAAGTGGTCGTTATCATTTATATTCGTGGGACAGGCGCCACTAACAATTCGCTTCACAGCTCAGCTCAACGCGTGAGCGGCCAATCCGTAGACCCACGGCTCGTTTTCCTTTCGGTTGAGGAATCGCCGCCCCTTGGACATGGTTGTGACCGTCTCGCTGATCGCGAGGCGGCTCTGCTGAAGATAGTCAGCAAACAGGCCCGTCTGCTCCCGGGTATCGACGCGGGCGAAACGGCCGGTGAGATCCTTAAGATGCACGGCCGTGAGATGGATCGCGTCATAATCATTGCTGGCGACAATGGGACCGATCACGTGACCACGCCCGAATTCGCGCTTCATGGAGTAGCCGACGGTCTTGCCGTCGCGGCGCAGTACACAGATTGACGCACCTTCCGAAAGCAGAGCAAGCAGCTCCCGGCGGCTCGTGCCGAACGCGCGCTCATCCAGCGCCGCAATCTCATTGAGAGTTTCGGCTGACGCCGACCTCAATTCGCCATCCAGAACTGATGTCGGTGGAAGGGGTGATACGATCTCTCCCTGCCACTGATACACGACCGCTTCCTTGGTGAAGCCGAGGGACAGATAAAGATGATAGGCAGCATCGGTCGAGTTCAGGGCAAGATTCCGATCCTCGCACCGTTCGAACACCTGTTCCATCAGCCATCGGCCGGTACCTTGTGCTTGGGTGCGCGGCGATGTGAGTACCAGGCCGATGGTGGCGAATTCGCGTCCGTGGGGGAACCACATCGCACTTCCGAAAACGCGCCCGATGCCGTCAACAGCGACGATGCCCTGACCGGCGCGGCGCAGGAAATCCCAGTCCTTTGGCCGATGCGGCCAGCCGACGGCAATCGAGAGCGCGTGGAGCAGCTTCACATCAACGTCTCGAATGTCGCGCGCGACCAATTCGAAGGACTTCAGGCGTACGGATCGTCCCATCTCAGTTCATTCCTTCGCGGAATGCCAACGTCTATGGCTTGTCGTGCTTTATGAACCTGCTGCCCAGTTGCGACAGCAGACGTGTTTGCCGCAGCATTGCACGGAAAGCCAGCAGGTTTCACCTGTTTTGGTGCAAGTGTTCGAAATGTTCGGCATATAGCGCACCGATATTCGGCAGAGAAAGCTTCTGCTTGCCGCTAGGCTGTAGATGTCCGGCGAGCTCGCTGCGCGCCAACAAGTCATCGAGCATCTCGCCGCGTGACACGAAGGGTCCCTAGATGGGGTTTCTTTTCAATTCCGATGCCGCTCGGGGCGCAATTTTCCGCCAGATATTTGCGCGCGAGCTCCCCGATCTGGAATTCTACCAGGGTAGGAAAAGCATCGACCCGGAAAAGGTGCGGTATCTGCTGACCTGGAACGTGCCGGACGACGTCTCGCGTTATCGCAATTTGGAGGTGCTCTTTTCGATCGGTGCCGGAGTCGACCAGTTCGTGCCCGAGATCATACCCGATCATGTGATGCTGGTGCGTATGGTCGAGGATGGCATCATACGCATGATGCAGGAATACGTCGTGCTTGGCGTGCTGGCGCTCCATCGCGAGATGCTCGCATATCGGGAGCAGCAGAGAAGGGGCGAGTGGCAAGATATTGTCACTCCACAGGCGACCGAACGCCGCGTGGGTTTCCTGGGCGTTGGGATGCTGGCGCAAGCGGCAATCGATCGCCTCAAGCCCTTTGGATTTTCCCTTGCCGCATGGAGCCGCAGCAAAAAGGTGGTCGGGGGCGTCACCTGCTTTCATGGCGACGATCAGCTGGGCAGTTTCCTGAGTGGAACGGATATTCTCGTCTGTCTTCTGCCCCTGACGGAGCAAACCCGCGGCCTCCTGAACGCAAAACTCTTCTCGCTTTTGCCGATGGGAGCGCGACTGCTGCATGTCGGCCGCGGCCCGCAGCTCGATCAGGCCGCACTCATCGAGGCGCTCGACGGCGGCCGCCTTGCAGCAGCTATGCTCGATGTCACTGACCCCGAGCCGCTGCCGGAAGGCCATGCGCTCTGGGCACATCCGAAGGTCATGATAACGCCGCACATCGCATCCGTGACGCAACCGCATACGGCGGCACAATCCGTCGTAGAAAACATCAGGCGCCACCGCGCGGGAAAAAATCCGATCGGGCTTGTTGATCGAACACTCGGCTATTAACCAGGGATAATGCCATGTCACTTCTGATTACTATCGATACCAATCCGGACTTCGCACCAAAGAACACCTTGCCTGCTCCGGAACGACTCATTTCGGGCAATCCATCCTTCAAGACCTGGGCGCAGGACGCCTCCAAAGCCGAGAAGGTGCTGACCGGCGTCTGGGAAGCAACGCCCGGCGAGACCCATTCCATCAAAGGCACCACTTACGAGTTCTGCCACATCATCTCGGGTCTCATCGAAATTGAGGAAAAGGGTGGTGAGACCAGGACTTACCGCGGCGGCGACAGCTTCGTGATGAAACCGGGCTTTGTCGGCGTCTGGCGCACGATCGAGACCGTGCGAAAGATCTACGTCAGCGCTTATGACTGAGCGCAATGCTCAGAGCGGTCGAAATCTGGCTTGGCAGAACAATCGACTTTCAAAGTCGCGCCTGACCGGCTTCAGCGCCGTCAGGCAATTCTCGATGAAAAAATGCGGTGTGCGGCCTTTATTGCTCAAATGAGCCGGCTTTGCTCGCCAGTCGCAAATCCAAGAGCGTTCTCGTCGTGCAGACCTGCTCGGTTGGCAAGCAGGAATGGCGGAGTTGGGCCCGAAGGCAAAGGAACATGTAGATGATTGCATTGAAGGACAAGGATCTGTTTCGCCAGCAAGGGCTGATCGGCGGCAATTGGCGAGATGCGAGCGCGAAAGCCACTGTCAATGTCATTGATCCTGCCAGCCAGAACGTCCTTGGTACCATCCCCGATATGGGGCGTAACGAGACTGCGGCTGCAATCAACGCTGCGGCTGATGCGTTCAAAGCTTGGAAGAAGACTACTCATGCAGAACGCGCGGCACTTTTGGAGCGTTGGTATGAGCTGATGCGGCAGCATGAGCAGGATCTGGCGCTCTTGCTGACTCTGGAACAGGGTAAGCCGCTTGCTGAATCGCTCGGAGAAATCCGCTATGGGGCATCCTTCGTAAAATGGTTTGCGGAAGAGACACGCCGGATCAACGGATCGACCATCCCTTCACCCACTGCCGATCGCCGCATTCTGGTGCGGAAAGAGCCGGTAGGCGTCTGCGGGATCATCACCCCCTGGAACTTTCCTAACGCCATGATCACGCGCAAGGTGGCACCTGCGCTTGCTGCGGGCTGCACCGTGGTCATCAAGCCATCTGAATTTACGCCATTTTCGGCGCTCGCGATCGGCGTTCTTGCGCAGCGGGCAGGGATCCCGGCGGGCGTGATTAATATCGTGACGGGCATGCCCGCGGAAATCGGCCAGGAACTGATGGACAATGAAACTGTCCGCAAGATCTCGTTTACCGGGTCGACTCGCGTCGGCGCATTGCTGATGAAAGGCGCCTCCGCCAACATCAAGAAGCTCAGCCTCGAGCTCGGCGGCAACGCGCCGTTCATCGTCTTTGATGATGCCGATGTTGACCGGGCCGTCGAGGGCGCGATTGCGTCGAAGTTTCGTAATGGCGGACAGACCTGCGTTTGCTCCAACCGCATTCTGGTGCAATCCGGCGTTTACGATGCCTTTGCGAAAAGGCTCGCCAGCCGGGTCGCAAAAATGAAGGTCGGTGCCGGCACCGAAGAAGGTGTCGAAATCGGACCAATGATCAATGGCGCGGCGATAGAAAAGATCAAGCGGCACGTCACAGACGCCCTGGACAAAGGCGCGAGGATCATCTCGCAGAGCGAACGTATGCCGGAAGGTAGGCAATATGCCCGCCCCGTCGTGCTCGGTGAGGCAACGACTGACATGCTCTTGGCCTCAGAAGAGACGTTCGGACCAGTCGCGCCGCTTTTCCGCTTCGAGACGGAGGACGAAGCGATCGCGATCGCGAACGGCACGCCCTTCGGCCTTGCCGCCTACTTCTACACTGAAAACCTCAAGCGCTCGTGGCGCGTTGCCGAGGCGCTGGAATTCGGCATGGTGGGCCTGAACACCGGCCTGATCTCGACCGAGGTCGCGCCGTTCGGCGGTGTAAAGCAGTCCGGGCTGGGGCGCGAAGGATCCCAGCTCGGGATAGATGAATATCTTGAGATCAAAACGCTTCATGTCGGCGGATTGGAATAAGGGGGGCGATTCCTGGTTTCAGGAGAGGGAATCGAAGGGTTCTTCGATTTTGCGGCGGACCGCGTCCGCGCGGGTAAACAGCATGATGCCTCGACAGCAAAGTAACACAATTCTGTCGGATGAGTAGTTCGAACACAGAAAAAGGGAGCGGTTGAACCGCCCCCTTTATTCATCACGCAACAGTCTCTACTGAAATTTTCGAAGGTCTACGTGCCGCGAAAGAGCCCGAAAAGGATACGCCTTCACGCACTTCTTCGAAGGGGCTCCAAGCCGACTGCGGCGGCGAGCTCGCCGATGTCAGCGACCTCAGTGTATTCATAGAAGGGATTCGCGGGCTCATGACCGCGGTTCACCCACACCTTGCTCTTGATGCCCAGGTCGTAGGCTGTCATCAGGTCGTAGCGGAAGGAGGATGAGACGTGGGTGATATCTTCCGGACCGCAGCCAAGCTTGTCCAGCATGTATTCAAAGCCTTTCATGTGCGGCTTGTAGGCGCCGGTTTCCTCGGCCGTGATGACCGTGTGGAAGGGCGCGCCGAGCTTCTCGACGTTCGACATGATGAGGTTCTTCATGGAATTCGACAGGATGACCAGCGGAATCTCCCTGGCAACTTTGGCCAGACCCGCCGGGACGTCGGGGTGTGGACCCCATGTGTGGATCTCTTCATTGATACGCTGGGCATCCTCCGGCCGAAATACGACACCGTTGCGCTTGCACGCGCGCTCTACCGAATTATGCACGACCTCGAAGTATGGCTTCCACGCGCCAAGAACTTCGTCCAGGCGATAGGCGGCGAAATCCTTGATGAAACTTGCCATCGTCGTGGCAGAAAGCTGGGAGCCGTAGACTCGCCTTGCCGCACCGGCCATGTCGAAATTCGTCAGCGTGCCGTAGCAATCGAAAGTGATATATTTCGGTCGGAACTCGGTCATGTCGTGGTATCCTCCAATCCTCTCGGCACCGCGTGCCAGTACGACAAGCATCATAATGAGCATCGCGTAAGATAAAGCGCCGCTTTCGCTGGAGCCGGAAGCAGATTGTGTCGTATCGGCTCGAAGCCTTGGCAGAGAGTTGCGCCAAGCAACCTTTCGAGTTGAACAGCACCGCCACGCGGCGGACGCCGCCGCGGTATAAGATGCGGCGTCGATCAAAAACGAAAGTCAAAACTCCTTCGGCTCAGGCGCAGCTTGGGAGGAACTGCTGTCGTCGATATCCTACTTTGCGTTTCGGGTTGATATGGAGGCCGAAATGTTGAGCAATTCGCTGATCGAGCTGGACCGCGCACATCTGGTTCACCCGGTCTCATCCTATCGCGGTCACGAGGCCTTGGGTGTGCGGGTGTTAAGATCAGCGAAGGGCGCCACCCTGACCGATGCATCGGGACATCAATTGCTCGACGGGTTTGCTGGTCTGTGGTGTGTCAACGTCGGGTACGGACAAGAGAGCATCGTTGAAGCTGCCACGAAGCAGTTGCGCGAGCTGCCTTACGCGACGGGCTATTTCGGGTTGGGCTCCGATCCGGCCATCCGGCTGGCCGCCAGGTTGGCCGAATTGGCGCCTGGCGATCTGAACCATGTTTACTTCACGCTAGGTGGCTCCGATGCCGTCGACAGCACAATCCGATTTATTCGGTACTATTATCATGCCAAGGGTACGCCGCAGAAGGATCAGTTCATTTCCGTCGAGCATGGCTACCACGGATCGTCGACGGCAGGGTCCGGCTTGACCGCGATCCCCGCCTTTCATGCGGGCTTTGGGGTACCTTATAGCTGGCAGCACAAAATTCCGTCGCACTATACCTATCGTAATCCTGTCGGTTCCCATCCTCAGGCTATCATTGCTGCGTCGGTCGCGGCCCTGCGAGCCAAGATCGCCGAACTTGGCGCAGATCGCATTGCGGCTTTTTACGTCGAGCCAATTCAGGGATCAGGGGGTGTCCTCGTGCCACCGCCATCTTGGTTGAAAGCCATGCACGCCGTTTGCAAGGAGAACGATATTTTGTTCGTAGTCGATGAGGTCATCACTGGCTTTGGTCGTGTCGGCCCATTTTTCGCCTGCGAAGAAGACGACGTCGTGCCGGATTTCATGACCACCGCAAAGGGTCTGACGTCGGGCTATGTGCCGATGGGAGCCGTTTTCATGTCCGACCGCGTCTACAACACGATTGCGGACGGAGCCGGCAAGACGGCCGTCGGCCACGGCTACACCTATTCCGCGCATCCCGTCAGTGCAGCGGTCGGGCTCGCGTGCCTGGATCTTTACGAAAATGGCTTGTTGGCAAACGGCCGAAAGGCGGGGCACCGCCTGATGGAAGGCCTTCGCGCGCTTGCCGATCATCCACTTGTCGGCGATGTCCGTGGTCGCGGCATGCTGGCCGCAATCGAGCTCGTCACGGACAAGGAGCGCAAGACGCCCCTGCCGGCGGAAGCTGACGCCGCGCGCCGCATATTCGACCGCGCATGGGACAACGGCCTCGTCATCCGCGCCTTTGCCCAGGGCGTGCTGGGTCTTGCGCCCCCGCTCTGCTGCACGGATGCGGACATCGACGGCATCATCGAACGAACTCGCATGACGCTCGACCAAACCCTCGAAGACAGGGACGTCCGCGCGGCGATGAAAGGATGATCACTGCGCCTGTCATTCCGAGGCCAGAAAAAGCCTGAGCCGTAGCGCCGGCCCGGCGATCTGCCCATGCTCCCCGGGGTGGAGGATTGTTCTTCAGCTATTGAATATGCTTTCGAGAGGCAGATGGGATTTCACGATCGGGGACTTCAGCACGACAAAACTGAAGTATTTGTCGATTCCGATATCCATCTCGACGAGACGTTCCATCAGCGCTTGATATTCGCTGATTCCCGCTGTGATAAACTTCACCAGGTAGTCATATCCGCCCGAAACCAGATGACATTCGACGACCGAATCTATCTTTTCGATAGTCGTGAGAAAGCGCGCGAAATCGATCTGGCGATGATTTTTGAGCGTGATCTCGGCGAACACAGTCAGAGTTTGTCCGAGCTTGGAGACGTCGATCTGGGCGGAATAGCCGGTGATGAAGCCCTCCGTCTGGAGCCTCTTGACGCGCATCAGGCACGGGCTCGGGGAAAGGTTTATCAGCTCTGCGAGCTCGACGTTGGAAGTCCGCCCGTTCTTTTGCAGTTCGCATAAAATCCTGATGTCGATCTTATCGAGCTTCATAGGCAATGCCATGAGATGGGAGCCATAGCGGCGTCAAGGCTTTGAGGCTTCAGCGTCATACGCACTGTCATAGCACCAACCAGCATCCTTTCCCACCGGGCGGAGAGATTGCTTTTCAGAACTCGGCGACCTTGCCCCAGGCACCCGTTTTCAGCCGCTCCGGCCTGTATGGACGCGGGTCGACGATCGGTGCAGTACCAGTAATGATGTCCGCGATCAGGTGCCCTGCGCCGGGACCAATCCCAAAACCGTGTCCGCTGAACCCGGCCGCAAGGATAAAGCCCGGAATCGCCCCGACCTCACCGATGGCGGGAACGCCATCCGGTGTGCTGTCAATATAGCCGGCCCAGACATTGGAGATTGCGACGCGACGGAGTTCAGGCAGCAATTCGCAAGCTCTTTTATGTGTCAGCCGAATCTGCCGCATGTCGGGACGGGGATTAAGTGTCCGGTTCAGCTCCATCGGGGTCGTCTCATCGAGCGCCCACTTCGCCCAGGATTCATGACCTTGGCGTATGCCCTCGAATGCTCCAGGGGCGAGACTGCGCCAGCGGCGAGCAAACATCGGCACGAATTCGCGGGCGAACCTGAATTGCTGCGGCGTTGGATCGACTCGCGCGCGCCCGCTTATCGCCAGCGTGTATCCGCCGCTGCCACGCCGCGTGAGCGACACGACTGCGGTGTGCAGGGCGTCGGGCAGACCCGCCGCGCCAGGAGCCACGGCGAGAATGGACTGGCGCACGGACGCCTGCGGGAAGCGAATGCCGAGCTGGTTGCAGAACGAAGATGCCCAGGCCCCTCCTGCCATGACCACCGCGTTGGTCCGGATTGTGCCCATTTCGGTCACTACGCCGTTCACCCGGCCGGCACGGAGCTCTACGCCGCGAGCGGCGCAGTGCTGGTGCACCGTGCCGCCAGCCGTCATCATCGCACGCGCGACCACGGGCACAGCCTTCGAAGGGTCTGCCGTTCCGTCGGTCGGAGAGGAGACGCCGCCTTTCCATTTGCGGCCCGTCGCTTTGCCTCTCTCGCTCGCTTCGTTCGTGCTCAACATGTGTGTCGTAACGCCGACCGTCTTTGCAAAATCGCGCCATTTCGCCCAGCCGGTCAGCTCATTCTCGTCATTCGACAGATAGAGAAGCCCGCAGCGGCGGAAGCCCGTGTCTTCCCCGGTCTCCTGTGCTACTCTCTCCCAAAGATCGAGACTCTTGGTGGCGATCGGTAGCTCGCGTGCGTCGCGATTCTGTTGACGGCACCATCCCCAATTGCGACTGGACTGCTCGGCGGCGACACGCCCCTTCTCTAGCAAGGCGACCTTAACGCCGCGGCGGGCGAGATAGTAAGCCGTGAACACGCCCACCACGCCGCCGCCAATGACGACGACGTCAGCCTCTTGAGGCAGAGACGGGCTTGATTCAATATGGATGAGCGGCGCACTCATGAAGCGAGGACTCCCGGCGTTTGACCTATCGTAGCTGAGCATTCGCGGCAGGTGCTCTGCGGGAATTTGTGATTAGACGGAATATTCTGCGGTTTGCCGACTACTGTTCAAGCTATTATTGCGAGAACACGTTGCTCGCGCCCACCTCATTCGCCAAAGCACCAGGGCATCAGGCGTTGAGCGCGTGCAGCCGTGCCGTGCACAAGGCAGGCCGCCTGAGAGTTCTCTCGTCGCGGCGCAGACTGAAATGCCAGATGGCACTTCGTTTTCAGAACTTCCTGCTGCCCATACGGCGCGTTTCGGCGACTCTGGGGTGATTGAAGCAGTCAAACTCGCGAATGCCGGGTCAATGTCGATCAGTGGCAGAAGTTCTAAAGGGACGCTGGATGAGCCTTGTCCAGGAACAGACCTCCACAAGAGCAATCAAGCTGGATGGGACTGTTAGCTCCACGAACTTCGATTCAGTGATCGAGTTGGCCGCTCGTCCGATGTTTTGGCTTGAGCGACAGCTTTTTCCTGTCGAGCACCAAGCTTTGAATCATGTCGCACTCTCCGAACAGGGAATGGCAAAATGAGCGGCGAATTTTCGACCTGTCCGATCGTCGCGGCGGCAACAATGGCCGAAGAGCCAATCCGCAGCAGAATGACCCAACGCCGTTGAAAGGGGAGACTGTTCAAATGGCCTCTGCCTCTCAGGCTGTAGCTTCGGAAGATGTGGCACTCTCGGTGCGCGACCTGACCGTGAGCCTGCCGGCCGGGATGGAGCGGGCTCACGCCGTCGAGAACGTCTCCTTTGATCTGAAGCGGGGTCAGATACTGTGCATCATTGGAGAGTCCGGATCGGGCAAGTCGGTCACAGCCAATGCGATCATGGGGCTTCTGCCCAAGGCGATACGTGTTGCCTCGGGTTCGATCGACCTGAATGGGACCGACATCGTAGCCATCTCGCCCGATAAGCTCCGCAACCTTCGCGGCCGCGTCGTCTCGATGATCTTTCAAGATCCGCTCTCAGCGCTCAATCCGCTGATGACCGTGGGCGCGCAGATCGAGGAAGTGATGGCAGCGCACGACGTTGGGACCGCGAAATCCCGTCGCAGCCGCGCCATAGACTTGTTGGTTGAGGTCGGCCTTCCCGATCCGCAACTCATGTATCACCAGTATCCTTTCCGGCTTTCGGGCGGGCAACGGCAGCGGGTGATGATCGCCATGGCTCTGGCTCTTGAGCCCGCGATCCTGATTGCGGACGAGCCGACGACCGCCCTCGACGTGACGACGCAGGCGCAGATCCTCAAACTGATCCGCGACATTCAGCGCCGCAAGGGAATGAGCGTGATGTTCATCACCCATGACTTTGGAGTCGTGGCGGAGATTGCCGATTCCGTTGTGGTGATGGAGAAGGGTCATTGCGTGGAGCAAGGCAGTGCCGAGCAGGTGCTCAAGTCGCCCAGTCACCTCTATACGCGCCGCCTGATCGCGGCCGTGCCGCATCTGACCGGCAAGGACCGCAATCCCTTGGAAGCCGCCGACAGGGCGTCAATCCTGAAGGTCGAGTGTCTGGTCAAGACCTATTGTAGCGGCAGTGCGCTTTTCCGTACGCAGCGCATCGTGCCTGCGGTCAATGGTGTCTCGTTCGATCTCACGCAGGGCCGCACGCTAGGCGTTGTCGGAGAAAGCGGTTCGGGCAAATCGTCGCTCGGGCGGCTGCTGATCAAGCTCATGGAGAGCGACGGTGGCTCGATTTTCTTCGAAGGCCGCGACGTCGCCCGGCTTACCGAGGCCGAGTTTAGGCCGCTAAGGCCAAAAATCCAGATGATCTTCCAGGATCCTTTTGCGTCGCTCAACCCGCGCTCGACGGTCGGGCAAATTCTCACAGTCGGGCCGGTCGCGCATGGCGTGCCGCACAGAGAGGCTGGTGAGCGGGCGCGGGAGCTTCTGTCCCATGTCGGCCTGGATTCAGGCGCCTTCGACCGCTATCCGCACGAATTTTCCGGCGGTCAGCGCCAGCGCGTCGGCATCGCCCGTGCGCTGATGTTCAAACCACAACTGCTGATCGCCGACGAAGCCGTCTCCGCGCTTGATGTCTCGATCCAGGCCCAAATCCTGAAGCTGCTGGATCAGATTCAGCGGGAGACCGGCGTCTCGATGATCTTCATCACGCATGATTTGCGCGTTGCCAGCCAGATTTGCGATGAGATCGCCGTCATGCATCGAGGACAGATCATCGAACGCGGACCGCCGTCGCAGATCTTCCTGGACCCGAAATCCGCCTACACGCGCGAGCTCGTCGCTGCCATCCCCGGCGAGCAGCCAAGGGGCGCTCGCGCGCTCGCGGGAGTCAATGAATACCGGCGGGACACAGCCAAGAACGAGGAGAGGTCATGACGGAAGCCTATTTTGACTCGAGCTATTCACGGCGCAATGCACTTCGATTGATGGTGGCCGGGGCTGCCGGCCTCGCTGCACCAGGCCTGTTGGGTACGCCCGCCTTCGCTCAGAAGGCCCCCGCCAAACCGAGCGGTCGCATCGTCGTCGGACTTGGACAAGAGCCGACCGTCTTCAATCCGCTGATGGCGCACATTGAAGTCGATGATGGTGTGCATTTCTCGGTTTTCGACGCGCTCTTCCGGATCGACCCAAAGGGTGAGATTGAGCCCAACCTTGCCGTCGAAGTACCGAACCAGAAGAACGGCGGCATTTCGGAGGACGGCCTCAAATGGCGCATCCGTCTGCGTGACGGTGTGCGCTGGCACGACGGCAAACCCTTCACGGCCGAGGATGTGAAATTCACCCTCGAACTGATCACCAATCCCGCCTTCCGGAGTTGGCGCACAGCTGGCCATGCCCTCGTGCGCGACATCACGGTGATCTCGCCCACGGAGATCTCGTGGCGAATGGAACAGGTTTTTGCGCCTTATCTTTCGTTCCTGACCGAAACCTTCATCGTGCCCAAGCACATCCTCGAGAAGGAGGCCAATCCAAACAACGCCGCCTTCAACCAGGCGCCGGTCGGCACCGGCGCATTCAAATGGGGTAAGCGGGTTGCAGGCGATCATCTCGAACTCGTGGCTAACCCCGAATATTTCGGAGAAGGCCCACACATCGAGAAGCTGATCTTCAAATACATTCCCGATCTCACCGTCCTCTACACTCAGTTCAAGAGCGGTGATGTGGACCTGATGGGGCAGCCGTACATCACAGCTGATCATTACGAGGAAGCCAAGGCGCTGGCGAACCGAGTGGTGACACTGGTCCCAAAGGCTTCATTCGAGTCCTTTTACCTGAATTTGGAGCGTCCACAGTTCAAGGAACTTGCAGTCCGTGAGGCGCTCTACGCAGCGATCGACAAGGAATCGATCATCCAGGGGCTCTATTACGGCGTGCCGACTCCGACGGAGACCTTCATGCCGAGGCAGTCCACCTACTATAACTCCAATCTTCCGGCACACGCATACAATCTGGACCGCGCGCGCCAGATCCTCGACCAAGCCGGCTGGGCGCCCGGGCGGGATGGCGTTCGTGCCAAAAGCGGCGTCCGTCTGTCCTTTGCCAGCTCGACCACGTCAGGCGATCCGCTTCGCGAGCAGGTGCAGCAGTTCTTGCAGCAGACATTTGCTCAGTTGGGCGTCGAGATGAAGATATCGAACTTGCCCGCCGCGGTGATGTGGGGCGAGTTCTGGCAGCAATCGCAATTCGATTCCGTGATCGTCGGCAGCACGTATCTGATCGGCGCCGACCCGGACGTGACCAATCGCTTGCACTCGCGTGCGATTGCAGCGAAGGGCGGGCGTGGTTCGAATAATGCGCAGTATTCAAATCCAGAGGTCGATGCCTTGCTCGACCAAGGCGCTCGCAGCTTCGATCCGGACGCGCGGCGCTCGATCTACCGTCGCGTACAAGAGCTCGTTCGCCGCGACCTGCCCTTCCTACCGCTGTACCAGACCAATTCGGTCCAGGGTAACAAGAAGGGCATTTCCGGCGTCGTGCCGAACGTCAACACGCGCACCGAATCCTGGAACGCGCTGGCTTGGTCTTGGGCGAGTTGACGTATCGCCGCCCGAGGCCCGTATAGGCGCAGGGCGGCGCCTAGGCGCTGTCAAGCTAACATGGAGACTCGAATGCCCGGGTTCCTGCTTAATCGCTTTTCGCAGAGCATCGTGCTGTTGGTGATCGTCTCGATCATTGGCTTCACGGTGCTCAACTTCATGCCGGGCGGTCCTCTCGCGCAGTTCGGGCTGGATCCCGGCATGACCCAGAAGGACATTGAGCGACTGGCAGAGCAGCTCGGGCTGAACCGGCCGTTGTGGATTCAGTATTTTGATTGGGCCTGGCGGTTGGTTCAGGGCGACTGGGGTCACTCTTTCCGCGACGGAACGCCGGTGCTGGCGGTGATTGGGCGTCACCTCTTCGCTACGCTGCTGCTGATGGGGACGTCCACGGCACTGGCCATCGCCCTTGGTTCCTGGATCGGGATCCGCGGTGCCACCCACCGCTATTCCCTGTTCGATTATTGCGCGACGATTGGCGCCATGGTCGCGCTGTCGGTCCCGACCTTCTGGTTCGGCCTCGTCGGCATCTATATCTTCACGTTGAAGCTCGGTTGGGTGCCTGCAGGGAACATGTACACGATCGGCGACGGATCGGTGCTGGACTACTTGCATCACCTGATCTTGCCAAGCTTGGTGCTGTCGCTGGTCCATGTCGCGGTCTGGAGCCGCTACATGCGCACCGCGACCCTTGATGCGCTGAGCCAGGATTTCGTCAAGACGGCTCGTGCCAAGGGCCTAAGTGAGCGCCGCATCCTGCTGAAGCATGTCGTCGGCAATGCGCTGTTGCCGATGATCACCCTGGCTGGGGTGCAGTTGCCGAGCATTCTGACCGGCGCGTTGGTCACTGAGACCATCTTTACTTGGCCGGGAATGGGGCGGCTGTTTCTCGACAGCCTCGGCTACAGTGACTATCCGATGGTCATGGGGCTGTTGATATTCTCAGCCATCCTTGTCGTGCTGGGCAATCTCGTCGCAGACATCCTTGTCGCACTCGTCGATCCGCGCATTCGTCTCAGCTGAAGACGCAGGTTCGTGCCGTCAACAGGAGTCCCCCGTTATGACTGACATCTCCGCCCACCTCCCTCCAATTCGCTGGTGGCACAGCCGCGGGGTGCGCCGGTTCATGCGACACCATCTGGCGCTGCTCGGGTTCGCGATGATCGCCCTGCTCGTGTTGGCGTGCGTCGTGGGCCCCTACGCCTTGCCTTACGATTCGCTCTATATAGATCTGCGCGCCCGCTTTGCTCCTCCCTTGAGCGGTCATCATTATTTCGGCACCGACCCGTTGGGGCGAGACTTGGCCGTGCGACTCTTGATGGCCGGGCGTGTCTCGCTACTGGTGGGATTCTCCGCGATGTTGTTGTCAACGCTGATCGGAACGCTCGTCGGCGTGACCGCAGGCTATCGCGGGGGCTGGATCGGAGCCGCGCTGATGCGCACGGTGGATGGCTTTCTTTCCTTCCCCTCGATTTTCCTCGTGCTGGCGTTGGCCGCGACGCTCCGGCCCAGCCCGATGATGATCACTGTCATCATAGCTGTCACGAGCTGGATGGAGGTTGCCAGGATCGTCGAAGCCGAGGTCCGTTCGCTGCGCGAGCGCGAGTTTGTCCAGGCCGCGCGCATGGTCGGTCTGAGCGGCAGGCACATCATGCTTCGCGAAATTCTGCCCAATGCCACGGGTCCGATCATCGTGGCCGCAAGCCTCACCGTCGCCCGTGCGATTCTTCTGGAGGCCTATATCAGTTTCCTTGGTTACGGCATCCAACCACCGCTGCCCAGCTGGGGCAATCTGCTCAACGGCGCCCAGCAATATCTGGCCAGCGCTCCCTGGCTTGCCATCATTCCAGGCGCTGCGATTACGATCGCAGTGACCAGCTTCAACTTCATCGGCGACGGGCTGCGCGATGCGCTTGACGTTAGAGATGACCACATTTGACGGCTTGAGCCCAGGTGGCAGGCAGCGGACAGCGTTGAAGGCTATCCAGCAGAACCTCTTGATAGCGTAGACGTCGCAAGCATCGCGTTGGCTGATCAGAATCCGTCTTGTCAGTAATCCAAGGCCACTTTTAACACACGAGAAGTCAGCGACATGCACGAGCCCAGAGCCGCAAAGAAGGACACGCCCTATTGGTGGGAAGCTGCACCACTTAGGTCGCTGCCTCAACAGACTCTTCCCAAGAAACTTGACGTGCTGATCGTGGGCGCTGGCTATGCCTCTCTTTCGGCCGGGCTGGTGCTGGCGCGCGAGGGACGCTCGGTTGCGGCCTTTGACGCGATGAGTCCGGGCGAGGGAGCCTCGACGCGCAACGGTGGAATAACCAGCGCGAGCATACGGCCGGATTACGCCGCGATCTCCCGACGCTTCGGCGCAGACAAGGCGCTGGCAATCGAGGCGGAAGGCAAGATCGCCCGCGAGTTCCTTTACGATTTCATCAAGACCGAGGGGCTTGCCTGCGATTTCCAGCTGGTCGGGCAGTTCAAGGGCGCGTTCGGATATGAGCAGTACGACACGATGGCGCGTAGCGCGGAAGTATTAGCGAAGAGGCTGCGGATCGAGTCTCACGCCGTACCTTATGCCGAGCAGCACAGCTACATCGGCACCGATGTCTACCGGGGTGGAACAGTCCGGATGGATATCGGAGGGCTACAACCGGCGAAGTTTCACGCTGAACTGCTTCGCGTGGCGCTCGCTTCGGGCGTCGCGGTTCATGCGGATACGCCCGTCATCTCCATCGAGAGAGATGGTTCCGGATTCCGTATCGTGACCTCGGCCGGTTCGGTGCAGGCGCGTCAGGTGCTGGTTTGCACGAATGGCTATACTGATAGCGCCGTTCCCTTCCTGCGCCGCAGGCTGGTCCCGGTTCGCAGCCGGATCATTGCAACCGAGGAGCTCGCACCTGACGTCATGGAGCGGCTGATGCCCAAACGCATGATGATGACCGAGAACCGCCAGGTCGGGTTCTATTACCGCCCATCGCCCGACGGCAAACGTATCCTGTTAGGGGGGCGCGACAGCTCTCGTGTCGGTAACCCGGTGGCTCCAAAGCTCCTGCTGCGCAAGGGGTTGGTGAACCTTTTCCCCGAACTCGAGAATGTTCGCCTTTCGCACAGCTGGTTCGGCAATGTGGCGATGAATCGCGACATGCTCCCGCGCATCTTCGAAGAGGACGGTGTGGTTTATGCCACTGGCTTCTGCGGTTCAGGCGTCGTCTGGGCGCCTTGGATCGGGATGCACGCGGCCCACAAGCTGATCGGAAACCACGAACGGGCGCGCACCGCCTTTGACTTCCGTCCGCCGGACTCCATCCCGCTCTATCGTGGCGATCCCTGGTTCATGCCCGCCATGATCTGGGGATATCGGATGCAGGATCGTTTCGCGCTGTGGCGCGACCGCCGCTGACGGCTGGAAACTCCATCGGGCATTCCCAAAGGTACAACTCAGGTCATGGAGCTGGCGGCACTGCCGCCTCTCGAAAGAAGAGCATCGATGCACTACGTATCCACGCGCGGACATTCAGGTCGCAGACAGTTCTGCGAAACATTGCTTGAAGGCCTCGCCGAGGATGGCGGGCTGTACGTACCTGAGACCTACCCGCGTGTGGACGCCGCTACATTGGATGCGTGGCGTGCCTTGTCCTATCCCAGCCTGGCCTTCGAGGTCCTGTCGCTCTACGTCAGCGATATTCCGCCCGCTGACCTGAAGGCAATCTGCGAAAAGACCTACACGCCCGAGATCTTTGGAACCTCGAACATCGTTCCGCTTCGAAAGCTGGAGACGCGGCTTTACCTCCAGGAATTGTCGAACGGTCCTACGCTGGCGTTCAAGGACGTGGCCATGCAGTTGCTCGGCAATCTGCTCGAGTACGAACTGGCACGGCGGCACGACGAATTGAACATTCTTGGGGCGACCAGTGGCGACACCGGGAGCGCTGCGGAATACGCAATGCGCGGCAAGAAAGGGGTGCGGGTCTTCATGATGTCGCCCCTCGGACGGATGAGCTCCTTTCAGCAAGCTCAGATGTTCAGCCTGCAGGACGACAACATCCACAACATCGCCATAGATGGCGTGTTCGACGACTGCCAAGACATCGTCAAATGTGTGTCCAGCGATCTGGAATTCAAACGACGATATAAGATAGGTGCGGTGAATTCGATCAACTGGGCCCGACTGGTCGCGCAGGTCGTCTATTACTTCTCCGGCTATTTTCAAGTCTCCGAAGGGAGGTCAGCAGGCGTTGACTTTTCCGTGCCTTCAGGAAACTTCGGAAACATCTGCGCTGGTCATGTTGCGCGCATGATGGGACTTCCAATATCCCGTCTCGTCCTTGCGACCAACGAAAACGACGTGCTCGACGAGTTTTTCCGCAGCGGCATTTATCGCGTCAGAAGCCGAGCTGACACGCTTGAAACATCGAGTCCTTCCATGGACATCTCCAAGGCGTCAAATCTCGAGCGTTTCGTGTTCGACTTGCTCGGTCGCGACGCCCGTCGGACGAAATCGCTGTTTGAGAACCAACTTTGGGAATGCGGTTCGTTTGACCTCAGCGGTGATCCCAGCTTCGTAACGGCGGCGGCGCGTTTCGGATTCCGCAGCGGCAGGAGCACTCATGCCGATCGACTGGCGACGATCCGTGACACGTGGGAGCGCTACAACACAATGATCGATCCTCACACTGCGGATGGTGTGACGGTCGGGCGCATGCATGTGAGCCCCGAGACGCCGATGCTTGTGCTCGAAACTGCACAGCCAATCAAATTCGCTACGACGATCAAGGAAGCGTTAGGCCGGCAACCAGATCGTCCGCTACGGTTCGATGGACTAGAAGGGCTGCCGAGGCGAGTCAAAGTCCTTCCCCCGAATGCACAAGCTATAAAGAACTACATTGCGGACATCACGCAGGGTGCAACCTGTTGAAGGGTCGATTCCGGATCGAAGAGTGTTTCAGCCGTGGCTGTATTTACGGTGCTGTCACCCGACGAGGTCGCAGCGTTCGTTCAAGCGCGCTATCGGAGCGATCCGCGGTTGATGCCCGGTATCGTTCCGGGCCATCGGATGCCGGAACGGGATCGCGCTGCGGCGTGGCGAGACGCTGACAGCACATCGTCCCTTCTATCGGATCATCAATGCAATTCCCTGCCGAACTCTGTGTCAGTCTGATCGCGTAATGCTGTCGCAGCCAAGATACGCTGCAATTCGCGGGAACATCGTCAGATGGACCTCGCCGTGTCAGGCACTGACGATTAGTCCGCTAACCCAAGCATGAGACGTCGACGCATCATGGCAACCGAAGCTACCCAAGCCGGAGAACGCGAGATTGAAGACGTGGCCCTAGTCCCTTTCGCGAGAGCGCATCTGAAAGGTGCCTTGAAGCTCTCGCAGGAGATGTCTTGGCCGTATCTGCTCAAGGATTGGGAATTTGCGCTGCAGCTTGGCCGCGGTTTCGTGGTGACGAGTGCGGGTGCTGTGGTGGGGACCGCGCTGTGGTGGCCTTACGGCGACACCCATGCTTCCGCCGGAATGGTCATCGTCTCGAAAGCCGTTCAGGGACGGGGGTACGGGGCCCGGCTGATGGACGCGCTGCTCGCGGCGGCACGACCACGAATCGTCACGCTGAATTCGACCGCCGAAGGCCTTGCGCTTTACGCACGCCGCGGCTTCGCCAGCATCGGCATGCTGCACCAGCATCACGGCGTTCCTCGCCAGGGCCGCGACATGCCGCCGGTCGGGAACGTCAGAGCGATGGTTCCGTCGGACTTCGAGGCCATAGTCGGTCTCGATCACGAGGCCACCGGCTGGATGAGGCGCGAGATGCTGAACCGGCTGATCGAGGTCGGTTGCGGCTATGTCCTGCTGCGTGACGGCATACCCCGCGGCTACGCCATTTCCCGTCTCTTCGGCCGCGGACATGTCATCGGCCCTGTGGTCGCCGAAAGCCCGACCGATGCGCGCGCATTAATCGGGGCCGCGCTCGCGCCCCTCGGGAGTGTTTTCGTCCGGATCGACACCTCGGCCTCCTCGCAACTCGGTGACTGGCTTGGAAACATCGGCCTGCAGAAGGTCAGCGACGCCACCACCATGGTCTTGGGGACGCAGATGCCATGGACCGGGCCGGCGCGCACGTTCGCGGTCGCCAACCAGTCGTTCGGCTAGGAGACCTTGAGATGCAACGCCCCGATATGCGCCGGACGGATAGCCAGAACGCCGCGCCACGCAAGATAACCGCGACGGTCGGCGCACTGGCGACGCCGGCCCTCCTGCTCGACAAAGACCGGCTGGATCGCAATCTCGCCCGTCTGTCCTCTCGTATGGCCGCGGCTGGCGTCGTGCTGCGCCCCCATATGAAAACCGCGAAATCCATCGAGGTTGCCCGGCGCGCCTATCCCTCCGGGCCGGGGCCGATCACGGTCTCCACCTTGGCGGAGGCTGAGTACTTCGCGCAGTACGGTTTCCGTGACGTGACATATGCCGTCGGCGTGGCACCGCACACCGCTGAAAGGGCGATGCGTCTCCGCAAAGCCGGCGTTGACCTTAAGGTGCTGCTCGATTCGCCTGAACAGGCGGCGATGTTGGGAACGGCAGCGCGCGCCGCCGGCGTGACGCCCTCCGCCTTCATCGAGATCGACTGCGACGGCCATCGCGGCGGGCTGACCGCCACCGATCCCAAGCTCATCGCCGTCGCGGCGGCCCTGGCCGAGGCCGGCGTCACGCTCGCCGGCATTCTCACCCATGCCGGCGAATCCTACAGCCTTTGCTCGTCCGATGCCCTCGTCGCGGCCGCAGAGAACGAAAGGGCCGTGGCCGTGGCGGCCGCGGAGACATTGCGGGCGGCGGGGCATGAATGCCCGGTCGTAAGTGTCGGTTCGACGCCGACCGCCCATTTCGCCGAAGGCCTGACCGGCGTCACGGAGATGCGGGCCGGCGTCTACATGTTCTTCGATCTGGTGATGCACGGCGTCGGTGTCTGCACGACCGACGACATCGCGATCTCGGTTCTCGCCACCGTCATCGGCACGAAGCCGGAGAAGGGATGGATTTTGGTCGATGCGGGCTGGATGGCACTGTCACGTGATCGCGGCACCGCGGCGCAGCGGGTCGACCAAGGTTACGGTCTCGTCTGCGATCTGTCCGGCCAACTCTATCCGAATCTGATCGTCGCGCAGGCGAGCCAGGAGCACGGCATCCTCGCCATAAGGTCCAGATCGGCTGCAGCCCTCCCGCATATCCCGATCGGCGCGAAGGTCAGGATTCTGCCCAATCATGCCTGCGCGATGGCGTCACAGCACGAACTTTACAATGTCATCTCGGCGGGAAGTGACGCAATCGAAGCTCAGTGGCCGCGGATGCGCGGTTGGTAGATCTGAAACAGAATCGGGCGGCGATTTGCGCATGCCCAGCTTCCGCTGGTCGGCGCCTATTACCGGATCAAGGATCGCTTCCAATGACCTCGGCCGTTCGATACCTGACGGAAGCCGGCTTCCTCGGCAAATTTTACATCGACGGAGAATGGCGGAAGCCGACCGGGTTGGCGACGGCGATCGTCGTCAATCCGGCGATCGAGCAGCCGGTCGCAGAAATCGCGCTCGGCGATGATGAGGATGTAGACTGCGCGGTCGCAGCCGCGAGAAAAGCCTTTACCGGCTGGTCCCGTAAGCCGGCTGCCGAGCGGGCGGCGCTGCTCGACCGGGTTCACGGTTTGCTTCTCGATAGGCTGGAGCTGTTTGCGCAGGCCATCACGTGCGAGATGGGGGCCGCCATCACTTACGCGCGCCGCGCCCAGGTGCCGCTCGCTGCCGAACATATCCGCGTCGCGCGTGACAATCTCGCGACCTATCCGTTCATCGCCGCGCGCGGCAGCACCGCGATTATGCGCGAGGCAATCGGCGTCTGTGGTCTCATCACCCCCTGGAATTGGCCCCTCTACCAGATTACGGCCAAGGTCGCTCCGGCGCTGGCAGCTGGCTGCACGGTGGTGTTGAAGCCGAGCGAACTTTCGCCGCTGAGTGCCCTGTTGTTCGCCAAGGTGATGGACGATGCCGACTGTCCGCCCGGCGTCTTCAACCTCGTCAACGGGGCAGGTCCAGTCGTGGGGACCGGTCTGGCGTCGCATCCGCAAGTCGACATGATCTCGATCACCGGCTCGACGCGGGCAGGCGTTCTCGTCGCGCAAGCAGCGGCGCCCACCGTCAAGCGCGTCGCACAGGAGCTCGGCGGCAAGTCACCGAACATCATCTTGCCGGATGCGGATTTGAGCCGGGCTGTTCCGCTCGGTGTCGCCGCCGCCTTCCGCAATCTCGGCCAATCCTGCAGCGCACCGACGCGTATGCTTGTGTCCCGCTCACAGATGGCAAAGGTCGAGATCCTGGCGGCGGCGGCCGCTTCTGAATTGGTGGTCGGCGATCCGCTTGCGGAAAGCACGACCCATGGTCCGATCGCCAACCCGCCGCAGTTCGAGCGTATCCAGGCCATGATCGGCATCGGCCTGGAGGAAGGCGCCAAGCTTGTCATTGGCGGGCCGGGGCGGCCCAACGACCTTCAGGTCGGCCTCTATGCGCGGCCGACCATCTTCTCGAACGTCAATCGCGACATGAGAATTGCGCAGGAGGAGATCTTCGGCCCGGTGCTGTCGATCATTCCCTACGATAAGGTCGACGGGGCGGTCGAGATCGCCAACGATACCGTCTACGGCCTCGGCGCGCATGTGCAGGGCACGGATATTGAAACGATGCAGGCGGTCGCCGGGCAGATCCGGTCTGGTCAAGTTCATCTCAACTATCCCGACTGGGACCCGAACGCACCTTTTGGCGGATACAAGCGTTCCGGAAACGGCAGGGAATACGGCCGCGAGGGCATGGAAGAATATCTCGAGACCAAGGCCGTTCTCGGATTCTATCGATGAAATTCATCTCGGAAAGCGAATCGGCTTCCGCTGACGCGAAAGTGTTTCCGGCGGTGATCGCACACGCGTCGGATCGCAGAACACCTTCTCAAGTCGGGTTCAACGCTTGATAGCGCCGAGCCCTTGAGGAGCGCGAAGTTGAATCATTAGATCAGATTGCACTGTTCCTGCAGCCATGAAGCAAGATAGTTCGCTTTCCCAGACAGTTCAGTTTCTCCCGCCCAGATGAGGCCATAGTGGCTTTCGTCCGGATCGAAACCGGCAGGTGCGATGAGCCGCCCTCTATCTACGTCGTCCGTTGCAAGGACCCGCGGGCTGAGGGCAACGCCCAATCCCGCCAATGCTGCTTCGACGATGAGGAAGTGGTGATCGTAGAAGCGTATCTCCGCGGGGCGCCGCACCGACGGGTGGGTGGAAAGCCATCGCGACCAAGCGTCCGCCCGAGTCTTCGAACCTAGGGCGATGTAGTTTCCTGAGGCAAACACCGCTGCGAGCTGAGGGCTCATGACCGGTCCTACCCTTTCAGGAAAAAGGCGCCGGACGTGCCACGCCTCTGGGAGCGCAAAGTCGAGCCGACGTATAGCCATATCGATCCGATCGCGGCGAAACTCGACGGGGCCGCCGGCGACTGACAGATGTAGAGCGATGTCGGGATGGACGGCCTGAAAGCTTGCAAGCCGTGGAATAAGCCAGCGCATAGCGACTGAAGGCTCGCATGAGAGAACGAGGGAGTTCTGCTGTGCGTTGGCAGCACGCAAGCTCTCAACGGTTGTCGCCAGCTCGGTGAAGAAACGGCCGAGTGTGAGGTTGAGCACTTCTCCAGAGGCAGTGAGACTCAAGCCACGTCCGCTTTTTTCGAAGAGTTTGAAGCCAAGGTCTTCCGACAGTTTGGTGATACGGCGACTCACAGCCCCATGGGTCAAGGCAAGGCTGTTCGCGGCAAGCCGAACCGACCCCAGCCGCGCAGCGGTCTCGAACGCACGCAAGTCGTCCAATGAAGGTATTTCTGATCGCCTCATTGGTGATCTCATATCACCAATGTAGCGCAAAAAATATCGCTTTTTATGTTGAATTTGCTTAGCATAATTGATCCATGCGAACCAATGGCGAATACACAATCGGTATCCTAGCCGACGACCTGACCAGCGCCGCCGATGGGGCCGGTCCGTTTGTCGAGCGCGGTTTGCAAGCCGTTGTCGGCCGGTGCCGGCTGCCGCACCAGGAGGCCACGATTGTCGCCGTTGATAGCGGATCTAGATCAGTGCCGGCTTCGCAAGCGGCGCGGCGGCAGTCAGAACTTGCCCAGCAGCTCGCTTCGCGGGTTGTCCTCTACAAGACCGTCGACTCGACTCTTCGCGGGCATGTGACGGCCGAGATGGAAGCGGCCTTCACCGTAAGCGGCCGCAAGATGCTGGTCTTTGCACCTGCGTTCCCTGGCGCTGGGCGTACAACCGTCGACGGCGTTCAGCTTGTGGACGGCATTCCTGTAACGGAGACCGAATACGGTCGCGACCCCGTCCATCCGGCGCGACATTCTCGGCTGCCTGAGGTCGTTCCGGCCTCCATCGGAAGGGTCGTCATCCTTGATGCTGCGACACAGGCCGATCTCGACAAACAAGTTGCGGCCCTGCCGGATCCGGAGTCGATCCTATGGGTGGGCTCTCCGGGCATGGCCCTTGCCCTGGCGAAGCGTCTTGCGCCGCTTGCGGTTGCGTCGGACGTGACCGCCGCGGTTAGTGGCGACATTCTTGTTGCGATCGGCAGCGCCAATCCGCGCAGCCATCGTCAGGCCGGCTGCATCGCAATGGAGCCTGGAATCGCTCTGCTGCAGGCTCCGATCGAACGGATGAATGATCCCGGATCCGTCCTGCGCGACATTGCTCAAAATGCGGCTCGACGGGTGGCCGACAAGCGTTTCGATATGGTGATCGCCACAGGCGGGGACACCATGGAGGCGATCCTGGATGGCCTGGACATTTGTGAGTTCGAGATCCTGCAAGAGCTGGAGCCAGGCTTTCCGCTTGGCCGCACGTCCCTCGGAGATGGACGAGAGCTGCTGATCGCCATGAAGGCAGGCGGCTTTGGCGACGACGATACGCTGCGTCGTGCGATCACGCAGCTCCGCCTTGGCACCTCGGTATTAGAACTGGTTGTATCATGACCCAATCCGCTCCCCTCGCCATCACAATGGGCGATGCCTCCGGCATCGGCCCGGAGATCGTGGCGAAGACATTGGCCAAGGCCGGCGAAGGCACGGTTGTATTCGGCAGCTACGCCGTGATGGAGAATATCGTCCATCGTTTGGGTCTCGAGCTGACGGTCAGGCGTATCGCCGGACCTGAAGAGGCGCGCTCTGAGCCGCGGTCCATCGAAGTTGTCGAGGCGACGCAAATCATCGCGCCGCCTCCGCTCGGGAGCGTCAGCGCCATGTCCGGCCAAGCTTCCTTCGATGCCGTCGTCGCCGCCGTCGCGGCAGCCAAGGCCGGCAAGGTCAGCGGCATCGTCACCGCACCGATCAACAAGGAAGCGATGGCAAGCGCGGGCATTCGCTATCCCGGGCACACCGAAATCCTCGCCGACTATGGTGGTGCGGAGCGCGTTGCGATGATGCTGGCCAACGATGATATCCGCACGGTTCTCGTCACCATCCACATGTCGCTGCGCAAAGCCATCGACCAAGCGGATTTCGATGCCCAGATGTCGGCGATCCGGCTCGCAAATGAGGGCGGCAAGGCCCTCGGGATCGCGGCGCCGCGCATTGCAGTGGCAGGGCTCAACCCCCATGCCGGCGAAGGTGGTCTCTTCGGCGACGAAGAAATCCAGATCATCCGGCCTGCGATCGAAGCGGCCCGCGCCGAGGGCATCAACGCCAGTGGCCCCTGGCCCGGGGACACTGTCTACATGCAGGCCCGCAAGGGCCGCTTCGATGTGGTCGTGGCCCAATATCACGATCAGGGCCTGATTCCGGTGAAATATCTCGGCCTCGAAAAGGGTGTGAACATCACGCTCGGCCTGCCGTTCGTCCGTACAAGCCCTGATCACGGCACGGCATTCGACATTGCGGGCCGAGGCATCGCCGACACCGGCAGTCTCGAGACCGCGCTGGCTTACGCGCGAAGGCTCGTCGCCGCGCAAATTAAGACCAAAGAAGGGGTAGTCTAATGGGCCTTCGCTTTATCTTCATGCTCACGCGCAACGATCGCACCGTCGGGGACGCCTCTGAACAACTCAAGACCGCCCTGAGGCTTGGCGTTCGCCACATCGGTTTCAAGGACATCGGCCTGCCGATTGATCGACTCAAAGTTCTCAACCGGGTCATCAAGGCAGACGGCGCCACCTCCTATCTCGAAGTCGTCTCACTCGACCGGCAAAGTGAGATCGTTTCGGCGAAAGCGGCGGTTGAAATCGGCGTCGACGTCTTGCTCGGCGGCACACATGTTGACGACGTGTTGCCGATCCTTGCTGGCACCGGCATTCAATACTGCCCCTTCCCGGGTCGCATCACCGGTCATCCGAGCGTGCTCGAAGGGAGCATCGAGGAGATCGTTGAGAGCGCCCAGGCGCTCGCCGTGCGGGAGGGCGTGTATGGCCTCGACCTGCTCGCCTATCGCTCCAAGGAAGACGTCCCGGCCCTCATCAAGGCGGTGTGCGCGGCGGTGCCCAAGCCCGTCTATGTGGCCGGCTCGATTGATACGCCTGAGCGGATCGCCATCCTGAAGGACGCAGGAGCCGCCGGCTTCACTATCGGCACGGCCGCGTTGGACGGCAAGTATCCGGCCGACGACAAGGACGTCGCTCGCCAGCTTGGGGCCATCATCCGTGACGTGGCCGCTCTGAACCGGCATCTCTCGCCGCTCCACAAGAAGAACCTGGCCAGCTCGTTCGGGCAGCTCAAGGAGACTTGGTCTCCGAAGATCGCGGGTCAGATTAACGACATGCAGATCAAGCTCGCCAAGTTCGCGGGCGAGTTCGCCTGGCGCTTTCACAGGAGCGGTGACGAACTCTTCCTGGTGCACAAAGGCCGCCTGCTGATGAAGTTTCGTGATCGGGACGAGATCATCGAGCAAGGCGAGTTCATCGTGGTCCCGCATGGGGTAGAGCATTGCCCTGTCGCGCTGGACGACGTCTGCGAGGTCGTGCTGCTCGAACCCGGCACATCCATGGATGCCGGCACCGCTCACGACCTCGAAGGCTAGACCGTCTGCCTGCGATCGGAGCAAACGCTTGACGCCGTCGACCGGCCTTCGCCGGTCCGGCCTCGATGACCTCAGGACCTGGGAGCAGGACTCCTCCCGCGCCGACTCGGTGAAGACCGGAGTCTGGGAAGCCACGCCTGGCGAGAACCGCTCGATCAAGGGCGAGACCTTTGAGTACTGCCACATCCTTTCCGGCGTGGTGGAGCTGACCGAGGAAGGCAAGGAGCCTCGCATTTTCCGCGCCGGCGACAGCTTTGTGATGAAACCCGGCTATGTCGGCGTATGGAAGACGATCGAGACAGTGCGGAAGATGACTTCGGGCGCCGAAATGGGCTTTGCCGCCGCGCTGGTGCCTTCTCGACGCTCGTGGTTCAGGACATCACTCGTCCCGGTGTCGCCGAGCCAATCGCGACGGTCTGGGTCCATTTTTCTGGGGCATCGAAAAGCGGTCCAGTCTCCGTGGACAAGCAGGTCGCGCCGCCGTTGCGCCGAACTGGGACGATCGCGCTTGAGCAGCTCGTATCGCTCAAGCGCTCAAAAACCCGAACATCTTGCGAAGTCCTAGATGATTTCAGCACATTCTATCGGGCGCCTGATGCGATGAAGGGTTGATCGGAATTTTGCTTCCGCGTTCTTGGCAGCCGAGGTTCGTTGGAACATGTCGCCCCATGTCGAGCGCATTCACAGCGATGAGCGTCTCCCGGCCGAGGCCGATGTCGTCATAGTCGGCGGCGGTATCCTCGGCGCTACGGCCGCCTATTACCTGGCGAAGCGCGGCCTCTCTGTGGCGCTCCTCGAGAAGGGTCACGTCGCCTGTGAACAATCGAGCCGAAACTGGGGTTGGTGCCGGCAGCAGAACCGCGATCGCCGCGAACTGCCACTCTCGGTGATCTCTATGCGGCTGTGGGACGAGCTCACGCGCGATATCAATCGGGACCTCGGATTTCGGCGCTGCGGACTCGTCTATGCGACCCACGACGAGGCTGTGCTCGCCGGCTGGGAAAGGTGGCGCGAGGTCGCCAGGGAGTACGACGTCGACACCCGCGTGCTGAGCCGGGCGGAGGTGGCCGAGCGCGTCCCCGAAGCGCGCGACAAATGGGTCGGCGGGACCTATTCGGCTCGGGACGGCAAGGCCGAACCTGCGCTCGCCGCGCCGGCTATCGCCGAAGGGGCCAGAATTCTGGGCGCCACGATCCACCAGGGATGCGCCGCGCGGGCGCTCGACTTGGCCAATGGCAAGATTGCAGGCGTGCACACGGAGAAGGGCTATATCAGAACCAGCGCGGTGCTTTGCGCCGCCGGCGCCTGGTCCTCGCGCTTCCTTCGGCCGCTCGGGATCAGTTTTCCCCAAGCGAGCATCCGTCAGACCGCGCTGCGTTCCACCCCGACAATCAACATAGGCGAGGCGGTCTCCACACCCTACTGCACGATCACGCGTCGACTGGACGGCAGCTATACGCTTGCGATCAGCGGCAAGGCGAACCTCGAAATCACGCCCCAGGCTATCCGGTACAGCCGGGAATTCATGCCGCAGTTCTTGCGTCGCCTGAAGAACGTCAGGATTGGCGTCGGCCAATCGTTCGTTTCGGGGCCGGATTCAATGACGGCGCTGCTGACCAACGACGATCGGATCTTCGAACAGAATCGCGTGCTGGATCCTCCGCCCTTGAAATGGCTGGTGAGCCAAGTGGTGGCGAGTGTCCGGAAAACCTTCCCCCAACTCGGCGAAATAAAGCTCGGTAGCGCTTGGGGCGGCTTCGTCGATTGCACGCCGGATGCAGTGCCTGTCGTGTCGAAGGTGGACCGGGTGGAAGGCCTCGTCCTCGCAGCGGGCTGCTCGGGTCACGGCTTCGGTTTGGGCCCGGGCCTTGGCTATCTGGCCGCACAGCTTCTCGTCAACGACACTCCTTGCGTCGATCCCGCACCGTTCCGGCTGTCGCGTCTGACCGATGGCTCGAAGCTGGACATCTCGGCCATCTGAAGATCGAGCCGGAAGTCGGGCCTGACGCGTACCGAGCAACGCCAGGTTTGGAGTACTGCGGATGGTTGCGGACGATTTAGAACGGGCTTGAACAGCCTAGTTGGTGCCCCTGGCCGGAATCGAACCAGCACTCCTTGCGGAACTCGATTTTGAGTCGAGCGCGTCTACCAGTTCCGCCACAGGGGCCCTCGGTCGGCCCTAGGCGGGCGTCGCGAAGCCGGCGGACTATAGCCATGGACCAAGCGGGGTCAACCCGCGCCAAAGTGATCCGGGCCGTTCTCGACAGCCGCATGAGCCGGGGTTACAGCCTTGGAAAGCGACCCATCGAAAAGAGGCTGCCGTGACAACCCAGAGTGCCGCAATACCTGCGTTCAAACCGGCGGCCACGACCCCTGCGCTGGCCGCTTCGCTCGCGGTCGCGCTGACGGCAGCCGCGACCATCGCGGGCGCCTGGTTCTTCCAGCTGGTGCTCGGGATTGTGCCCTGTCCGCTCTGCCTGGAGCAGCGCTACGCCTATTACCTCGTGATCCCGCTCGGCCTGCTCATCGCACTCGCGGCGCGGGGCGGTGCGCCGAGACCGCTGCTGCTCGCGGGCCTGGCGATCCTTGCGCTCGCGAGCATCGCCAATGCCGGGCTCGGCACCTATCATTCCGGCGTCGAATGGGGCTTTTGGAAGGGACCGACCGACTGCTCCGGTCCCGTCGTCAATCTCGGCAGCGCCACCGACCTGCTGTCGCGGCTCGACACCGTGAAGGTGGTCCGCTGCGACGAGGTGCAGTGGCGCTTCCTCGGCCTCTCGCTTGCCGGCTACAACGTGCTGATCTCGCTCTTGATGGCTGCGATCGCCGCGTGGGGATTCGTTGCGACGGTGAAGCGCTGAGGCTCAATCATCCACATCGTCCTGCGTCCGGCCGAACAGGTGCACAATGCCCGGCGTCGCGATCGTCACGAAGACGAAGCGCGAGAGGTGATGTGCGCCGACGAAGATCGGATCGATGTGCAGCGTCAGGGCCAGCGCCAGCATGGCGTCCATCGCGCCCGGTGCGTAGGCGACCACGACGTCGGAGAATTTCACCTGCGTGGTGAGCGCCACGATGCCGACGAAGATCGCGGAAACGGCGATGGCGATGGCAAACGAGCCCAGTGCCGCGTTGATGTGGCCGGCGAGCGTCTTGATCCTCATCCGCGCGAAGCGGCTGCCGATCAGGGCGCCGATGCCGACCAGCGCCACGCCGCGTACCCAGTCCGGCAGGCCGCCCTCGACCCAACCGGCGCCATGCAGCACGCTTGAGCCGATCATCGCACCGAACATCCAGCTCGCCGGAAACCTGATCAGCCGCAGGAGGAGTGCCGCGGCCAGCGAGGCCGCGACCAGCTCGACGAGGTCGAGCGGCGAGGCGATCGTCGTCGTCAGCGATGGCGCGACGGAGGGCGCGACGCCGGCGAACGCCAGCACCATCGGCAGGGCCGCGGTGAGGATGATGACGCGCATGGTCTGCACCACCGCGATGCCCGGCAGGTCGGCGCCGCGCTCGACCGCCAAAATCGTGATCTGCGACAGCGCGCCGGGGCTGCCGGCGAGGAAGGCCGAGGTGCGGTCCCAGCCGTGAATGCGCTGGAGATAATAACTGGAGCCGAAGGTCGAGCAGAAGGTCGCGAGCGCGAGCAGCCCGATGGTGAGCGGATAGGCACTGACCTGTTGAAGCAGGTGGCGAGAGACGACTGATCCTAACGAAATGCCGAGCAGCACCAGCACCGTCTGGGTCAGGATCGGCGGCAGCGTCAGCTGGCGACCGGCGATCGCGGCGATCCCGACCGCGATCATGGAGCCCGAGATCAATCCCCCCGGAAGGCCCGCGAGCAGAAACACGAGGCCCCCGGCGGTGCCAATGACGAGCGTTTCCACCGTGCTCAACATCTTGGCACGGCTCGGCCATTCGAACGGCAGGGAGGCGGTGATTTGCTTCACACCACCTTATCGCAAATCAACAAGAGGCGCACAATTGCGGCCACGTCATACCGCAATGCGCGCGCCTCTCGCCGAAGCCGCGAGCAGGGGGGAAGGATTTACTTCTTCTCCGCAGCCGGCGCGGCCATGCCGGCCTTGGCGGTCTTGATGCATTCGGAGCGGAATTTCTTGCGCTCCTTGCCGTGCAGGCCCTTGGCGTCGGCCTGCTTGGAGCATTCGAGCGACTCGGCCGAGTGCTCCTTCGGTGCCTTCTTGTCCATGGGGGCGGCGGTTGTGGTTTTGGTGTCGGTCTTTGCTGCCGGCGCGGCGGTCTGCGCGAAGGCGGTGCCGGTGGCGAGCAGGGAGGCGAGAGCGACGACGGCGAGGCGAGATGTGAGGGTCATGGTGCTGCACTCTTCTTGCGGGAATTGCGAAGGGCGCGAAAGTCGGCTGGCGTTGCTGAACGCGACATGAATAATTGGAACGTGGAGGATCACTATATTTTGGCGGCAGCAGCCATCGCTTCCTTGTCGCGGGCGGGCGGCACGCTAGGATAGCAATCCTCGGTTCACTTCCCTCGGGGGAAGATCAAGGAGGAGACCAAGGATGACCATTCAATCAAAGTTGCTATGTGCAGTTGCGCTGTCGGGCTTTGCCGCGCTGGTGGCAAGTGCGCCGGCGCAGGCGCTGACCTCGCAGGAGTGCAGCGCGAAATACCAGGCCGCCAAGAAGGACGGGTCGCTCGGCACCACGAAGTGGAATGACTTCCGCAAGGCCCAGTGCGGCGCGGACGCGACGCCAGCGGCTGCGCCGACCGCGGCCGCTCCTGCTGCGCCCGCCGCTCCCGCCGAGCCGAAGCAGGCGAAGAAGGAGGCCGCCCCGGCTGCTGCCCCGACCCTGCCGGCCGGCCCCGCGATCTATCCGAACGCGGTCGATCCGAAATACGCCAAGGAGACCCCCGGCAAGGGGCGCCTGCACACCTGCGTCGACCAGTACAACGCCAACAAGGCCACCAACGGCAATGGCGGCATGAAGTGGATCGAGAAGGGCGGCGGCTATTACAGCGAATGCAACAAGAAGCTGAAGGGCGCCGCCTGACGCTTCCAGACGACGCAGAGGCCGGAGCCAAGCTCCGGCCTCTTGCTTTAATCCAGTAGCTTCTCGGCCGATTTCGCGACGAGCTGCGATCGCTTGCGCGGGCCGCGCTCGACGAACAGCAGGCTCTGGCCGAAGATGAAGCAGTAGAACAGGAAGGCCTGCGCTTCGGCTGCCTCGGTATCGAGGCCGGTCGCGCGATAGAGCTCGGTGACGTGCTTCAGCCGCGCCGCGTCTACGTTCGCCACCGCCGCGGCGGCGCCCTCGTCCGAGCGGGCCCATTGCCGGATCGCAAGCTCGATTGCCATCCCGTCGGGATTGAGCCGCTCGGAATAGAGCTGGATCACCGCCCGCAGCCGTTCGCGGGGCTCTTGGCCATCAAGGCTCGTCTGCTGCGCGATCGCCATTGAGCGCCCCTCGCGCCAGCGCTCCAGCATGGCACCGAGCAGCGCGGCACGGTCGGCGAAGCGGCGGTAGAAGCCGCCCTTGGTGACGCCCAGGTTCTTGGCGAGCACCTCGACCCGAACCCCCTCGACTCCCGATCGGGCGAGCTCGGTGAGCCCTGCCTCGACCCAGACATCGCCTTTGCCGTCACTCATGCAGGCAGCCTCGCCGATTCTTGATACGGTGCCGTATTGCTAACGCGGGAGGAGGTTGATACGCTACCGTATCGACAATCAAAGGCAGAAAAGGCCAGGGAGAATTGCGATGGAGCAGGAGGCGACCTATCGCGGCACGGTCTATCCATGGCAGTGCGATCACGTCGGCCATATGAACATCATGTGGTATGTCGGCAAATTCGACGAGGCCAACTGGAATCTGTTCGCCCGCCTCGGGCTGACGCCGAGCTATCTGCGCGGCTCCGGCCGCGGCATGGCCGCCGTGCAGCAGAACATCACCTATAAGCGCGAGCTGCGCGCCGGCGACATCGTCGAGATCCGCAGCCATCTGCTTGAGATCCGCGACAAATCGATCCGCTTCCGGCACGACATGACCAATGCCGAGACCGGCGAGATCGCCGCGTTCTGCGAGATCACGGGCGTGCACATGGACCGGAGCCAGCGCAAATCGGTGCCGTTCACGGATGCCATCCGCGAGGTGGCCTTGAGGCACCTCGCCGAGAAGGCGGAGGCCTGAGCCATGGCTGCATATGAGCCGAAGAACCCGGGCTATCGCGCGGCTGCCATCGCCATGTTCGACGGCCAGCCGGCGATGCACACGCACGGTATCGTGATCGTCCGCCTTGCGCCGGGCGAGGCTGAATTAGCCATGCTGCATTCGCCGGCCCTCACACAGCAGAACGGCTTTGTCCACGCCGGCATCATTACCGCAGGCCTCGACAATGCCTGTGGTGTCGCCGCCTTCACCCTGATGCCGCGCGAGGCCGATATCCTCACCGTCGAGTTCAAGACTACGCTGCTCGCGCCGGCACGGGGCGAGCGTTTCGTCTTCAAGGCAGAGGTGGTCAAGCCCGGCCGCACGCTGACCTTTTGCGAGGCCAGGGCGTTTGCCGAGCACGAGGGCAAGGTCACGTTGATCGCCACGATGACCGGCACGCTGATGGCAATGCTGCCCCGCGTTGCCGCTTCCCAAGCGCCGGCCCCGATACCGGCATAGCGTGGCGATGACATCGGCGCCGCGACACTCTATATGACCTGTAACAACTCCCAGTCTCGGACCGTATCCACGGAAATGGGACCGAAATGGAACGAGATATGGCTGGATTCAGGAATAAGAGCCTTGTGCCGACGCGGCGCGCGGCGCTGACGCTGATTGGAGCGGGCGCCCTTGTCGCCGGTGGGATCACCGCGGCGCGGGCGGCAATCGACGAAGACGAGGTGCTGACCGAAGCCAAGGTGCTGCGCGATCCCGACGTTCCCGTGGCCGGCAATCCCGACGGGAATATCAGCATCATCGAATGGTCCGACTATAACTGCCCCTATTGCCGCAAGCTCGAGCCCGAGTTGCGTCAGGTCATCCAGGACGACGGCAAGGTCCGGCTGGTGATGAAGGACTGGCCGATTCTCGGTCCGGTTTCGGTCACGGCGGCGCGGACCGCGCTGGCGGCGAAATTCCAGGACAGGTACCACCAGGCCCATGACGCCATGATGGGCGTCAGCTCGCGCCTGACGGAGCCGCGCATCAACGAACTGCTCGCGGCGGCCGGCGTCGACATGGATCGGTTGAAGCGCGATCTCGCCGATCACGCCAAGGACATCGACGCCGTGCTCAAGCGCAACAACGAGCAGGCCGAAGCCTTCGGTTTCCGCGGCACGCCGTCCTTCATCGTCGGCAAATACCGCGTGCCCGGCGTGCTCAGCATGAACGAGTTCGAGCAGGTCATCGCCGACGCCCGCAAGGCCAAGATGAACTGAGCCGAGCGATATTCACCGCGCAATACGAAGGCGCCGCCGCGGACCCGCGACGGCGCCTCATTCACGATACCACGTCGTTACTTGGAGGAGATGCGGACCCAGTCCTTGTGCGCGCGATCGCGCAGCGCGTCCCAATCGGCTTTGGCGACATCCCAGTTTACGATGGTGCGATTGGTCGTCGCGACCTCGCCATGAGCAACCGACGACGTCTGCATGGAGTCATAGACATACACGCCGCAGCCGAGCAGCAGCGCGCCCAAAATCATTCCAAGAAACATCCGCATGGCGAAACCTCCGATGACGGGCGATAACGTCGGCCCGGATCGATTGTTCCGCGGCAGTAGGGCGCAGGTAAGGAGAGGTTGTTCATTCTTCATTCAGCCACTGCAGCAGCTCCGCGTTGATCTCGCGCGGATAGGTGTGGCTGAGGTCGTCGATCTCGCGATAGGTGACGTCGGCGCCGGCGGCGGCGAGGGCCGCCTGCGTCTGCCGCGCGGTCTGCACCGGAAACATCCAGTCGAGCTTGCCGTGCGCGATGAAGATCGGCAGGCGCTGCAGACGCGCAGCGTCAGCCATTTCGGCAATCAGCGGATGGAAGGTCGCCGACACCGGCCCGAGATGCGTGAAGGGCGAGGCGCCGTCGAGGCCGGTGACGTAGCAGAAGGTGCCGCCGTCGCTCATGCCGGTGAGCAGCATGCGCGAGGCGTCGATGGTCCAGCGGCTGCGCACGGTTTCGAGAATGCGCATGAGGTTGGGCGTGTCGGAATCGTCACCCATCAGCGCCCAGGTTGGGCCGGTCGCGGTCGGCGCCACCAGGATCGCACCAAGACTGCGGGCATCGCGCAGCCAGCTCCACAGGAAACCGCGGCCGTTGCCGCTGCCGCCGTGCAACGCCATCACCAGCGGCATGGCGCGATCGGGCGTATAATATTCGGGCACGTAGACCGAAAAGCCGCCGCGGCTGCCGGGCTCGTTGTGATCGTGGATGATGCCGGTGTGCGCGTCCGCGCCGGCTTCGAGCCGCGACAACAGGTCGGCATTCTCGCGATTCGCGGCGTTGAAGAAGAAGCTGCTGACCGGCGGAAACCGCACGGCCAGCGGATAGAGTGCCTCCTGCGCGCGCGGCACATGGCGTAGTGCGCGGAAGACCGCGACGAGGTCGCCATTGCCACGTTCGACCTCGCGCAGGCCGGCAAAGGCGGCGAGCGTCTCGTCGCAGGCACGATCGAGCTGCTCGCGCAGTCCGGTGAACTGCTCCGGCCATGCTCGGATTGCCGCACGCGCCGTTTGCAACGCCTCGTCGGGAGCGCCAATCGCATTCATCACGGAGCCGAAGGCCGGCGGGTGCAGGTTGCGCTGAAAAAAGGCGAGCGCCTCCAGCGCATTGAGCAGCGGCGGCAGCACGGCCACGATATCGTCAACGACGGCCTCGCTCATCGTCGCTTCCCTGCGTCAGTTCTGATCGTCAGTGCAGCTTCGGCGCCTTCAAGAGCTTGTAGCGATCGGTCGAGGTCACCGTGACGTCGAAGGTGACGCCTTCATGATGTACCGTCAGCGGCACGTCGACGCCGGCAGCGCCGAGGCCCCACAGCTTCTTGTAGAAGCCGGTTTGGCTCGTGACCTTCTCGCCGTCGACCGCGAGGATGACGTCGCCGGTCTTGAGCTCGGCACGGGCGGCGGGACCATTGGCGGAGATCCCGATCACAACCACGCGGTTGTCGATCTCGGTCGAAAACAGTCCGAGCCACGGCCGTGCCGGCTTGTTGACGCGGCCGAATTTGCGCAGATCGTCCAGGATCGGTTTCAACAGGTCGATCGGCACGATCATGTTGACGTGCTCGGCCTTGGCCTCGCGCTCGCGTTCGAGCTGCAGCGAGCCGATGCCGATCAGCTCGCCGCGCTCGTTGAGGAGCGCCGTGCCGCCCCAATTCGGGTGCGCGGGATGGGTGAAGATGGCCTCGTCCAGCAGATATTCCCAGTAGCCGGCGAATTCCTGCTTGGCCACGATCTGGCTCGCGACCGAACGCGTGCGTCCGCCGGCGCCGCCGACCACGACGCGGTCGCCGAGCCGGGTCTCGGCCGAGATCCCGAGCGGCAAGGGGGCGACATCGAGCTGGCCGAGCGCCTGCACCAGGCCAAAGCCGGTGACGGCATCGAAGCCGAGCACATGTCCCTCCACTACGCGCCCGTCTCCGACATGCAGCCACACCGACTCTGCTTCGGTGATGAGGTAACCGATGGTGAGCACCAGCCCATCGTCGATCACGACGCCGTTGCCGGCGCGTTCGGTGCCCAGTGTCTCGGCACTGAAGGCGTCCGGCGGGATGATGGCATGCAGGCCGACGACGGAGGCGAGCGCGCGGTCGAGATCGAAACCGTAATCGCTCGCACGCGGCTGATTGGCCGGTGGCACTCTCCATTCGGTCAGGGCGGGCATGGAGTTCTCCTGGCTGAGAGCATCGCTCCGCCGATTAGCGGAACGACGCGCGAAGCACGGATAATTTAGGCCGGAGGAGGCCGTCTTGAAAGCCTCGTTCCCCAACTATTCCCGAGGCACCGGATGAAATCTTTGAAAGGCGCGGGAAGGCTTGATGCACGGTCGGTCGAGCGGGCCTCCGGCATTGGCCGCATGGCTGCTGTCCGGCGAGGTGCTAGGCGCGGTACAATGAAGCTGCTAACCATTGCCGCTTCGTTTGACCGAGGGATCACGGGGCCGAAGCATGGACAACCGCAGCGACATCTGGCGTGGCATCGACACGATCAAGGCACGTTTCATCGACCTCAGCGACAAGGTCTGGGGCATGCCCGAAGTCTGCTACACCGAGGCGCGATCCGCCGCCGAGCATCTCGCCGAGTTGCGTCATCAGGGTTTCCGCATCACCGAGCAGGTCGCGGGCATTCCGACCGCGGTGACGGGCGAATGGGGCGAGGGCGGACCGGTCATTGCCTTCATGGGGGAATATGACGCGCTCCCGGGCCTGAGCCAGGAGGCCGGCGTCGCGGAGCATCGTCCGGTCGAGACTGGCGGCCACGGCCATGGCTGCGGTCACAATCTGCTGGGTTCCGCAGCTCTCCTCGCCGCGACGGCGGTGAAGGACTGGCTTGCCGAGAACAAGGTGCCGGGCCGCGTGCGCTATTACGGCTGCCCCGCGGAGGAGGGCGGCGCGGCAAAAGCCTTCATGGTGCGCTCCGGTGCATTCGAAGACGCCGACATCGCCATCACCTGGCATCCGCACAGCTTCTGGGAAGTCGCGGTGACGCCGTCACTCGCCAACACCCGCGCCGATTTCATCTTCACCGGCCGTACCTCGCATGCGGCGGCCTCGCCGCATCTCGGCCGCTCCGCGCTCGACGCCGTGGAGCTGATGAATGTCGGCGTGAACTATATGCGCGAGCACATGCCGAGCGACGCGCGCGTGCACTACGCGCTGCTCGACACCGGCGGCATCGCCCCGAACGTGGTGCAGGCGCATGCGCGCGTGCGCTATTCGATCCGCGCCCGTGATCTGCCCGGCATGAACGAGCTGGTCGGACGCGTGAGCAAGATCGCGGACGGCGCGGCGCTGATGACCGAGACCAAGGTCGAGATGAAGATCATCTCCGCGGTCTCCAACATCCTGCCGAACACGCCGCTGGAGCAGGCGCTGCATCGGGTCATGGAAGAGCTCGGACCGCCGCATTTCGACGACGCAGACAAGGGCTTTGCCACGGAGATCCGCGCAACGCTGAGCGACAAGGACATCGAGTCGGTCTATTACGCGATCGGCATGGAGCCGACCGACCGGCCGCTGGCTGACTTCCTGGTGCCACTGGATGCCAAGCGCAATCCGCTGGTCGGCTCGACCGACGTCGGCGACGTGAGCTGGGTGGTGCCGACCGTGCAGGTCCACGCACCCACGGTTGCAATCGGTACGCCCTTCCACACCTGGCAGGTGGTCGCGCAGGGCAAGAGCGCGCATGCGCACAAGGCCATGGTGCAGGCCGCCAAGGCGATGGCCGGCATCGGTATCAAGGCGCTGACGGACCCGGAGCTGATCAAGGCTGCCAAGGCTGACCTCCAGAAGCGGACAGCCAAGACGCCTTACGTCTGTCCGCTGCCAGACCACGTCGCGCCGCCGCTCGACATGTCCGTGGCGTAGAATTTCGCCTCGATACTTCGTCTGATGCGGCGATCAAATTTTCTGCAGTGCAGCGCGGAATTCAGCGTGTTTTGATGCTGGATTGCCGAGCGGATGGGCTGCGGAATATGGTTTTGCCCAACAGACAGTCAGAAGACCGTTTGCATACACACGGTCGCAGTTGACGCGCACCCCATTCGGTGTGCCATCTACCGCCAGCCAAGCCCGGTGGTCGCCTCGCGCGACCGCCTGCATCCATACGGGAACCAGACGGGGACAACCATGCTGGATAAAGAACTGCGTTCGATGATCGGTGACGTGAAGGACGGGCGGATGGATCGCCGCGGCTTCATTCAGCGTCTTGCCGCCGTGGGTCTCACCGCGCCTTTGGCCAACCAGATCCTCGCCCTTGGCGGCGTCGCCATGGCCGAGGGCGCCTCCACCTACAAGCCGACCAAGCGCGGCGGCGGTGGTGCGCTCAAGCTGCTGTGGTGGCAGGGGCCGACCCTGCTCAATCCGCATTTTGCCACCGGCACCAAGGACCAGGACGGCGCGCGCCTGTTCTACGAGCCGCTTGCCTGTTGGGATCCCGACGGCAACATGAAGCTGGTCCTGGCCGCCGAAATTCCCTCGATCCAGAACGGCGGCCTCGCCGCCGACGGCAAGTCAGTGACCTGGAAGCTCAAGCCCGGTGTCAAATGGCATGACGGCACGCCGTTCACGGCCGACGACGTCGTCTTCAACTGGGAATATGCCAAGGATCCGGCGACCTCCGCACTGACCATTGCGACGCTCCGCGACATCACGGTCGAGAAGGTGGACGACCTCACGGTCCGCATCCTCTTCAACAAGCCGACGCCGTTCTGGGCCGACGCTTTTGTCGGGGCTCCCAATACCATCATCCCGAAACATCTGTTCAAGGACTATATGGGGTCCAAGTCGCGGGAGGCGCCGACCAACCTCTCGCCGGTCGGTACCGGCCCCTACAAGTTCGTCGAGTTCAAGCCGGGCGATCTTGTCCGCGGCGTGATCAATCCCGATTATCACATGGCCAACCGCCCCTATTTCGATTCGATCGAGATGAAGGGCGGCGGCGACGCCGTCTCTGCCGCGCGCGCGGTGATCCAGACTGGCGAATATGATTTCGGCTGGAACATTCAGGTCGAGGACGACGTGCTGCTGCGCTTGGAGAAGGGCGGCAAGGGAAAAACCGTCTACGCCGTCGGCGGCGACACCGAATTCATCGCGCTGAACTTCACCGATCCCAACACCGAGGTCGATGGCGAACGCTCCTCGATAAAGACCAAGCACCCGCTGTTTTCTGATCCAGCGGTGCGCAAGGCGCTCTCGCTGCTGATCGATCGCGAATCGGTCAAGAAGGCCATCTACGGCCGCGCCGGCCGCACCACCGCCAACTTCCTCAACGGGCCCGAAAAATTCGTGTCCAAGAACACCTCGTGGGAGTTCAGCGTGGAGAAGGCCTCGAAGATCCTCGACGACGCCGGCTGGAAGCCGGGCGCCGACGGCATCCGCGAGAAGGACGGCAAGAAGCTGAAGCTCCTCTACCAGACCGCGATCAACGGGCCGCGCCAGAAGACGCAGGCCATCGTCAAGCAGGCCTGCCAGAAGGCGGGTATCGACGTCGAGCTGAAATCGGTCGTCGCCTCCGTGTTCTTCTCCTCCGACGTCGGCAATCCCGACACCTATTCCAAGTTCTACGCCGACATGGAGATGTTCCAGATCCCGCTGAGCCAGCCCGATCCGTCGCAGCACATGCGTCGTTACCTTTCGAACCTCGTCGCCACCAAGGAGAACAAGTGGCAGGGCACCAACTTCCCGCGCTGGGTCAACAAGGAGTACGACGCGACCATCCTGGCCGCCGACGGCGAAATGGATCCGGTCAAGCGCGCGGCGCTCTACATCAAGGCCAATGATCTCATGTACCAGGACATCGTTTTCATCCCGGTGCAGCACCGTCTGAAGGTCGAGGCGGCCGCCAACAATCTGCGCCCGGTCGTTTCCGGCTGGGCCAACGAGACCGACAATTTGTTCGACTGGTACCGCGAAGAATGATCACGCACGCCTAGAGCGGTCCTTCTTCATGAGCCAGTATGTCCTGCGTCGCCTCCTGATCGCGATTCCGAGCCTGCTCGGAATTTCGCTCGTGCTGTTCGTCGTGCTCGCACTCGCCCCGGGCGATCCCTTCTCCGAGCTAGCGACCAATCCGAACGTGCCGCCCGAAGTCGCTCTCGCGCTTCGGGCGAAGTTCGGCCTCGACGATCCGATCTACCTTCGTTACCTGCACTGGCTCAACGCCATGCTGCACGGCGACTGGGGTTTCTCCTTCGTCAGCCGGATGAACGTGGACACGCTCATTCTCCAGCGACTGCCAACGACGCTGTACGTGATCGGCTCGGCGCAGATCCTTGCGCTCTTGATCGCGATCCCGGTCGGGGTCTACGCCGCGACGAAACCTTATTCGCTGTTCGACCAGGTCGCCAACACGCTCGCCTTTGTCGGCTTCTCGCTGCCGACCTTCTTCACCGGCATCCTGTTCATCCTGATCTTCTCGGTCACGCTGGACTGGCTGCCTTTCGTCTACACGACCGACATCAAGGGCACGGGAATTCACTGGGTGCTGGAGATGATCCGTCAGGCCATCATGCCGGTGGCGGTGCTCGGCCTGTTCCAGGCTGCGTCGATGACGCGTTTCGTGCGCTCGGCGATGCTCGACGTGATCCGGCTCGACTACGTCACCACCGCGCGCGCCAAGGGCATCGGCCAGAGGCGGGTGATCATCAAGCATGTGATGCGCAACGCGATGATCCCGGTCGTCACGTTGATTGCGTTGCAAATCCCGGCGGTGTTCGGCGGCGCCATCGTCACCGAGCAGATCTTCCGCATCCCCGGCATCGGCTCGCTGCTGATCTCCTCCATCCTTTCCAACGACACGCCGGTGGTGATGGCCGTCACCTTCGTCTTTGCGTGCCTGGTCGTGCTGTTCAATCTCATCGCGGACGTTCTTTATGGCTGGCTTGACCCTCGCATCTCCCTCCGCTGAGCGGCGCGTCTACTCGCCCTGGCGCGAGACGTGGCGGCGCTATAGCCGCCACAAGCTTGCCGTGGTCAGCGCGTTCCTGCTCCTCGTTCTGATCCTGGCGGTGGTGGTCGGCCCCTTTATCTGGCGGGTCAAGATCGACGACATCGACATCGTGGCGGGCATGCAGGGGCCGTCGCTGGCCCATCCCTTTGGCACCGACGATCTCGGGCAGGATATCCTCGCCCGCATGATCTATGGCGGGCGCATCTCGCTCGCGGTCGGTCTCGCCGCGATGCTGGTCTCGGTCTTTGTCGGTGTGCTGATCGGCGCGCTCGCCGGCATGTCGCGCGGCGCGCTCGGCCATGGGCTGATGTGGCTCACCGATCTCTTTTTGTCGCTGCCGCAATTGCCCCTGCTGCTGCTGCTGATCTATCTCTTCCGCGACGGGCTGAAGGCAGCGTTCGGCCCCGAGGGCGGCATTTTCATCCTGATCGTGCTCGTGATCGGTGGCTTGCGCTGGATGCCGGTCGCTCGCCTCGTTCGCGCCCAGTTCCTGTCGATCCGCGAGAAGGAATTCGTCGAAGCCGCGCGCGCTCTCGGAGCCAGCCCGGTACGGCAGGTGGTGCGCCATATCCTGCCCAATGCGCTCGGTCCGGTGATCATCGCCGGCACCATCGACGTGGCCGCAGCCATCATCGCGGAATCGACGCTGTCCTTCCTCGGCCTCGGCTTCCCGCCGGATACGCCGACCTGGGGCCGGCTGCTTTATGACGCGAAAGACTTTCTCGACATCGGCCCGCACTGGGCGCTGTTCCCGGGCGGCGCGATCTTCATCGCAGTGGTCGCCATCAACTTCATCGGCGACGGCCTGCGTGACGCGCTCGATGCGCGGCGGGTGATCTGATGGCGCCGCTGCTCGAGATCAAGGGACTGAAAACCCACTTCTCCACCGACGACGGCATCCTCCAGGCGGTCGACGGTGTCGACATCTCCATCAACCGCGGCGAGACGCTCTGCGTCGTCGGCGAATCCGGTTGCGGCAAGACCGTCACCGCGATGTCGATCCTGAAGCTGATCGCGATGCCGCCGGGCCGCATCGCGGCAGGCGAGATCATCTTCGAGGGCCGCGATCTCGTGCCGCTGACGAGCAGTCAGCTCGACGAGATCCGCGCCAAGGAGATCGGCTTCATCTTCCAGGAGCCGATGACCTCGCTCAATCCGGTGCTGACCATCGGCGAGCAGATCGCCGAAAGCCTGCGCCGCCATGAGAATGTCACCAGGAAACAGGCGCTCGATCGCACCATCGAGATGCTCAAGCTGGTGCAGATTCCCAACGCCGAAGGCCGCGTGCACAACTATCCGCATCAGTTCTCCGGCGGCATGCGCCAGCGTGTGATGATCGCGATGGCTCTCGCCTGCAAGCCGAAACTGATCATCGCCGACGAGCCCACCACGGCCCTCGACGTCACTATTCAGGCGCAGATCCTCGACCTGCTCCAGGACATGAAGGAACGCTTCGGCATGGCGGTGATGCTGATCACCCATGCCATGGGCGTCGTCGCCGAGACCGCGCAACGCGTCGTCGTGATGTATGCCGGCAAGGTGGTGGAGGAGGCGCCCGTCGACGACCTCTTTGGCAATCCCGGCCATCCCTATACCCAGGGACTGATCCGCTCGATCCCGCGCATCGATCTCGCCAGCGAGCACAAGGTGCGGCTGGAGGCGATCGGCGGCTCGGTGCCGATCCTGATCAATCCGCCGGTCGGCTGCCGCTTCGCCCCGCGCTGCCGCCACGCCATGAGCGTCTGCACCGAGAGGGAGCCGCTGCTGCGCGAGATCGCGCCCGGCCACCGTATGGCCTGTCATCTGGGAGATACGCAGTTGGGAGGCGCAGCATGACCGAGCCCCTGCTCCGCGTCAGCGGCCTGAAGAAATATTTTCCCGTGCATGGCGGCCTGTTGTCGCGCCAGGTCGGCAGCGTTTATGCCGTCGATGGGGTCTCGTTCTCGGTCAACCGCGGCGAGACGCTCGGCCTCGTCGGCGAATCCGGCTGCGGAAAGTCGACGACGGGACGCTGCGTGCTGCGCCTGATCGAACCGACCGACGGCGAGGTCGTGTTCGACGGTCAGGATGTCCGCCAGCTCGGCGGCAACGATTTGCGCGCGATGCGGCGGAACATGCAGCTTGTGTTCCAGGACCCGTTCGCCTCCCTCAATCCGCGCATGACGGTCGGCGCCATCCTCGGCGAAGCCCTCGTCATCCATAAGCTCGGCTCATCCGCCAAGGAGCGTGAGGATCGCGTCGCGAGCCTGCTGGTGAAGGTCGGGCTCAAGGCCGAGCACATGCGCCGCTATCCGCATGAATTCTCCGGCGGTCAGCGCCAGCGCATCGTGATCGCGCGTGCGCTCGCGGTCGAGCCGAAACTGATCGTCTGCGACGAACCGGTGTCTGCGCTCGACGTCTCGATCCAGGCGCAGGTCATCAACTTGCTGGAAGATCTCCAGGCGGAGCTGAACCTCACCTATCTCTTCGTTGCGCACGATTTGTCGGTGGTCGAGCACATCTCCGACCGAGTCGCGGTGATGTATCTTGGCCGTATCGTCGAGCTCGCCAAGGCCAGCGACCTCTACCGCAATCCGCAGCATCCCTACACGAGGGCGCTGTTATCGGCGGTGCCGGTGCCCGATCCCAAGCTCAAGCGCGAGCGTATCCGCCTCAAGGGCGACGTTCCGAGCCCGATGAAGCCGCCGTCGGGCTGCCACTTCCACACCCGCTGTCCTATCGCCCAGCCGCGTTGCGCGGAAAGCGCACCGGAGCTGAAGGAGGGAGCAGGCGGGCACTTTGTGGCGTGCCATCTCGCCTGACGCCGGGAAAAGCGGATCGCGCATTCATGCGTGAAGCAGGCCGTGCTCCGACAGGGCCCGCCTGAAAGCCTCAACCGAGGTGTGGTGATGCGCGAACAGGCCCGCCTCTCGCGCACCGGCGACATTGGCCATGAGATCGTCGACGAACAGGACGTTCTCCGGTTTGACGTCGAGCTCCGACAGACAGAGGCGGAAGCAGCGCGGGTCCGGCTTCGCCGTCTTGAACCGGGCCGAGGCGTAGATTCGCGAGCCGAACAGCGGTGGCAATTCCGGCAGCAGCGCTGCGATATGGTCGGCGACCAGCGTCGTGTTGTTGGTCAGGACGGCAATGTCGACGGTTTGACGCAAGCTGCCGACAATCTCCAGCATGGCACGATCGGCCTGCATTGAACGGCGTCGCGCCTCGATCCACTCGTCCAGTGACAGCGGATAGCCGATGCGGTCGCCGAAACCCCGCAAATAGTCCGCGGCATCGAGTGTGCCGGAATCGCCGAGCAGCTCGAAGCCGCTGTCCCAGATCGCCTTGTGGACGGATTCGCTCGTGGTCCCCGCAACCTTCGCCAGCCATGCGACACGCTTTGCCCTGTCGTAGTCGCAGAGGACATTGTCCATGTCGAAGAGGACGAGTTTGATTTGACCGGTCACCGCAGCACTCTCGGATTGGCCGAACATCCGGCCGTGATCCAAGCCATACCGCGCTGGAGCGCAGGCAACAAATCGGGCCAACGGTCGATCCGTCACGCGCTCCTGGCGGGCCAGGGAACGACCTGTCCCGACATCACCAGCCGGTCACGGCCGTTGTCCTTGGCGGCGTAGAGCGCGCGGTCGGCGGCGCCGACCAGCGTGCTGCAGTCCGCCGTGGTTTGGGACGGCAGACTCGTCGCGCCGCCAACGCTTGCGGTCACCAGGCGCGAGGGGGGACTTTGCGCATGCGGCATGGCGAGATCGTGCAGAGCCTTGCGAATCCCTTCGCCGACCTCGGCGCAGCCCTCGGGACCGGTGTTCGGCAACAGCACGGCGAATTCTTCGCCACCGTAGCGCGCCGCGACGTCGGCCTGGCGCTTGGTGTGGGTTGATAGGATCCGGCCCAGCGCGCGCAGGCATCCGTCGCCCGCCAGATGCCCGTATTGGTCGTTGAACTTCTTGAAATGATCGACATCGATCAGCAGGAGCGAGAGCTGCGTGCCATCGCGCCGGGCCCGGGCCCATTCCTCGGCGAGGCGCTCGTCGAACGCGCGCCGGTTGACGAGTCCGGTGAGGCCGTCGGTCGTTGCAAGCGAGGCGAGCTTGTCCTGAAGATCCTTCTGCTCGGTGATGTCGCGCACCACCGCGACGACGCCGTCGATCTCACCGCTGTCCGACGCCAGGGTCACGTGCAACGCCGCCTCCGCCCAAATCTCGCCCTTGTCGCGATGACGGTGGCGATAGACGAACCGCGTCTCCTCGGCCTCGCCATTCTTAAGCGCGGCGATAGCCTGCTCGACCCGCTCCATGTCGTCGGCGTGAATGCCGGCCAGGGCCGAGGTGGATAGCAGCTCGTCGGAGGACCAGCCCGTGATGCGTACGCACGAGGGGGAAACGTAGAGCAGCCGGTTGTCCAGCCCGATCCGGGTCACCATGTCGCTGGATTGCTCGGCCAACAGGCGGAAGTTTGCTTCGTTGACGACGAGGGCCTGGGCCGTACGCTGCCGCTGTACGAGCTGACGGACCAGGTAGAAGCCGATCACCGCGATCAGCAGCACGAGGCCGAGGACGAAGGTGGTGCGCGCAGCCGCGGCTTGCCGCCACGGCGCCAGCACGTCGTCCCGCGACTTGCTCGCCAGCACCATTAGGGGATAGCGGCTGCTGCGTTGGTAATAGCTCAGCCGCTGGACGCCATCGAGCGGCGACTTGAAATAGTAGACTGCTGCGGCGGGGCGACTTTCCCATCCCTTGAACAAGGGCGCATTGGACAGGTCGCGTCCGACAAAGGCGCCACTGTCGTCGCGGCTGCGCGCCAGCATGATGCCGCTATCGTTGAGCAGCGATGCCGAGCCGTTCGTACCGATGTCGAACCGCTCGTAGAACTTGACGAAATAGCCGACGTCGATCGTGAGCAGGGCAACGCCGGCGAAGCCGCCGTCGGCATCGTTGATCCGGCGGGACGCGGTGACGACCCATTGGCCCCCGGCTCGACTCTTCACGGGCGGTCCGATCAGCGTGCCCATCTCCGGCGAGTCCCGATGACGCTGGAAATATTCGCGGTCGCTGTTGTTGAGCTTGGAGAAGTCGAGCCGCTCGGTCGTGGCAAGCCACTGCCCGCTCGCGTCATAAACGAAGATGCCGCGGATCCGGTCCGATGATTTTCGTGTCGGCAGATAGGCCTGAAGCTTGGTGATCGTGTCCGGACCCGTCCCGTCGATTTCGAGCCGGTGGACCAGGCCTACGAGGATTGTATCAACGAGTTCGAAGGTGTCGTCCGCGTGCTGGATCAGCGAATGCGCCAGATTGGCGACGTCGATCTCGGCGTTCTTGAGATCGGCATTGCGTGTTTCCCATTCACGCCAGGCGCTCAAGCCGAGGATGGCGAAGCAGGTCAGGATGACGAAACCCGCTGCCCAGAGCGGAAGGCGCGTCTTTCCGAGTTCGCGGCCCGTGGTCATCAGGCTTGCTCCATTTCGGCGCAAACCTCTCACTTTGGCCTTAACGGGCTGTTGCAACTTCCGTGCGGATTGTGCGCTTCCGGTCGGAACAATCCTCGACAATTGACGGGCTATCGTCGAGCTAACCAGGCTGACCCCGCGCGCCGGGCCTTTCTGCCTCACTCATCCAGCGTGAAGCCGACCCGCAGCGTCACCTGGTAGTGGCGCACGGCACCGTTCTCGATATGGCCGCGCGTTTGCACCACCTCGAACCATTTCATCTCGCGAACGGTCTTTGCGGCCCGGCTGACCGCGTTCTTGATCGCATCCTCGATCGACGTCTCGGACGATCCGACCAGTTCCAGGATCTTGTAGACGTGATCCGTCTCGCTTGTGGCCATGACTATTCTCCCCTCGTGCTGTGGCGGGACCGGATATGTCTGTCGCGGACAACTGGCGCCCGCGCGACATCCGGCCTCGACTCTGAACGGATGCCGGCGCCCCGAGTTCCGTCCCGGCAGGAGCCTGCCGCTCGCCTTCCGAGCGCTGCCTAGGCGTCCCAATTTTTCTAAGTGCACGAAAATCTGGATCGCGTGTGCAAGCGGCGCTCCTGAATTGGCGCGCGGTCGCCGGCCCGCTCTTGCCGGTTCCGATATGAGTAAGCTAACCTCGGCCTTTCCTCTGGCGTCTTCGAAGTGCGGTGATGATCGAGCGTTGGACGAGGGGCGCTCTGGCTGCGATCGGTCTCTGCGTTGTGCCCGCGCCGGCCATCGCGCAGGACGATCTCGACGGTGCCCCGATGAGCATGTCGCTGCAGGTCACGACCGATCCCTCCACCATCGAGTGCCGTCGGCTGGAGAAGGTCAATCCGGCCTCGCTGGTCTTCTTGCCGCTACGCCGGACCTTCAACGAGGATTTTGACGAGCATCCGCTGGCAAACGGACGCTGGGTGCCGCATTACGCCGGCGGCGCGGCCTGGCCGGAGGCGCGTTACTGGGGCGGCGACGGCTCCGACTTCAAGCGCAAGACCAGCGCCAATGGCGAGCAACAGATCTATGTCGATCCGCGCTATGCGGGGCGCAACGCGGCGCCGCTCGGGCTCGATCCGTTCAAGGTCAAGGACGGCGTGCTGTCGATCGTCGCCAGCCGTACCCCGCCGGGGTTGAAGCCGGTGCTGTTCGACAACGAGTACATCTCCGGGATACTGACGACCCAGGGCACGTTCGCGCAGAAGCACGGCTATTTCGAGATCCGCGCCAAGGTGCCGGTCGGGCACGCAGTGTGGCCGGCGTTCTGGATGCTGGCGGATGACGGTGGCTGGCCGCCGGAGGTCGACGTGCTGGAAGGCCGCGGCGAAAAGCCGGGCGATCTCGTGATGACGACGCATTGGCGGATTCCCTCGACCCAGAAGATTCAGTCCTGCGGCTTCGACTTCGCGGTCGGCGACGCGTCGAGCGCATTCCACACTTACGGTGTGCTGTGGGAGGAGGATCGCCTGGTCTATTTCATCGACCGCAGACCGGTGTCCGACATCAAGGTGCCGATCGGTTTCGACGATCCCATGTACATGATCGTCAATCTCGCGATCGGATCCAAATTCTTTCTCGGCGTCGGTCCGGTCGACGCGGAGTCGCCGCCTACCGTCGCATTCGAGATCGACCGGATTTCCGTCTATCAGATCGATCTGGAGCAGGCGCGCAGATAGAAGCTCGCTGATCTCTCCCGGCGTTGGGCGGCGCGAGTCAACGATGGATTGCCGAGGGCCTGCACGCCGACGTTACGGATCCAGCTCCGTATCCCAGTAGAGATAATCCAGCCAACTGTCGTGCAGATAGTTCGGCGGGAACAGGCGGCCGTTACGGTGGAGCTGGTGCACGGTCGGCGCGAAGGCGTGCTGGCGTGGAAACATCTTGGCCTGCACCGGCGTCAGATTGCCCTTGCGCAAATTGCAGGGCGAGCACGCCGCGACCACGTTCTCCCAGGTGGTCTGGCCGCCTTTGCTGCGCGGGATGATGTGGTCGAAGGTGAGGTCTTCGGGCGAGCCGCAATATTGGCAGGCGAAACGATCGCGCAGGAAGACGTTAAATCGGGTGAAGGCAGGGTGGGTGGTCGGCTTGACGAAGGATTTGAGCGAGACGACGCTCGGCAGCTGCATTTGCAGCGTGGGGCTATGGACCGCCTGATCGTAATGCGCGACGATGTTGACGCGGTCGAGGAATACCGCCTTGATCGCGTCCTGCCACGACCACAAAGACAGTGGGTAGTAACTCAGCGGCCGGAAGTCCGCATTCAGCACCAACACCGGCCAATGGCCTTGCGAGACATGTGCGTTCAAGTAACGCTCCTGGCCTCCAATGTACGCTGCGAAGCAGCACGTAACTGACATACTACATGCAGCGTGACGGGATTGTGAAGCCCGTTGAGCGACTTATTCCGGCACAAGCAATGCGGCCGGGGGGTGGCAAAGCGCGCAAAACGCTGTGATTTCCAAGTCCGAGGCCGTTGAGGCAGCGTCATCCTGACAGCGCGACGTGGATGTGCCGAGGCAGCTACTCCCGCACGCGCTCCAGCTTCTGCAAACATCGCGTCGCGCGCACCACGGCCGGCATCTCCTCGTCCGGAAAGCTGGTCTTCCAGTCGGTGACGCCGACCTCGCCGACATAGATGTCGCCCCTGGAATCCAGTGCGATGCCGTGCGGCGCCAGGAACTTGCCGCTCGCAACGCCCGGGCCTTCCTCGCCACCGAGCCGCGCGATGCGGTTGCCCTTGGCGTCCACGATCGAGAGCCGCGGGCCGAGATTGGGCACCTTGCGGTTGACGGCCAGGCCAGGGCCGAGTTCCCCGATGACGAAGGTCGGGCTCTTAGCCCCACCGCAACAGCATAGCGCACAAGGGCGGTGCAGATTGTTCCACTGCGTCTCGTACTTGCCGTTGCCGTCGAACACCTGCACGCGGTGGTTCTCGCGGTCGGCGACATAGACAAAGCCGTCGGCGTCGGTGGCGATGTTGTGCACGATGTTGAACTGGCCGGGATCGGTGCCGGGTTCGCCCCAGCTTGTCATCAGCTTGCCGCCGGGCGTGAATTTGTGCACGCGCGCATTGCCATAGCCGTCGGAGACGTAGATTTCACCCTTCGGCGACAGCGCGGTGTGGGTGCAGCGGTGGAAGGGATCGCCGCTCATGAACGGCGACGGTTTCTCGGGGATGCCGATCGTCAGCAGCACCTTGCCGTCGGTGGTGCACTTGCGCACGGTGTGGTCGCCGTCATCGGTGCAATAGAGATTGTCGTCGGCATCGATGTGCAGGCCGTGGGCGCGCGAGAACAGGCCTTCGCCCCAACTTCGCAAGAAATTGCCCTCGCGGTCCAGCACGACCATCGGATGGGCCCCGCGGTTGAAGACGTAGACGCGGTCCTTGCTGTCGACCGCGACCGAGGCGACGTCGGTGAGCTGCCATCCGTCCGGCAGCTTTGCGAAGTTTTCAACGACGCGGTAGCGGTGCTCGCCGGTGCCGAGAATGGCTGGCATGAATTCTCCTCTTGTTCGTTATCGTGGTGCGACACTGCTTCTACGGTGTTGTTCAAGCGGTGCTCGCCGCTGCCGCTCCAGCCTGCCCCAAAATCCCTTCCTCGATCGCCTTGATCTGCAGCGCCAGATATTTCGAGTTGATCCGGCATTGCGCGAGGCTGCCGGCGATGAACCAGAGGCCGGGCTGCCTGGTGCGCGTATACATGTTACGCAGCTCGAGGCCGTCGCCAAAGCCCCAGATCGGGCCGACCCGGTCGGCGACGGCGTCGCCGAACAGTTTCTGCACCAGATATTCCTGTGTCTTGTAACCGGTCGAGAGCACGATCAGGTCGGCCGAAAGGGTTGTGCCGTCCTTCATGCGAACGCCCTCGGTGACGAAGCTCTCGATGTCGGAAAACTGCCTGAGCTTGATCGCGCCCTCGATGAGGAGGTTGGAGCAGCCGACATTGAAATAATAGCCGCCGCCACGGGTGAGATATTTGAACTGCCAGCCGGTGCCGGCCTCGCCGAAATCGAGCTTGAAGCCGACGCGCCGCAACCCGTCGAGCAGTTCCTTGTCGAGCTCCTTCGACTGCTCCGTCAGCATCACATGGGTCTTTTTCGCGAGCGGTGTCGGCATCGAGGTCGCGATCAGATCGTTGTCCTCGAGCGTGCCCTCATTGTAGGTCGCATAAGCGAGTTGGGCCGACGGCTCGATATTGGTGACGAGCGTAGGTGAACGCTGCACCAGCGTCACTTCGGCACCACTGGAGTGAAGATCCTGCGCGATGTCGTGGCCGCTATTGCCGGTGCCGATGACGATGGCGCGTTTGCCTGTCCAGGTCTCGCCGTCCTCGTAGCGGCTCGAATGCAGCAGCGTGCCCTTGAAGTTATCCAGGGTCGGAATGACAGGCACATTGGCGATGCCGCTGACGCCGGTTGCCATCACCACATGGCGCGGGTGCATGATACGCTCACTGCCGTCGGTGTGCCGCAGTGTGACGGTCCAGTGGTCTTTCGCATCGTCGTAGGCGCCGCCCTCGAATTCGGTGCCGGTCCAGAAGTTCAGCTCCATCGCCTCGACGTAAGCTTCGAACCAGTTGGCGAGCTTGTCCTTGGGGATATAGGTCGGCCAGCTCGGCGGAAACGGCATGTAGGGCAAATGATTGACCTGCACCTGGTTATGCAGGGTCAGCGCGTGGTAGCGCTTGCGCCAATTGTCCCCGATCCGCGCCTCGCGATCGACGATCAGGGTGTCGATGTTCAACTGTTTCAGCCGCGCCGCGATCGCGAGCCCGGCCTGGCCGCCGCCGACCACCAGCACGGCGGGATCGCGATCGGCGTAGTCGCGCGAGCCGTTGCGCAAGTCCAGCCAGTTCGGTCCACGGAAGTCGCGCGAATAGGCCTGGCCGCGCGGCCGCGAGGTGCCGAGCTGCTCCTCGAAGCCCTTGAGCTCGTCGAGCGCGGTGAGGAGCGTCCACGCTTTCAGGCGGTCGCCGTCGGTGGCGTCGGGCACAAGCCTGACGATGCCGCTGCCGCGCCCCAGTGCGGTTTCGAAATTGAAGATCACCTCGATAGTGTTGGTCCCGGCACGCGTCACCCAGCGCGGTGGCGCTCGGTTCGGCGCAATCTTGAAGCTGCCCGGCGCAGCCTTTGCCGCGAGCGTTGTCAGCTCCCGCTTGATCGAGTCGCCGCCGCCGATCGTTTGCAGGTTCCAGCTTAGTGCCAGCACATCGCGCCAATAGCTGTCGGCGAGGAAAAGACGATCCAGCGCAGCGCTATCGGCTGCGCCCAGCGTTAGCTCGACCTCATCGAGCCAGGCTTGCGCGGATGCGACAATGTCCTTGGTCCTGTCCAGCATGCGCGACCTCGTGCCGTCTCCGCGGCGTTTCCTCTACGGTCGAAAGCTATACTGTTTCGCAGACGGCCAATAGCCGATTACCCGAGCAGTGAGAACATGTGGCCCTGCTTCAGCGGAATGCGCTCGTTGAGAGAGACCTGCGGCACCCTCGTGGTGTTCGAGGAGGGGCACGCGAAAAAGGCTCCACCTTGGTGGAGCCTCCCTCGCGCTCTTGGGATTCACAGCCGCTGGCGTGGCGGCGAGCGGAACATCCCTACCTCATCCGCGTGCCGGCGCCGTACAGCTCACGCTCACGGCCGACATCGTCGGGTGACAACGGCGGGCTTGCGGCATCGAAGCCGTTCCAGCCGGATTTTTGCCAGGCGGCGCTCCGTTCCTGCAGGTTCACGGCCTTCTCGTGCAGAAGGGCATCGAGACGTGTGCTGTCCTGGTCGGGTACCCGCGCCGATACCAGCGTTCCGCCGCGACGGACGCCCTCCGCGTAGCGCGACGCATCATCCTTGGAGACGCCGGCTTCGGTCAGCGCGCCAACGATGCCGCCCGTCGCGGCGCCGGCCGCGGCACCAACTGCGGTCGAAGCCAGCCATCCGGCGGCAACCACCGGTCCGAGTCCCGGAATGGCCAGCAGGCCGAGTCCGGCAAGCAGGCCGGCCGCGCTTCCGAGGCCTGCGCCGATGCCGGCACCCGTGCCGGCACCTTCGGCGCGATCGTCGACGCCGTCGCGATCACGGTCAACCTTGCCGGTGGAGGAGCCGTACCAGTTATCGGAATTGTTCGCGACGATGCTGATGTCGGAGTGCGGCACGCCCGCGGCCTCCAGACGCCTGACCGCACGTTCCGCATCCGAATAGGTGTCATAGAGTCGAGAAATAGTGGTCGTCATGTTTCATCCTCCTTACTTGGCGGGGTTCACGTTGCCCTGGAAATCGACGCTCACGTCCGCCTTGGTCCCGGCCTTGTCGGCCTTGCCGCGCCAGACGCCGTTGTCGTCCTTTTGCAGTCCGGAAACATTGGAATAACCCGCGCCCTCGATCTTCGACTTCGCCTGGCCCTCGGTGAAGCTGTTGCGGCCCGCGACCGGTGCGTTGGAGTTGTTGTGATCAGAGCTGTTGACGGCGTTGTTGCCCGGCCCGCTCTGCGCAGGCTGTGACTGTGCACTGACAGGCGCTGATCCGAGCAGCAGCAGAGCTGCGGCGAGCATGGTGAGACGAGACATTTTTTATTCTCCGGCTGTTGATTGTGCCGGTCGACAACAGGCGAGATTCGAATTGGTTGCTCTTCCATTTGCGACGGAAGCGCGCGTCTTCAATCTGCCGAATATTGGAGAGGCGCAGGAACGATTGCCACTCGTTCCCGTTTATGCGGTCCGGCACTCTCGGACGGCGTTGCCTGTCCTCACATCGTCCAATAGGGCTCCCGCAGCTTGCGCTTGAAAATCTTTCCCGTGGCCTCGCGCGGCAGCGCGTCACGGAATTCGACGTCCTTTGGCACCTTGAAATTGGCAAGCCGCCCGCGCAGGAACGATCGGACGGCGTCGGCCGAGAGCTCGGCATCCGATTCAGGCTCGACAAAGGCGCACAGCCGTTCGCCGAATTCCGCGTCGGGGATGCCGAACACGGCACAGTCGCGCACGCCGGGCATTCCGATCAGCACGTTCTCGATCTCGGCGGGATAGATGTTGACGCCGCCGGAGATCACCATGTCGCGCTTGCGATCGCACAGGAACAGATAGCCGTCCGCGTCGAGGTAACCGACGTCGCCGACGCTGACCAGGCCGTCACGGCCGGCTTCGGCCCTTGCCTGCGACCTGCCGTGATAGTCGAAATCGGGCACTGACGTCTGGCGCATGTAGATTTCGCCGACTTCGTTTGCACCGCACGGGCTGCCGTCATCGCGGAAGATCCTGACGATGCCGCCTTCGATGGGGCGGCCGACCGTGCCAGGCTTCTTCAGTGCTTCCTCGGCCGAGTGCCACACCGGGATCCCGGTCTCGGTGGAGCCGAAATATTCGTTGATGACCGGTCCCCACCAGTCGATCATGGCGCGCTTGACGTCCGGCGGGCAGGGGGCGGCGCCGTGCACGACGAAACGCAGCGACGACAGGTCGTAGCGCTGCCTGACCGCTTCGGGCAACCGCAGCAGCCGGACGAACATGGTCGGTACCATGTGAATGTGCGTGACGCGGTGGCGCTCGATCAGCGCCAGCAGCTCCTCGGCATCGAACCGCGCCTGGAGGATGATGGTGCAAGCGCTGCGGAACGCCAGCATGCCGTAGGAATGCGGCGCCGAGTGATACATCGGGCCGTTGATCAGCACGATTTGGTCTTCCCGCGGCTTGATGCCATAGGCAATCCCGCCCACGCGTTCGGAGGCGGCCGCCTGTTCGGGCTGCATCGGCATGCGCCGCACGCCCTTCGGCATGCCCGTGGTGCCGGATGTATAAATCATCGCTGCGGCCCGCCGCGGCGGCTCCTGCGCCTGCGGATGGTCGTCGCGCCAGCGGTCCCAATCGGTCAGTCCCACCGGGATCTCGGTCAGTTCCCCAGGGATCGAAAAGGTCGCTGCGAGTTCGGGCGGCGTCGCGACGACCAGGAGAAGGACATCCGCCGGTACGCCGTCACGGATCTGCGGCAGCAAATCCGCGTGGCAGACCAGGATCTTCGCCCCGCTGTCGGCCAGGATGTAACGGACCTCCTCGGCCTTCAAATGCCAGTTGATCGGCACCACCGGACTGCCCAGCGCGGCCGAGGCCGCAACCACCTCGAACAGAGCGAAATCGTTGCGCAGCATCATCGCGACCGGCGCGGCCTCGGCAAGCCCCAGGGCGCGGAAGCCGCTCATCGCCCGCCTGATCCGAGCCCGGATGTCGTCATAGCTGATCTGGCGTTCGCCGCTGATGATCATGGCGTCTCCTCATCCCGCTCGTCTAGCGATCATCCAGCACGTCGCCGAAGCCGACCCAGCTCTTGCCATTGAAGCGCCGGAGCTGAAGCTGCTGGAACGGCAGATAGTCGTCGGGGCCGGTCGTAACCGCCATTCCCGGCAGCAGCAGCGGCAGCTTCACATCCTTCAACGAGGCCGCCTGGCGCATGATGTTGTCGCGGCTGATATCATCCTTGCACCCCTTCAGCACCGTCATCAGCAGCGTGGCATAGTGATAGCCCGCGGCGTAGTTGGAGTTGGAGAGGTCCGCGGCCGGCATGTAGCGCTTCATGAAGGCGAAGTATTCCTTCACGCCGGGATCGTCGACCCATTGCGGGTCCATCGTGTCCTTCTGATTGCTCGACGAGATCAGGCCGACCGCGTTGTCGAGCCCTGCCGGTTCCAGGAAAGAGATCGACGACGCCGAGGTCGGCACGAAGAACAGCTCCGGCTTCCAGCCGATCTCGGCCACGCCCTTGACCATTTGCGAGGTGAACTTGCCGAGCACGACGCCGAACAGCACGTTGGCGCCCGAGGCCTTCAAGGTCGAGAGTTGCGAGCTGATCGTCGGCGCGCTGGTCTCGTAGCTCGCTTCCGCGATGATCATGCTTGCGGCCTTAGGCCCGAGCGCTCGCTTGAAGCCGGCGACATAGTCGCGGCCGAAATCGTCGTTCTGCGAGAGGATCGCGATCCTGGCGTCGGGCTTGGCCTGCAAAATGTATTTGGCATAGACCACGCCCTCGGATTCGTAGGCCGCCATGCCCGGCATGGTCCACGGGTTCTTCTGCGGATCGGCCCATTTGGTGGCGCCGGAGAGCACGAACAGCTGCGGCACTTTCTTGGCGTTGAGATAGCGCTGCACGGCGCTGTTGGTGGCGGTGCCGAGCGAGCCGAACATCATCAGCACCTCTTCTTGCTCCACCAGCTTGCGGGTCTGCTCGACGGTCTTCGGCGGCGAATAGGCGTCGTCCAGCGTGATGAACTTGACCTTGCGGCCGTTGATGCCGCCTTCGGCATTGACCTTCTCGAAGAACGCTTCCTGCGTCCGTCCGATCGCGCCGAAGCCGGAGGCCGGGCCGCTGTAGGGCAGGGTCTGCCCGATGCGGATCTCGTCGCTGCCTTCGGCATGGGCGCTGCCGCCGGCGAGCATCAGCAACGACATCCCGATCAGTGCGGCTGCCAGCTTCATGGTGTCCTCCCGTTTTATTGTCGGTCCGAGACGTCAGGCGCTGACGCGCATCAGGAAATCCTGTCGGGCCTGGTCGAATTCCCGTTTCATCCGGTCGACGAGCTCGGCGACCGGCGGCGCGTCGGCGATCTGGCCGATACCCTGGCCCGAGCCCCAGATGTCGCGCCACGCCTTGGACTTCATGTTGCCGCCGGAGCCGAAATTCATCTTCGTCTTGTCGGCCGCCGGCAGATTGTCCGGATCGAGCCCGGCCGCGGCGATCGAAGGCCCGAGATAGTTGCCGTGCACGCCGGTGAAGAGGTTGGTGTAGACGATGTCATGCGCGGTGTGCTGCGTCAGCGCCGACTTGTAGGCTTCGTCAGCGTTGGCTTCCTTCGTCGCGATGAAGCGCGTGCCCATATAGGCGAGGTCGGCGCCCAGCGTCAGCGCGGAGGCGATCGCGAAGCCGTCGCTGATTGCGCCCGACAGCAGGATCGCACCGTCGAACCATTGTTTGACCTCGCGTACCAGTGCGAAAGGCGAGAGCGTTCCTGCATGTCCTCCAGCGCCGGCGCAGACCAGGATCAGACCGTCGACGCCCTGCTCGGCGGCCTTGCGCGCGTGCTTGACGTTGATGACGTCGTGGAACACGAGGCCGCCGTACGAGTGTGCGGCCTCGACGAGCTCGGCGGGCGGTCGCAGCGAGGTGATGATGATGGGCGCCCTGTGCTTCACACAGGTCTCCATGTCCTTCATCAGCCGGTCGTTGGAGGCGTGGCAGATCTGGTTGACGGCGTAGGGTGCGACCTTCTTGCCGGGATTGCGCGACTTGTATTCGCCGAGTTCGTCCTCGATGCGGCTCAGCCATTCGTCGAGCTTTTCCACCGGACGGGCATTGAGTGCCGGAAACGAGCCGACCACGCCGGCCTTGCACTGGGCGATCACCAGCTCAGGGCCGGAGACGAGGAAGAGCGGCGAGCCGACCACGGGCAGCTCGAGCGAATCCTTCAAGAGAGCGGGCAGCGCCATAATGTCCTCCCGGAAACGCAGCCCGCCGGCAGGCGGATGACGAGGCGTTTCCTTCTTTGATTGTCGCGGGCGAGTTGCCGCCCATGTTTCATTTGACGTCATTATAGGGGTTGGAGTGGGGCCTCCTATCGTTCAATATTGAACGGCGACTATTCAGATTTGAACAGAGGCCGCTCATGGACTGGGACCTTTGCAAGACCTTCCTCGCGGTCGCCGATACCGGCAGCTTCACCGGCGCGGCGCGCCGGCTGCACAGCAGCCATCCCACCGTCAGCCGCAAGATTGCGGCGCTGGAAGCCCAGCTCGGCACCAGGCTGGTGGCGCGTGCCGCCGACGGCCTTGCGCTGACGGCGGATGGACGGACGCTGCGCGAGCACGCCGAGGTAATGGCGGCGGCCGCGCTGCGGGCGGAGACGGCAGTCTCGGCCGGAGGGCATAAGGCGCGCGGGACCGTCAAGCTATCGATCGGCGCAACGCTGGCCTCGCATTGGCTGATGCCGCGCCTGCCTGCGTTCCTGCGCGCGCACGATCACGTCCAGCTCGAGATCATCACCCATCCGTTTCCGGCGAGCGTGCGCCGGCGCGAGGCGGACGTGGTGTTGCGCCCCTTCGACAGCGGCGAGGAAAATCTGGTCGGCCGCAAGATCGGCCGTCTCGGCACGGGATTCTACGCCTCGCGCGGCTACGCCGGCGGGCGGTCCTTGCCGGAACGGCGCGGCGAGTGGAAGGGGCACAGCGTCATCGGTTTCGCCGATCAGACCTCCAATCTCCAGCTTGCGCGCTGGAGCGACGTCGTCACGCGTCAGGCCTGGGTGGTGATGCGCTGCTCGTCCCAGGGCGACATGCTGGCGGCGGTCCGCGCCGGACTCGGAATCTCCGCCCTGTCGTGCTTTGTCGCCGAAAGCTATCCCGATCTTGTGCGTGTCGCGCCGCAGAAGCTCGCCAGCGTGGCGGACCTGTGGCTGCTCGCCCATCCCGACCTCGTCGAACTGCCGGCGGTGCGGGCCGTCATCGACTTCGTCGCCGATTGCGCCCGGACCGATCGCGTCAGGCTGCGGGGCTAGAGCGTTTTCGAGCGAAGTGGACACCGGTTCGCGTCAAGAAAACGCGTCAAAACAAAACACTAGAGCCCCGTTCCGATTCCATCGGAACGGAACTAGCTCTAGGCTGATCCCGCGATGACGCCTTCGCGTTTTTTCACCGCGCGATAATAGCTCCACCACAGATGTGCCGCCGCTCCGCGCAGGGGGCGCCAGGGTTCGGCGAGCGGCGCCATCTGCTTCTCCGTTGGCCGCGCCTGCAAGCCGAGCCCGATGCGGATGCCTTCCTGCACGGCGAGGTCGCCGGCCGGCCAGGCGTCGCCATGGCCGAGGCAGAACAGCAGATAGACGTCCGCGGTCCAGGGTCCGATGCCGGGCAGTGCGATCAACGTGTGATGCGCGGCATCGGCGTCTTCTTCCGCGAGCACGTCGAGGTTCAGCCGTTCTGCGGTGATCTCGCGCGCGAGATGTTTCAGCGTCTTGATCTTGGCGGCGGACAGGCCGAGCCGCCCCAGCCGGTCGGTGCGGGCGCGGCGGACAGCCTCGTGGTCGAACGGATCGAACGCGGCGGACAACCGTCCCCAGATCGCCGCGGCGCTCGCAGTCGAGAGCTGTTGCCCGCAGACGATGTGGGCAAGCCCCGCAAAACCCGGCTCGCGCCGCCGCAACGCCGGCATGCCGGCAGTCGCCAGCACTGGCTTCAGGCGCGGATCGCGCTTGACCAGCGCGTGGACGGCCTCTTCGAGATCGGATTGGGTTTCGAGGTGGATGGTCATGGCAATCGTCAACTCTCTCCGGCGTCATGGCCGGGCTTTCACCCGGCCATCCACGTCTTTCCAACGTGCATCATTGTTAGCACGGCTGGTGATCATCGCATTCTCGGGGACCTTGACACGATCGGTGCGCCGCTCCGAAGAACGTGGATGGCCGGGACACAGGCGAGCGGAAGCGACGCCATCCGTCTAGACGGCTATGCCCGGCCATGATGAGTTCCGAAGCATGTCGCCACCCGTTTTCCGATTTGCCCCCAGCCCGAATGGCTACCTGCATCTCGGCCACGCTTATTCCGCGCTGCTCAATTCCGACCGCGCGCGCGAGACCGGTGGGCGGCTGTTGCTGCGGATCGAGGACATCGACGCGACGCGTTGCCGGCCGGAATATGAGACAGCGATCTACGAAGACCTCGCCTGGCTCGGCATCGCCTGGGAGACGCCGGTGCGGCGGCAGTCGGAGCATCTCGATGCGTATCGGACGGCGCTGGACAGGCTCTCGGCGCTCGGCCTGGTCTATCCAGCCTTCGAAAGCCGCGCCGAGATCGCAAGGCTGGTTACGGCGCGTGAAGCGGATGGGCCGTGGCCGCGCGATCCCGACGGCGTGCCGCTCTATCCCGGCGCCGCCAGATCGCTGTCCGCGGACGAGCGCGACCGCCTCATCGACACCGGTGCGCCTTATGCGCTTCGGCTCGACATGGCAGCCGCCTGCCGCCGCGCTGTGGGCCTGAGCTGGAACGAACTGGGCGAGGGGCCGGATGGTGAGCGTGGCGTCGTCCCGGCGCGGCCAGAAGCCTGGGGCGACGTCATTGTGGCCCGCAAGAAGACGCCGACGAGCTACCATCTGTCCGTTGTTGTCGACGATGCGCTCCAGGACATCAGCGAGATCGTGCGGGGCCAGGACCTGTTCCACGCCACTTCGGTCCACCGTCTGCTTCAGGTTCTGCTCCACCTGCCCGAACCCGTCTACCGCCACCATGGGCTACTTCGCGACGAGCGCGGCCGGAAGCTGTCGAAATCAACCAGCTCGACCGGCCTTCGTGAACTGCGCGCCGGCGGCGCCACGCCGGCCGGTATCCGCCGGTTGGTGGGATTAGGTTAAGTTTCTCTGGGGGTTAGCCAAACGGCGCCGTGACTCCGGGTGTTCCGCCGTGCCATGCTCGCCTGACAGCGCGGGGTTCGAAGGGGATACTTCGAAGGGGAGTTATGGCGGCGAAAACGCGCGCAGCGCGCACTACGCGGACGTCCAAGCGAGTGGCTCGGAAGCGCTCCGGGCCGACCGCCCGGTTGCGCAAGCGCAGCACCAAGCGGGTCGAGCCGGACGTCGTCCAGGCCGCGCTTGCCGCCTTTGCCCATGAGGTCCGCACCCCCCTGACCGGCATTCTCGCGATCAGCGACCTGCTCGCGACTTCGGATCTCGGGGAACGGGAAAGACGCTGGGCCGACACGATCAAGGCCGGGGCCGAGCATCTGGCGAACCTTGCCACCCTGTTCGTCGATGCCGCCCGAAGTGGCAAGGGGACCGGGAAGGGGGTCGGGGGTGGAAGCTCGCTGCGGCAGGATTTGTTCGACCTGCGGACGCTCGCCCGCAACGCCGGCGATTCGCTGGCCGGTCGCGCCGCGGCCAAGGGTCTCCAGGCCGAGGTCGATATCTCGGAGAAGCTGCCGGGGCTGGTGGTCGGTGATCCCGTCCGCCTGCGCGCCGCGCTCGAGAACCTGATCGACAATGCCGTGAAATTCACCGAGCACGGTGGCGTGGCGCTCACGGTCGCTCCCTGGCGTTCCGTCAAGGGCAAGAGCAAAGGTAAAGCAAAGGGCAAAGGCAGCGTCGGTGTCGCCTTCGCGGTGTCCGACAGCGGCATCGGCCTCACCATGCCCGAGATCAAACGGTTGTTCCGGCCGTTTACCCAAGCGAATGTCACCATTGCCTCGCGCTTCGGCGGCGCCGGCCTGGGCCTGTCGTCGGTGAAGCAATTGGCGCGCGCGATGGGCGGCGACATCACGGTCGCCCCTCGGCCCGGCGGCGGCGCCACCTTTACGTTGACGGTGTCGGTGTGTGCCACGGGATCGGGCAAGTCCCGCAAGTCGAAGGGCGAAGCCGAGATGGATGCGGTCCCGGCGCTGCGCTTGCTCAGCGTCGAGGACAATCCGTTCGGCCGCGTCGTGCTCAACACCATCCTGACCGAGCTCGGTCATCATGCCGAATTCATCGGGCGCGGCGAGGACGCGGTGAACCGGCTCGCGCAGGGCGCCTTCGACGCGGTGCTGATGGATATGGTGCTGCCGGGCATCAACGGCGTCGAGGCGATCAGGCGGATCCGCACCATGGCGACGCCGCTGGCTCAGATCCCCATCATCGGGGTGTCAGGTCGCGGCGAAGACGAAGTCGCCTCACGCGAGGCCGGCGCCGACGCATTTCTGGTCAAGCCCGTGTCTCCGCGGGCGCTAGCGACTGCGCTGCTTGCAGCGACACGCCGTGAGGAAGCCGCGACTTGATGATCGCGGCATTGAGCTCGCCGCCGTAAACGAAGATCGCGGCGATGAAATACAGGAACACCAGCGCGATGATCACCGAGGCGAGCCCCGCATACATCGTCACATAATTATTGGCGAAGCGCGCCAGATATTGCCCGAACACGATGCCCGAGATCAGCGACGCCACGATGGTGAAGACGATGCCGGGCAGGATCTGGAGGAACCGGCGCCGTCCCGCCGGCAGCCAGGTATGCAGGATCATCAGCGCCACCACCAACGCGCCAACGGTGATGCCGTAGCGCAGCCAGGTGAGGATCCTCTCGTTGGATTCAACGAACAGCGGGATGTGCGCACGCGCGGCCTCGATGAGCAGCGGCCCGAGCACGATCAGGAATGCCATGGCGAGCGCGGTGAAGGCCGCAATCAGCGTGTAGGCGATCGATTCCAGCCGTAGCCAGTACCAGGGCCGCATCTCCACGACCGCATAGGCGCGGTTCAGTGCGACCCGCAGCGCCTCGACGCCGTTGGAGGCGAAGTAGACCGACAGCACCGCGCCGATGGTGAATAGGCCGGTGCGGGTCGTGGTCAGCACGTCGTGGACTTCCCCCGAGATCGAATCCGCGACCTGCTTGGGCCAGACCTGGAGCATGAGGCTCGCAGCCTGATCGGCGAGTTCCTTGGAGCCGAAGAAGCCGGCGAGCGATGTCAGGACGATCAGGAACGGGAATAGCGCCATCAGCGTCGACAGCGCGATGTGGCTCGCGATCGCCCAGCCGTCATCGGCGAGGAACGTGTAGAACGCGTCCATTACGACAAGGTAGATGGTGCGGATTGCCTTCACGCACCACCTGCACTGCTGTTGCTGCTTCCGCTTCCCGCGCGCGGGAAACGCATTCCGACCTCTCCCCGCAGGCGGGGACAGGTCAAGAGGATAGGCAATTGGCGCAAATCCAGATTCATCCAGCTAGCTTCTGATATTATTGGCTTAAAAGCCAGATCGGGAACGCCATGGCGGACCGGCGCGGAGGGTGTTATTTACCCTCGAATGGCATCTCTCCTGAGTACTTTCATCCTGCCGATTGCGGTCGGCGCCGTGGCGTTGGTGCTGCTGCTCGGTCTCATCAACATGATGCGCGGCGGCTCGCCCAACACCTCGCAGAAGCTGATGCGCTGGCGCGTGCTGCTTCAGTTCGTGGCGATCGTCATCGCGATGGCCGCCGTGTGGGCGATGGGGCGTTAACATGGTCGTGCTCAACCGCATCTATACGAAAACCGGTGACGACGGCACGACAGCGCTCGGCTCGGGCGAGCGCCGGCCGAAATACGATCTGCGCATCGAGGCCTATGGGACGGTCGATGAGACCAATGCTGCGATCGGCGTGGTCCGGCTTCACACCGGGGATGCGCCCGAGCTCGACGCGATGCTTGGCCGCATCCAGAACGATCTGTTCGACCTCGGCGCGGACCTCGCGGTGCCCGAACGTGAGGGCAAGGCGGAGCGGCTGCGGGTGGTGGCAAGCCAGGTCGAGCGGCTCGAGCGCGACATCGACGCGCTCAACGACAAGCTGGCACCCCTGACCTCCTTCGTGCTGCCGGGCGGCACGCCAGCCGCGGCCTACCTCCATGTCGCCCGTACGATTTGCCGCAGAGCGGAACGCGTGATGGTGGAACTGGCGGCCCGGCCGGACGAACCTGTTGGTGCCGCTGGCATCCAGTATATGAACCGCCTGTCGGACTTCCTGTTCGTGGCCAGCCGCGCGGTCAACGAAGACGGCGCCGGCGACGTGCTCTGGGTTCCGGGCCAGAATCGCTGACCCATTGGGCCGCGCATTTCTGGGCGCCAAAATTAGACCCCTTCGCGCGTTGACCGGGCCGGATCAGGCCTTTAGGTTCCGCGCCAGTTGATAACCCCCTCCCAGATTGAGTGAAAGAGGATCGATGAAGGTCTTGGTGCCGGTAAAGCGGGTGGTCGATTACAACGTCAAGGTCCGCGTCAAGAGCGATGGATCGGGTGTTGAACTCGCCAACGTCAAAATGTCGATGAACCCGTTCGACGAAATTGCGGTCGAAGAAGCGCTGCGCCTGAAGGAAGCCGGCAAGGCGACCGAAGTCGTGGTGGTCTCGATCGGACCGGCGCAGGCGTCGGAAACGATCCGCACCGGTCTCGCCATGGGCGCCGATCGCGGCATCCTGGTGAAGGCCGAGGGTGCGGTCGAGCCGCTCGCGGTCGCCAAGATCCTGAAGAAGATTGCGGACGAAGAGCAGCCGGGCCTCATCATTCTCGGCAAGCAGGCGATCGACGACGACAGCAATCAGACCGGCCAGATGCTGGCCGCGCTGCTCGGCTGGTCGCAGGCGACCTTCGCCTCGAAGCTCGAGGTCGAAGGCAGCGACTTCAAGGTCACCCGCGAAGTCGACGGCGGCTTGCAGACCGTGAAGCTGAAGGGACCGGCGATCGTCACCACCGATCTCCGTCTCAACGAGCCGCGCTACGCCTCGCTGCCGAACATCATGAAGGCCAAAAAGAAGCCGATTGCGGACAAGACTGCCGCCGATTATGGCGTCGATCTCACCGCGCGCCTCGAGGTTCTCAAGACGACCGAGCCGGCGGGCCGCAAGGCGGGCGTCAAGGTCAAGGACGTCGCCGAGCTGGTGTCGAAACTCAAGAACGAAGCCGGGGTGCTCTGATGACGACGCTTCTGATTGCCGAACACGACAATGCGTCGCTCAAGGATGCGACCAACAAGGCCCTGACCGCGGCGGCCGCGCTCGGCGCGGACGTCGAGGTTCTGGTGGCCGGCGAGAACGCCAAGGCCGCGGCGGACGCCGCCGCAAAGCTCGCCGGTGTGAAGAAGGTGCTGCTCGCCGACGGCGCGCTTTACGCGCACGATCTGGCCGAGCCACTGGCCGCGCTGATCGTCTCGCTGGCGCCGTCCTATGACGCCATCGTCGCGCCCGCGACCTCGCGCTTCAAGAACGTGATGCCGCGCGTCGCGGCCCTGCTCGACGTCATGCAGGTCTCGGAGATCACCAAGGTGATCGCCCCCGACACCTATGAGCGCCCGATCTACGCCGGCAACGCCGTCCAGACGGTGAAGTCGAAGGACGCCAAGAAGGTCATCACGGTGCGCACCTCCACCTTCGCCGCAGCGGGTGAAGGCGGCAGCGCGTCGGTCGAGAGCGTCGCGGCGGCGGCCGATCCGGGCCTGTCGTCCTTTGTCGGCGAGGAGGTCGCGAAGAGTGACCGTCCCGAGCTGACCTCGGCCAAGATCATCGTCTCCGGTGGCCGCGCCATGCAGAGCCGCGAGAACTTCGCAAAGTACATCGAGCCGCTCGCCGATAAACTTGGCGCCGGTGTCGGCGCTTCGCGTGCGGCGGTGGATGCGGGCTATGCGCCGAACGACTGGCAGGTCGGCCAGACCGGCAAGGTCGTGGCCCCCGAGCTCTATGTCGCGGTCGGCATTTCCGGCGCGATCCAGCATCTGGCCGGCATGAAGGACTCCAAAGTGATCGTCGCGATCAACAAGGACGAGGACGCGCCGATCTTCCAGGTCGCTGATTACGGCCTGGTCGCCGACCTCTACCAAGCGGTTCCGGAGCTGACGGCCGAACTCGGCAAGCTCGGCAAGTAAAACGCGCTAAACACCGGCCGGAGCTATAAACTCCGGCCGGTGTTGCTTTTTGAGGCGTTTTCTTTGGCGCGGGACACGCCTTCGAAGCGATCCAATCTAGGTTTCGAGGCCGGGTTCTGATTAAATCAGACCTCCCGGCTCAGGGGGATAGGCAGGCGCGGTTGATAGCGCGCCGTTCCGGTGGATGACATTATGGCGGCAGTAATCAAGAAGGTCGGCGTGATCGGCGCGGGGCAGATGGGCAATGGCATCGCGCATGTCGCTGCGTTGGCCGGCTTCGACGTGGTGCTCAACGATATTTCGACCGACCGCCTCAAGTCAGGCATGGCCACGATCAACGGCAATTTGACGCGCCAGGTCTCCAAGAAGGCCGTCAGCGAGGACGACAAAGCCAAGGCGATGGCGCGTATCGTAGCCGGCGAGAAGCTGGACGATCTCGCGGACTGCGATCTCGTGATCGAGACCGCCGTCGAGAAGGAAGAGGTCAAGCGCAAGATTTTTCACGATCTCTGCGCTGTGTTGAAGCCCGAGGCGATCGTCGCTTCCGATACTTCCTCGATCTCGATCACGCGGCTGGCCGCCGCCACTGACCGGCCCGAACGCTTCATCGGCATTCACTTTATGAATCCGGTGCCGTTGATGGAACTGGTGGAGTTGATCCGCGGCATCGCCACCGACGACCAGACCTTCGAGGCGTCAAAGGAATTCGTAGGCAAGCTCGGCAAACAGGTCGCGGTCTCCGAGGATTTCCCGGCCTTCATCGTCAACCGCATCCTGCTGCCGATGATCAACGAGGCGATTTACACGCTGTACGAAGGCGTGGGCAACGTCGAGGCGATCGACGCGGCGATGAAGCTCGGCGCGCACCATCCGATGGGCCCGCTGGAGCTCGCTGATTTCATCGGCCTCGATACCTGCCTGTCGATCATGCAGGTGCTGCATGAGGGCCTCGCCGACTCCAAGTACCGCCCGTGCCCGCTGCTGGTGAAATACGTCGAGGCGGGCTGGCTCGGTCGCAAGACCCAGCGCGGTTTTTACGACTACCGCGGCGCCAAGCCGATTCCGACGAGATAAGGGGTTTCGTGCCGGGACATTGCGCAGCGCGTTAGCGATACGCAGCAGAGCCGGGAGACGGAGAAAGCCTACCTTACGGCGACTCGCGACAATTCATGTCCCGTTAACCGCCCGCCTCTAGGTTACCGCCGGTACGAGGGTTTGCGTAATGGACATGATGGCGATGGTCAGCAGCATGCTGGCCTCTCAGCAAGGCGCGCTGCAGTCGAATATCTCGGCGACGCTGATGAAGCAGAACGCGGATGCGGAGAAATCCACCGTCCTGACGCTGCTCGGCGCCGGACAGCCCTCGCTTGCCAATGTCGGCGCTGGCGTCGGCAGCAACCTCAACGTCACCGCCTAAAACATCATCGCTTAGAACGACGCTGCGGCTTTGCCCGTCGCAGCCCGGATCAGCTTGAGCGCATCCTCGCTCGCCCATTCCGCCGGCCCCGCGATCGTCGCGATCTCGCAGCCTTGAGGATCGACCAGCACCGAGGTGGGCATGCCCAAGGCCCGGCCTATCGCCTTAAGATCCTGAAAAACCTTGGCTTTCTGATCGCTGAAATAGCCGAGCCTGATGAGATTGGCCTCTTTCAGAAACGTCTTGGGCTTCTCGGGGTCGCGGGTGTCGATATTGATCGCCACCACCTCGAAATTCGGGCCCGAAAGTTTGCCCTGGAGCTCGTCCAACGCCGGCATTTCCTTGCGGCAGGGCACGCACCAGGTGGCCCAGAGGTTCACCAGCAGCGTCTTGCCGCGGAAATCCGACAGCTTCTTCGGCCTGCCGTCGGCGTCCTCGAAGGCCAGGTCCGGCAGCTTTAGCGGTGCGGTCGCCATGGTCAGCGCCGCCACCTCGCCATGGGCAAGCGGCGCGATCTTCTGTGCGGTGTTCACCGCGGCCCGGCAGGTGGGATCGCCGGAGGGGGCCCGGCCCAGGCCCAGCCCGTACAGCGCGGCAAAGCCAGCCAGGCCCCCGACCACCACGGTGGCGATGACCACGGGGATACGGCGCGTGGCCGACCGTGCTGTCCTTTGGTCGAGCCTGTCGTTGGGGTCGAGCATATCGTTTGTCATCCGGTCGCAGATATGGCTATCAGAGGCCTCTTAATACGGCTGGCAGCCGTCAGCAAACGTGCGGCGGCCACAGGCAAGGCGTGAGCAGGGGATCATGAGCAACAAGATGTGGGGCGGCCGGTTCTCGGAACGTCCCGACGAGATCATGGAAGAGATCAACGTCTCCATCGACGTCGATCGTCACCTCTTTGCCCAGGACATTGCCGCGTCCAAGGCCCACGCCGCGATGCTGGCCGCGCAGGGCATCATCACGGACTCTGATGCGAAAAATATCGGCAAGGGTCTAGACACGATTTTGTCAGAGATCGGCAAGGGCGCCTTCGAATTCAAGCGCGCGCTCGAGGACATTCACATGAATGTCGAGAGCCGCCTGTCCGAGCTGATCGGCCCTGCCGCCGGCCGCTTGCACACCGCGCGCTCGCGTAACGACCAGGTCGCGACCGATTTCCGTCTCTATGTCCGCGATGTCCTCGATGAGACCGACGCCTCGCTCGCCGCGTTCCAGCAGGCGCTGGTCGAGCGCGCGCTGGAGCACGCCGGAACGGTCATGCCGGGCTTCACGCATCTGCAGACCGCGCAGCCGGTGACCTTCGGCCACCATCTGCTCGCCTATGTCGAGATGGCCGCGCGCGATCGCGGCCGTTTCCAGGACGCGCGCAAGCGGCTGAATGAGTCCCCGCTCGGAGCTGCAGCGCTCGCCGGTACCTCGTTCCCGATCGACCGTCACGCCACGGCGAAGGCGCTCGGTTTTGACCGTCCGATGGCGAACTCGCTCGATGCGGTCTCCGATCGCGACTTCGTGCTGGAGACGCTGTCGGCGGCCTCGATCTGCGCCGTGCACATGTCGCGCTTTGCCGAGGAGATCGTGATCTGGACCTCGCCGCTGGTCGGCATGATCCGCCTCAGCGACAAGTTCACCACGGGATCCTCGATCATGCCGCAGAAGCGCAATCCTGACGCCGCCGAGCTGGTGCGCGCCAAGACCGGCCGCGTCATCGGCGCGCTCAATGGGCTGCTGATCGTCATGAAGGGCCTGCCGCTCGCCTATCAAAAGGACATGCAAGAGGACAAGCAGGGCGCCATGGAAGGCTTCGCCGCGCTGTCGCTCGCGATCCGCGCCATGACCGGCATGGTCCGAGATCTCGTGCCTGATGAAGCGAAGATGAAGCTTGCTGCAGGCGAGGGCTACGCCACCGCGACCGATCTTGCCGACTGGCTGGTGCGGACGCTGAAGATGCCGTTCCGCGAGGCCCATCACGTCACCGGCCGCATCGTCGCGAAAGCCGCCGAGGGCGGCGTGGCGCTGCACGAGCTGCCGCTGAGGGAGATGCAGGCAATCGAAGCGAAGATCACGAAAGACGTGCTTGGCGTGCTCTCGGTCGAATCGTCGGTGAAGAGCCGGACCAGTTTCGGCGGTACCGCGCCGAAGAACGTGGCATCGCAGGCCAAGGCCTGGCTGAAGCGGCTGGAAAAAGAGCGAAAATTGGGCTGAGGAGCAAAATTTCGCTTATGTTTCATGGTCATCCGGGTCTCGCCAGAGCGCGCCAATCTCTGTATGGTGCGCCGCGCGTAGTGGGGATTTCGTCGTGACGTCAAAGTTTCGCCCGGCCGGCTCGGGGTGGGCCATCATTGTCTTGAGCCTGACGGCGCTCGCGCTTGCCGGCTGTGGCCGCAAGGGCCCGCTGGATCTGCCGCCGACCGCCTCCAGCGCGTCAACGGCCAACGTCGCGCCGCCGACCGATACCGAGACCGAAGCCCAGAAGACGCCGAGCGTGTTCAACCCCACCTATGGCGCGGACGCCGCACCGGCGGCGACCAAGGGCAGGAAGAAACCGTTTATCCTCGACCCGCTCCTGGACGAAAGACCCAGCCGATAGGCTGGGGCAACTGAGCCAACGCCATGAATCATTTTGACTATCGCAACGGCGTGCTGCACGCCGAGGCGGTGAACCTGTCCGAGCTGGCTGCAACCGTCGGCACGCCGTTCTATTGCTATTCGACCGCGACGCTCGAGCGGCACTATCGCGTTTTCACCGACGCCTTCGCGGGCGAGAAGGTGCTGGTCTGCTACGCCATGAAGGCAAATTCCAACCAGTCGGTGCTGCGCACGCTGGCCAGGCTCGGCGCCGGCGCGGACGTGGTGTCCGGCGGCGAATTGAAGCGCGCGCTGGCCGCCGGCATTCCAGCAAGCAAGATCCTGTTCTCCGGCGTCGGCAAGACGGAAGCCGAGCTGCGCGCTGCGCTGGCGGCCGACATCCTCTGCCTCAATGTCGAATCCGAGCCCGAGCTCGAGCTGCTGTCGCGCCTTGCGACCGAGACCGGGAAGACCGCGCGGATCTCGATCCGTGTCAATCCTGACGTCGATGCCGGCACGCATGCGAAGATTTCGACCGGCAAGTCCGAGAACAAGTTCGGCATCCCGATCGCGCATGCCCGCGAGGTCTATGCCCGCGCCGCGAAGCTGCCGGGCATCGAGGTCACAGGCACCGACGTGCATATCGGCAGCCAGATCACCGACCTCTCCAAGATGGAGATCGCGTTCCGCATCCTCTCCGAATTCGTGCAGACGCTGCGTGCCGACGGCCACAACATCTCGCATGTCGATTTCGGCGGCGGTCTCGGCATTCCCTATTACATGGACCGCGAGGCGCCGCCGGCGCCCGAAGCCTATGCCGCGATGGTCAAGCGCGTCAGCCACAATCTCGGCTGCACGCTGATGTTCGAACCGGGCCGCATGATCGTCGGCAATGCCGGCATCCTGGTCGCCAAGGTGATCTATGTGAAGCACGGTGACGGCAAGAACTTCGTCATCATCGACGCCGCCATGAACGATCTGATCCGCCCGACGCTGTACGAGGCCCATCACGACATTCTGCCGGTGACGCAGCCTGCGACGGGGGCCGCGACCATCATGGCCGACGTCGTCGGCCCGGTCTGCGAGACCGGCGACTATCTCGCACTCGATCGCACGCTACCGACGCCAAAGCCCGGCGACCTCATCGCCATCATGACCGCCGGCGCCTACGGCGCAGTGCAGGCCGGCACCTACAATACGCGGCCGCTGGTGCCCGAAGTGCTGGTGAAGGGCGACCAGTACGCGGTCGTGCGTCCGCGCATCGAGGTCGAGCAATTGATCGCGATGGATACGCCGGCGCCGTGGCTATGAGGCTGTGATTGTCCACGATGAGCGCAGCTAGCGCTGCGCCCATCGCTGCATTGACCCTACTTCTTGAACCGGTCCCTGATTGCGGCGAGGCCGGAATCATAGACGCCGCCGAGGGCATCGACCGCTTCCTTCTCCCGCCCCGGGTCGGGCGTGTAGATGCCGGTCCATGTCACCACCGATGCGCCTTCACCCTTTGCCGTGACCTTGATGGTCGACTTGTACTGGCTCACCGGCAGTGGGCTCGACAGGAACGCGTAGGAATAGCTGTAGTCTTTGTCGTTCCGCGCAGTCTGCGTCTCCACGAACGAGGCCTTGCCGTCCCTGGTGACGAGCGTCCGGGTTGGCGGCGACTTGCCGTCCGCAATGCACTGCCCCACCGGCGGCAGCCAATCCTTGATCGCGCAGAACGGCCCGATGACGGACCACACCTCGGCCGCAGCACTGCTGACCTCGATGCTCCTCGTCAGATTGGCTGCGGGCGCCGGCATGACGCCGACGCCCAGGCCGAGGGTGCAAATCGCGGCGCTGCGAACCGAAACGAGCAATCTGGAAGCCGTTGAATCGTATTTCTTCATGGTAATCTCCTGTGTCCGGCGGGCCGCGATTGCGGCGGCCGGCTTGCCAATGCCGGTCGAATAGACGCTCACCACGGTCCGCGGCCAGTTCAGAGAATGAATCGCTGCTGATACAGAAACTGAACTAGGAAGCCGCGCGCCGCGGCCCTAAGGTTGCGCCTTCGCTTGTCACGGAGGCCCGCATGACCATCGGCAGCTACAGGCAGTTCTGTCCGGTCGCGATGGCGGCCGAGATATTGTGCACGCGCTGGACCGTCGTGCTGCTACGTGAACTCGTCGCCGCCTCGACCCGGTTCAACGAGTTGCGCCGCGGCGTTCCCCGCATGTCGCCTGCGCTGCTTTCCCAGGGCCTCAAGGAACTCGAAGCTGCAGGCATCATCATCCGCCAGCCGTCGGCTTCCGAGCGCGGCGTGATCGAGTATCAGCTGACCGCTTCCGGACGCGAACTCGGCCCCATCGTCGAGGCGTTCGGCATCTGGGGCCAGCGCCGCATCGAGTCGGATCTGTCGCTTCAGCATCTCGATGTCCAGCTGTTGATGTGGGACATGCGGCGGAATTTGAACACGACGCCGATGCCGACCCGCCGCAGCGTGCTGCAGTTCGCGTATCCGGAATTACCTTCGACGCAGCGATTGTGGTGGCTGATCGTCGATCCCGACGACAGTGTCGACCTCTGCTCGATTGATCCCGGTTTCGACGTTGACCTTTACGTGTCGGTTGATCTGCGCACCATGACGGCGATCTGGATGGGACTCGATTCCGTGCGGGCGGCCGCCGCAAGCCGGCGGATGCTGCTCACCGGCGATCGGCAGCTTGCCGCGGCCATGCAAAGTTGGCTCGGCCTTAGCCCGTTCGCCAAGGAACGCAAGCTGGCGAGCTGATCCAGGGCGGCGCAATTCAGTATTTGTATCGCCCCGCTACAGTTCCCGTACTGGCAAGTCCGCGCCGTGTTCTGGCACCAAGTGATGCCCGCCCTTCAACGCGGAGCTGAACTCGAGCCAGGAGACACGACATGACAGCGTATCTGATCGCGGACATCAAAGTGACTGACGGAAAGTGGGTGCCGGACTACGCCGCGTCCGTCCACGAGCTGGTGCACAAGCATGGCGGCAAGTATCTTTCCCGCAGCGGCAATGTGAAAACTCTTGAAGGTGCCCCTCTCGACACATCGCTGATCGCGATCATGTCTTTTCCCACGGCGAAAGCGGCGGAGTCCTTCGTTACTGATCCCGCCTACGGCCGATTCGCGGCAGCGCGCAGGGGCGGCAGCGAGAGCCGCTTCCAGTTGATCGACGATACGGACTTGGCCGGCACGATCCCCTATCTCGCCAAGGCTTGAACTGCGTCTTCGTCAAAAACCCGGCCGCAGGCGCAGACGTGCCCGGCCAACACAGGAGATCGAATGAACGATTCACTCGCCGGCGCCGGCCTGCTTCGCATGCTTTTCGTAGCTTGCAGCGTGGCCTTCGTGCTCGGACTCTCCGGCGTCGCGTCGGCCCGGGTCACACGGTGCGACATTACGTGGGTCAGCTGCAACAATACCTCTGCGAAATGCTCGAGCGAGAGACGGTGCATGCGCAGGTGCGACGAGAAGTATATCAAATGCAGCGGGGGCTCGGCCTCCCTGCAACTGGAGCAGCCGATCGACCTTCCGGAACTTGGCAGACGCCGCTCGTAGCAGATCGATCCAAGGAGGACAGCGCAGCGCCGGTCGTCGGCGCTGCGCTGTCGTGTTGGCGCTAGCCGGGTGGCCTGCCGCCCACCACAACGCCCGCCCTCTTCTCGATCGGCTTGATCGCCGCGGTGAAATCGGACTCGGCGCCTTCCGTGCTGATGACCGTCTCCCACAACCGGCAGACCGCCTCCGCGACCTCCATCGACAGGCCGAGCTGCTTCATCTCCTCCAGCGCCAGCCGCACGTCCTTCACCATCAATCCCGTGGCGAAGCCGAAGTCGAAGCTGCGCGGCAGCACCGAGCGCGGAAACTTGTCGCGGCTCGCGGTGTTCATGCCGGAGCCGGCATTGATGACGTCGATCATCACGGCGGGATCGAGCCCCGCCTTGACGCCCATCACCACCGCTTCCGAGGTCGCCACGATCGCGGTGGCCGACAAGAAGTTGTTGGCGAGCTTCATGGTCTGCGCCGCGCCGGGCTTCTCGCCAATGAAGAACACTTTCCCGATGACGTCGAGCGCGGGCTTGAGCAGCTCGAACTCGGTCTTCGGCCCCGAGACCATTACCGCGAGAGTGCCTTTCTCGGCGCCGCCGACGCCGCCGGAAACTGGGCAATCGATCTGCACGATGTCATGCTTGGCGAGCAGGCCGTGAATCTTCACCGCCATCGCTGAGCCGACGGTGGAGAGATCGACGAAGCGTTTGACGCGGCTTCCCTCGATCACGCCGTTCGGCCCCGTCGCAACCGCGAGCGAAGCCTGCAGCGAAGGCAGGCTCGCCATGACGGTCTCGACCTGGTCGGCGACGTCCTTCGGCGACGTCGCCGCAGTGGCGCCGCGCGCCACCAGCTTGTCGACGACCTCCTGGCGCGTGTCGAATACGACGAGCCGGTGGCCGGCCTCGATCAGCCGCCGTGCCATCGGGAAACCCATATTTCCGAGGCCGATGAATCCGATGTCCATGGTGTTTCCTTGTGGTGATTATTCGTTGTTGTTGATCGGCCCGTATCCATCCTCGGTGTCTTCCTGGCGAAAGCCAGGACCCATTACCCCAGGGAGACGTTTTGGCGCGAAGTGGCAACTCCGAGTGCCCGTAACCACACCTGCCAGTGGCTATGGGTCCGGCTTTCGCCAGGACGACATGGGGACGTCGCGTCCCCGTCCTTCACGCCGGCACCCCTCACGCCTTGCCGTCGATCTCAGCGAACACCTCGCGCGCGATTCGAAAACTGTCAACCGCGGCCGGCATGCCGCCATAGATTGCGACCTGCATCAGGATCTCGCGGATCTCGTCGCGGCTGACGCCGTTGGTGAGTGCACCCTTCAGATGCGCGCGGAATTCGTGCTGACGATTGAGGATCGCGATCATCGCGATGTTGAGCATGCTGCGGGTCTTGCGCGGCAGCTCCTCGCGGCCCCACACCGTGCCCCAGCAATATTCGTTGAGCATCTCCTGGAACGGACGGTTGAAGTCGTCGACGGTCTTCAGGGCGTTGTTGACATAGGCCTCGCCCAACACTGCTTTGCGGACTTCCAGGCCCTTGTCGTGCATCTTCTTGTCCATGGTGTTTCCTTTGTTTTCCTTGGCTGTCGGCGCGGAAATTACGGGGTTGCGGCGGGCCAGTCACGTCCTCGTGTTATGCGGGAAAAGGGGTGTCTCCCGTACAGGAACGGATGCCTCAGTGCTGCCGTTGTGGTACGCTTCTCTACCGGGCAACCTGGAGAGTTGATTGAACGGCGTCACCCCCGACCCGTCAGACCCGATCCGCGATGGCGACGCTCTGTCGCGGCTGAAGCTGGCGCAAGCCCTGCAGCGGGCCACTTATGCCATCGCGTGGGAGCGTGCCTGGCCAAATTTGGCGCGGCTTCTCACCGTCGTCGGTCTGTTCCTGGTGGTGTCCTGGGCCGGCCTCTGGCTGGCGCTGCCGTCCATTGCCCGCGCCATCGGTCTCGTCGTTTTCGCCGGCGTCGCGATTGTCACCCTGTTCCCGTTGAGTCGCTTCCGCTGGCCGAGCCGCGAGGAGGCGCTGGCCCGACTCGACCGCGGCTCCGGCATCCGTCACCGGCCGGCCACCACGCTGACGGACACGCTGAGCTCGCAGGACCCGGTTGCGCAGGCCTTGTGGCGGGCGCAGCGTGAGCGCACGCTGGCTTCGATCAAGCGCATCCGCGCCGGTCTGCCGAAGCCCCGGCTCGCTCTGCATGATCCCTGGGCGCTGCGCGCGCTGGTCATGGTGATGCTGGTTGCGACCTTCTTCGCTGCCGGCGACGAGCGTGCGATGCGGCTCGGGGCCGCCTTCCACTGGAACGGCGTGCTGGCCCCGACGAATGTTCGCGTCGATGCCTGGGTCACGCCGCCGCTCTACACCGGCAAGCCGCCGGTCATTCTGTCGGCCGCGAACAAGGAGGCCGCCGCGCTGCCGGCCAGCGGTCCGCTTGCCGTTCCCGCCGGCTCGACCCTGATCGTTCGCTCCTCCGGCGGCAGCCTTGATGTTGTCGTCTCCGGCGGCCTCAAGGAAGTAGCGCCCACCGAAGCCGCGCCCAAGGGCACCAACGAGAAGCGTTTTGCCATCAGCGGCGACGGCACCGCGCATGTCCGCGCGCCCTCCGGCCAGCCGCAATGGGCGTTTGCGGCAACGCCGGACCGCGCGCCGACGATCGCGCTGGCCAAGGATCCCGAGCGCCAGGCCCGTGGCGGACTCCAGCTCACCTACAAGATCGAGGACGATTACGGCGTCACCGGCGCCGATGCGCAAATCGGCCTGCGTGCCGCCGATACCAAAGATGGTGTCAAGGATGGCAGCAAGGAGGCCGACACCAAGGCCGCCGCGCGGCCGCTATTCCAGCCGCCGCAATTCCCGCTCGTGCTGCCGAATGCGCGCACCCGCAACGGCGTCGGTCAGACGGTGAAGGACCTCAGCGAGGATCCCTATGCCGGTGCCGATGTCACGCTGACCCTCACCGCCAAGGACGAGGCCGGCAACGAGGCCAAGAGCGAGCCCTTCAACATGCGCCTGCCCGAGCGGCTGTTCACCAACTTGCTCGCGCGCGCGCTGGTCGAGCAGCGCCGCATCCTGGCGCTCGACGCCAACAAGAATTCGGATGTCTACGCCGCCCTCGACGCGCTGATGATCGCACCCGAATTGTTCACGCCGGATGCGGGCTGCTATCTCGGCCTGCGCAGTCTGGCGCTGCAGCTGGAAGCCGCCCGCACCGACGACGCGCTGCGCGATGTAGTGGGAAGCATGTGGGCGTTCGCGGTCACCATCGAGGACGACGGTGTCGCCGGCAGCGTCAACGCCGCGCTGCGCTCGGCTCAGGACGCGCTCAAGCGGGCGCTGGAACGCGGCGCCAGCGAGGACGAGATCAAAGCGCTGACGCAAAAGCTTCGCGAGGCGATGGCCGGCAAGGTGCGCGATCTCGCCCGGCGCGCCGAGCAGAATCCGCTTGGACCCCGGCAGCCTTTCCCGGCAGAGGTTCAGCTCATCCTCGACAAGGCGGTCGAGCTGCGACAGAAGACCCAGCATGCCAAGCCCGAGCAGCTCGAAGAGCTGGCGCAGCAGCAGGACGTCTTGCGCCAGCAGCTGCAGGCCTATCGGAAGTCGGCGAACAGCCGGGCGAAGGGGGGCGAGGACGGCGCCAATCAGTTTACGCGGGACCGGAAATGCGGAAGCTAGCGCGCGTGCCAGTCGTGAAGGCGATCTCGATCGCCTGTCTTGCCCTCCTCCTGGGAGGCTTCCCCGCTGCCGTCTCGGCCCAGCAGGACCAGGATCCCGATGCGCTGCTCGATAGCGCGGAAAAGGCGATGCAGGAGTCCGGCGACAGCCTCAGGCAAAAGGAGTCCGGACGGAGCCTGAACAATCAATCCGATGCGATTCAGAAGCTCGAGGACTACAAGCGCGCGACGGAAAAGAGCCAATCCTCCAATCGCGATCGTTCCGTCATCACGCAGCGCGATCTCGACGAGCTGTTGAAGCAGATCGAGAAGGCCGCGAAGGAAGGCAATCGCGAGGCGGCCCAGCGCCTGCTCGAGCAGCTCGCGCAGATCATGGAAAACCTCCAGATGGCGCAGCCCGGGCAATCCGGCGACAGCGACATGGAGCAGGCGCTCAACGAGCTCAGCGACATGATCCGCAAGCAGCAGCAATTGCGCGACAAGACTTTCAAGCAGGGGCAGGATTCCCGGCGTGAGCGCTCGCGCGGCAAGCAGCAGGGCGACCAGTCGATGTCGGATCTCCAGCAGGATCAGCAGTCGCTGCGCGACCGCCTGAAGAAGCTGCAGGACGAGCTCGCCAAGCGCGGCCTCACGCAGAAGGGGCAAAAGGGCCAGAAGAGCCAGGGCCAGAAGGGGCAAAAGGGTCAGCAGGGCGAGCAGGGACAGCCGGGCCAGGATGGCGATCAGGACGGTGACCAGGGCGATGACGACGGCAGTCTGGACGCCGCCGACGGGGCCATGGGCGATGCCGGCTCGCAGCTCGGCGAAGGCAATTCGGATGGTGCCGTGGACTCGCAGGGGAAAGCTCTCGAGGCCTTGCGCAAGGGCGCGCAGAAGATGGCCGAGGCGATGCAGCAGGGCGATGGCGACGGGCAGGGCGATGGCCCCGGCAACCGGCCCGGTCGTCAGCAGAGCGGCGGCAATCAGACCGATCCGCTCGGTCGCCCACTTCACGGCCGCGATCTGAGCGACGACTACACGGTCAAGATCCCCGGCGAGATCGACGCCCAGCGCGTCCGCCGCATCCTCGAGGAGCTCCGCCGCCGCTTGGGGGACAGCTCGCGCCCGCAGATCGAGCTCGATTACATCGAGCGGCTGCTGAAGGATTTTTGAGTTCTCTGTCATTGCCCGGCTTGACCGGGCGATCCAGTACTCCGACACGGTTGTGATTCAATCGAGAGGCTGCGGCTACTGGATGCCCCGGTCAAGCCGGGGCATGACAGCGGAATACGTGGCGCCCCGACGCCGCTACCCCTTCTTCGCCGCCAGCGCGTCCGCCACCGCCGTGCGGATGTCGGCGACCGAGAACGGCTTGGTCACGACGTCATGCACCAGCGCATTGAGGTTCGAGGCGCGCTCGCGCTGGTCGGCAAAGCCGGTCATCAGCAGAATGGTCAAATCGGGGAAATCGCGTGCGACGGAAAGCGCCAGCGCGATGCCGTCCATCACCGGCATCTGGATGTCGGTGAGCAGCAGGTCGAACCTGCCGTCCGCGCGCGTGAGGATCTCCAGCGCCTCGGCGCCGTCTTGCGCGGTGACGATCTCGTGGCCGTCCATGGCGATGGCGCGCGCCACCAGCTGGCGCATCGAATCCTCGTCGTCGGCGATCAGGATCTTGGACATGAGACCAACCTTGGGATCAATCTCGCCACCAACTTTGCCTGCGAGACCTGCGAAATCGATTATACGCTGCCGCCGGCGATGTCGCGCCGGTTGAAGAAGCGAACGTCGATATTGCGGCCCTCCGGCGGCGGCGAGGCCAGGCGCGAGCGGAAGAAGGCGCGCTCGCCGGGCTGTAGCACGGTCTGTTCCAGAACGGCGTTCCAGGCGTAGATTTCCGCGCCTTGCGCGTCGCGCACTGCGAAGCGCAAGCGGGGAATGTCGAGCGGCTTCTTGCCCTGTCCCACGATCACGCCCTCGATCACCAGCACCTGCTTACCGTCTACTGTCTCGCTGGAGAGCTTGACGTCCTTGAAGGCGAGTGCGCGCAGGTTAACTTCGAGGCCAACCATCCTGTAGAAGGCTGCCGTCTGCGGCAGCAGCCGCACCATGTCGCCGCGCCAGATCACCAGCGCCAGGACCAGCGCGCCCATGGCGGCGCAGGCGGTCGGCAGGCCGAAATGGGATTTTCGCGGGGCCGCCGTGGCCTCCGGACGGCGCACTCGCGCGCCGCGGCGACGGCCGAACAGGCCACGGAACCAGGACTGGTGCTGTTCGCCGCCGACTTCCTCCTCAACGGATCGGGCGGCCGCGGACCATTCGTCCTCGGTGTCGGCGGCTTCCTGGTCCGGCCAGTCGCTGGCGATCGAGGGGCTGTCAACGACAGGCGCGTCAGCGGCTCCGTCGTCCTGGGCATAGGAGTTCCATTGCTCGGCGAGATCGGCCTGGTCGTCGGCCCGGCTGGCCGCGGCCATGGCCGGCACAGATGCCTCCTCGATGGCATCCTCGGCATGGGCGACCCACGTTTCCTTGCAACGGGAACAGCGCACGGTCCGGCCGTTCGCCCCAAGGCTCGCGGGCTTGATGGCGTAGGATGTCGTACAATGAGGGCAGACGATATGCATGGACGAGCCTTGATGCATGGACAAGTCTTGACCGTGACACGGTCGTGGAGAACCGAGACGGAAAGATGCTACCAATTATGCTACAGGACGACCGTTAACGAACCGGAAACCATAACGGCCGCAAAACCCGCGGATCGCGTGTGGCGGAGCACAGCCGTGCGGCCCGCGGCCTCTCTCGAACGGAGCTGAGCTTGGTTCGGTTCGAAAATGTCGGATTGCGTTACGGCCTGGGGCCCGAGGTCCTGCGCGACCTCAACTTCCAGATCCCGGCGCATTCCTTCCAGTTCCTCACCGGCCCGTCCGGCGCCGGCAAGACCTCGTTGCTGCGCCTGTTGTTCCTCTCGCATCGCCCGACGCGGGGGCTCGTCAATTTGTTCGGTCACGACATCTCGCAGCTCGGCAAGGACGAGATCGCAGACTTGCGCAAGCGCATCGGCATCGTGCTCCAGGATTTCCGCCTGCTCGATCACATGACGACCTATGAAAACGTGGCGCTGCCGTTCCGCGTGATGGGCCGCAGCGAATCGAGCTACCGCAAGGAGGTCATCGATCTCCTGAAATGGGTTGGGCTCGGCGAGCGCATGGACGCGCTGCCGCCGATCCTGTCCGGCGGCGAAAAGCAGCGCGCGGCAATCGCGCGCGCCGTGATCTCGCGGCCGCAGCTGCTGCTGGCCGACGAGCCAACCGGCAGCGTCGATCCGACGCTCGGCCGCCGCCTGCTGCGGCTGTTCATCGAGCTCAACAAGTCAGGCACCGCCGTCATCATCGCCACCCACGATATCGCCCTGATGGACCAGTACGAGGCGCGACGCTTCGTGCTGCACCAGGGACGGCTGCACGTCTATGAATAGGCCCGACGAGCGCGGCGTGCTGGTCGATCTCGGGCAGGAGGGGCCGCCGCTTCCGGCCCGGGCGCGCAATATGTCGCCGATCGTGCCGCGCGCCTCGATCCACGGCCGCGCGCTGGTCGCCGTTGTCGCCATCATGACCTTCCTGGCCTCGATGACGACCGGCACGGTGCTGCTGGTGAGCGCCTCCGCCGCCGAATGGCAGTCGGATGTCGCGAGCGAGATCACCATTCAGGTCCGGCCGCAGACGGGCCGCGATCTCGAACGCGACACCGCGGCGGTGACCGAGGCCATGCGCGCGCAAGCCGGCATCGTCGAGGTCAAGCCGTTCACGAAGGACGAGAGCGGCAAGCTACTCGAGCCCTGGCTCGGCACCGGGCTGTCGATGGACGATCTGCCGGTCCCGCGCATGATCATCGCGCGCGTGCAGCCCGGCACGGCGCTCGATCTCGGCGCCTTGCGCGCCCGCGTGACCCAGGTGGCGCCAAGCGCCAGCGTCGACGATCACCGCGCCTGGATCGAGCGCATGCGCTCGATGACCAACGCCACCGTGCTCGCCGGTCTCGGCATCCTCGCGCTCGTCATCGTCGCCACCATCATCTCGGTGTCGTTCGCAACCCGCGGCGCCATGGCGGCGAACCGTCCGATCGTCGAGGTGCTGCATTTCGTCGGCGCCGGCGACCGCTACATCGCCAACCGCTTCCTGCGTCATTTCCTCAGGCTGGGGCTGGAGGGCGGCGTGATCGGCGGCGGCGCCGCCATGCTGGTGTTCGGCTTCTCCGAGTCGATTGCAGGCTGGTTTTCGGGCACTCCCGTCGGCGACCAGTTCGCCGCGCTGCTCGGCACCTTCTCGCTGCGGCCATCCGGCTACATCGTGCTCGCGGTGCAGGCCGTGCTGATCGGCGCCATCACCGCGGTCGCCTCGCGCCAGACGCTGTTCGCGACGCTGAATGATGTCGATTGAGATGGTTTTCTTCCTTCTCCCCTTGTGGGAGAAGGTGGCGCGAAGCGCCGGATGAGGGGTTCTATCCACGTGCACGAACGTCGAGGCGAGTTCGCGGAGACATACCCCTCACCCGTCTCGCCGCTATCGCGGCGAGCCACCCTCTCCCACAAGGGGAGAGGGGAAAGCTGGTTCGCGGCCCCAGCGCTTCGCCACATAGTTTGAGGCCGACAAACCGGACTCCACTTCGCCTCAAAACGTCCTAAAATCACCTCTGGGAAGGGATCACCGACATCGCATGAGCGCGCCGACCGCCGATCGATCGCCGAAACTGCCGCGCGGGTGGCTGCGCGCGGCCGTGATGTCGACGATTGCGCTCGCCTTCGTCGGCGCGGCGGCGGGCTTTATTGCGTTTCTGTCGCAATTGCGCGGCGCCGAGATCGCGCCGGACCGCAAGGCGGACGGCATCGTGGTGCTCACCGGCGGCTCCTCGCGGGTGTCGGATGCGATGGAGCTGCTCGCTGCCGGCTACGGCAGGAGGCTCCTGATCTCCGGCGTACACCCGACCTCGACGGCGAGCGACATCTCCCGGACGCTGCCGGAGAACCAGTCTTTCATGCGTTGCTGCGTCGATCTCGACCGCACCGCGGTCTCGACCCGCGGCAATGCCGCGGAAGCGCGGCGCTGGGCCGCGGGACGCGGCTTCAAATCGCTGATCGTGGTCACCTCGAACTATCATATGCCGCGCGCGCTGGTGGAATTCTCGCATGCGATGCCGGAGGCGACACTGATCCCGTTCGTGGTGGTCGGCGACAAATGGCGCGACGAGCCGTGGTGGACCTCGGCGTCCACTTTGCGGCTGCTGCTGTCGGAATATGTCAAGTATATCGCGGCGGAGGTCAGGGTGCGGCTGGAGGATTTCGGGATTGACCTTTCGCCCGAGATGTCGGAGCAGCCTTCCGGGCTGCAGGCGAAGCGGCCCGCCACCGCACAGGCCAATTGATCGGCAACTGATCGGCAATTGATCGGATCCTCGATGTTCTTGATTTTCCTGCGATCGCTCGTGTTCAACGTGCTGTTCTACACCGTGCTGGTGTGCCTCGCGATCGTGGCGCTGCCGACCTTCGCATTGCCGCCGCGCGCCATGCTCACGGTCGCGCAATGGTGGGCAAAGGCGACGCTGTTTCTGATGCGGGCTGTCTGCAACATCAAGGTGGAATTCCGCGGCCTCGAAAAGATCCCGAGGGGACCATTGGTCGTTGTGGCGAAGCACCAGTCGTTCTGGGAGACGTTCGTCTTGCCGGGCTTCTTCGACCGTCCGATTTTCATCCTCAAGCGTCAGCTCATGCAGATCCCGGTGTTCGGCCAGTTCCTGGTCAAGACCGGGATGATCGCGATCGACCGCAATGCCGGCGTCAAGGCGCTGCTGGACATGACGCGGCGGGCGCGGGAGGCGGTGCGCAGCGGCGGGCAGCTCGTGATCTTTCCCGAAGGCACGCGCCGCGCCCCGGGCGCGCCACCGGACTACAAGAGCGGCTTCGCGCAGATCTATTCGTCCTGCGGCGCGCCGTGCCTGCCGATCGCGCTCAATTCCGGCCTGTTCTGGCCGCGCCGCACCTTCATGCGCTATCCCGGCACGCTGGTGGTGGAATTCCTCGATCCGCTGCCGCCGGGCTTGCCCAAGGACGAGTATCTCTCCCGTGTGCAAACGGTGATCGAAGACGCGACCGGTCGCCTCGTCGAAGCGGGCCGCAAGGAGCAGGAGCAGCTGATCGGCTCGGCGCCGAGCTATGCGCCGTTGGAGAGCTAGCGGTTTTCCCGATCGTCCGCCGGAGCCGGCGCGTGCGGAGAATGCGCATCACCATGCAGCATCATGGCAAGCTGATGCAGCTGCGCATCGCGAAAGCCTTCGGCCTCGATCGCCTTCACCGTCGCAGTCACGTAGTCGCGGTTGGCGCCGGACTGGCCGTGGCCCTGGAGCACGTGGCGATGCTGGTCGGTGAGCGACAGCCGACCGGCATATTGCACATGGCCGCGGTCGACGACATAGGCGAGCGCGGAGACGCGCTGCCGCGCATCGTTCTCCAGCCACACCGAGCGCATGACTTCGCGATAGACCGACGTCACCTGCTCGCGCGCGCGCAGATAGGCGACGACGACGGCGCGGTTCTTTTCGGCGACGCGGAAGGCGATGCCGCGGCAGGCGCCGCCGCGGTCGAGGCCGAGCACCAGACCCGGCTTCTCCGGCGTGCCACGGTGGACGAAGGAATAGACACAGAGCGCGCGGTGCTCGCCGACCAGCCGCGCGGGGACGCGCTCCTCGAATTCGAAACCCGGCCGCCACATCAGCGAGCCGTAGCCGAACACCCAGAGGTCGCCTTTGGCTGTGGTGACGGAGGGGAGGGTGATTTCCGACATTTCGGGCACGGCTACCAGAACCGCGCTCCCAAGCGAAGCGAATTCTCCGCCTTTCGGAGCACGCCAACCTCGCTTACATTTGACAAAATCAGGGGTCAAAGGGTCGCCGCATGTCCGATATGACCGTTGCCGCACGCCGGCGCTCCCGCTGGGGCCTTTTCATCGCCCCTGTCATCCTCCTGATCCTCGCGGTGGCGTGGAGCTGCTTCTGGTTCTATGCGGCGTCGCAGGCCGAAATCGCCGCCGATGCCTGGCGCGCGCAGGAGGCCAAATCCGGCCGCGTCTATGATTGCGCCAAGCGCTCGATCGCGGGCTTCCCCTTCCGCTTCGAGGTCCGGTGTTCGGGCGCCAGCGTCGCCCTGGTGTCGCAGAACGCCAGCAAGACGCCGTTCACGGCGAAGCTCGACAACATCCTGGTCGTCGCCCAAGTCTACGATCCCAAGCGCGTCATCGCCGAATTTACCGCACCCGCGACGCTCACTGACGGCGTCACGCAGAGCACCTTCGTGGTGAACTGGAGCAAGGGTCGCAGCAGTGTGGTCGGCCTGCCCGCCGTGCCGGAGCGCGCTTCCATCGTGTTCGAGGAGCCGACCGTCAATCGTGTCGACGGCAGCATGCAGGTGCCGCTCGCGCGCGCAAAACAGGTCGAGCTGCATGGACGCCTTGCGGATGGATCTCCGTCCGATCATCCCGTGATCGAGACCGTGCTCCAGATCGCGCAGGGCAGCGTCCAGGGCGTTCATCCGCTGCTCGCCGAGCCGTTCGAGGCCGACACGCGGGCGAAGATCACCGGACTGTCCGATCTCACGCCAAAGCCGTGGCCGCAGCGCTTCCGCGAGATCCAGGCCGCCGGCGGCCATATCGAGATCGTGCAGTCCCGCATCCAGCAGGGCGAGATGATCGCGGTTGCGGCCGGCACGCTCGGGCTCTCGGCAAACGGCCGCCTCGATGGCGAATTGCAGATGACCGTGACGGGCCTGGAGCGCGTGATCCCCGCGCTCGGCATCGAGAAGATGCTGCAGGAGGGGGTGCCGCAGGCGACCCTCGATCGCGTCGCGCCCGGCGTGAAGTCGCAGGACCTCAACAATCTGTTCGGTGCGCTCGACCGTGCCGTTCCCGGCCTCGGCAAGGTCATCAAGCAGAACGCCAATGCAGGCGTTGCCGCAGGCATCAATTCGATCGGCACCGAGAGCACGCTGGAAGGCAAGAAGGCTCGCAGCTTCCCGCTGAAGTTCGTCGACGGCGCCGTGCTGCTCGGCCCGGTCAAGGTCGGCCAGATCCCGCCGCTGTATTAGGTCGTGAATTCATAAACCTGCCGGGCGGACAGCTCGGTCCGTCTGATGCGTTCGAAACTGTGAACAGATCGCTTCTGCGAAGAGCTTCTTGTCGGCGCCGGTGACGCAACCTGCGAGGTCCTCTCCTGCGTCGGGCGAGGAGTGCGACAGTGCGTCTGGACAGGTAGCGTTCTGCCGCCCTATTGAAGACCAACTGACGGCTCTAAGGCCGCGCCCAAATTATCTGGGGTTCGGGGAAACAATGCGCGCGTTGAATTGTCTCGTGGCAGCATCGCTGCTCGTTGCCTCGCTTCAGACCGCAACCGCAAAGGATAGCGAACATTGGGTGGTGTCCTGGACGGGCGCGGTTCAGGGCCCATACCCCGTCGGCAATCCGTCAGCCCAGCCCGAACAGAAATTCGCGTTTCCCGAGCCTGCGGCCGGTGCGCGGGACCAGACCTTTCGCCTGATCGTGCGGCCGGATATCTGGGGCCGTCAGGCCCGCATCCGGCTCAGCAACGCCTTCGGCACCAAACCCGTCACGTTTGACGGCGTTTACGTCGGCCTGCAGTCGGGCAGTGCCGCGTTGATCCGCGGCTCCAACATTCCGGTTACGTTCGCCGGCACGGCTTCCGTTACGGTGTCGCCGGGGAATTCGGTCTGGAGCGATGCGATCGCGCTGCCGTTTGCAAAGCGGCCCGATGACCTCGCCGGCCGCCGGCTTGCGGTCAGTTTTCATGTCGCCGGCCAGAGCGGCCCGATGACCTGGCACGCCAAAGCGCTGACCACCTCCTATGTCAGTGCGCCCGGCGCCGGCGCGAAGGGCGCCCTGGAAGACGAGGCTTCCTTCCCCTATGCGACTGCGTCATGGTTCTTCCTCGATGCGATCGAGATGACTGCGCCTGCCGATGCCTTCGCCATCATGGCGTTTGGGGATTCGATTACCGACGGGACCGCCTCAACCATGAATGGCGACGATCGCTGGCCCAACGTGCTGTCGCGTCGCCTGAAGGCGGTCTACGGCAACAAGGTTGCCGTAGTGAATGGCGGCATCGGTGGCAACCAAATCGCAGGCCCGGCCGAATATGGTCCCGACAAACCGTACGCGGGCGGCCCCGCTTCGGGCCAGCGGCTCGAGCGTGACGTGCTGTCGCTGTCCGGCATATCGAGCCTGATCTGGCTGGAAGGTATCAACGATTTCAGCAAGAACGGCAATTTTACCGCCGACCAAGTCATCGCCGCGATGAAGGATGGCGTCGCGAGGCTACGTGCGAAATGGCCGCAAGCCCGGATCATCGGCGCCACCGTCGTTTCGGCATTGGGTAGCACCAGCGCGGCACATGGTTTTCCCGAGCAGGATGACAAGCGCAAGGCGCTCAACGCATTCATCCGTAGCTCGGGGACATTCGACGGTGTAATCGATTTTGATCGGGCGACGCTCGATCCGGCCTCGGGTGGCCTCAAGCCGGAGTTCGTTCCCGAAAGCACGACTGGTGGCGCCGGCGACAAGCTTCATCCCAACCGCACCGGATATCTGGCGATGGGACAGGCCATCGACCTCGATCTGTTCAAGCCGGGAAAGATTAGTCGTAGCGCGAAGCAGTAGGATGGATTCAGAGTCTCCTCTCCCCATTCATCGCCCTCAGCTGTCGTAACTCCCTCCATGCGGGTTACGAGCTGAACTCACGGCCGCTTCGCCGGATCGTGATGACTGGCTGGGAATGCCGAGCCGCAAACTCCGCTCTCTCTCCATGTCGGCCGCACGATGATGCGGTCGCCCAGGCAGGAGAGATATCATGATCAAGTCCAGGCTGTTCATTGCCGGTATCGCCATCTCGACCACGCTCGCGACGCCCGCGTTCGCGCAGTGGCAATGGCAGTCGCAGGAGCCGGCAGCATACGCCTCGATGTATCCGAACGGTGATCGCAACGTCTCGAATCCCACGACGCGAGAGACGATGGCCTTCGTCCCCTCGCCGAAATCACCGAGCCCAACGGTGATGCGCGCGACCAAGGGCAAATAGCCGCCATCCACCACTTGGCCGTCGCGAACTGGGCCCGGTCATGTCCCGGCCGGGCCCAATGCGCGTTGCCTTGAACGAGGCCTTGAAAAGTTGCCTTGGACAATCGCGACAGTCGCGCGTGCGGATCGACAGCCAACGAAAATATTCCAAACAGGATCGTCAGGAAAACGTGATGCAGAAGATGCACGGCGCCGCGAATAACCGCAGCCGCATTCAAATCACTCCACACCAGGGAAGCATGCATGCGCCGGAGATGGCGCGCGGAATCCAATCCGCTTCCCAAATGGAGGAAGCTTCAAGTGCGGATCATCAATTGCGGACTGATGCTGGGTATTCTCGCTGCCTGTTCAGGGCAGGCGCATGCCGACGACAATGTCACAACTGAAATCCACTCGCTGAAGGCGAAGCTGAAGGAGCTCCAGCAGCGCGTGGACTCCGAGGCGCGCAAGACGCGACAGGGTGAAGCGCAGGCGAAGGCCGTTCAGTTACCAGCAAGTTACAAGGCGCTCGCCGCCGATCCATGTGCGGCCGGCAAGGTCTGCTACAAGGGCGTGACGTTGACCTTCGGTGGCTGGGTCGATCTCACCGGCATCTACCGCTCGCGCAATCTCGCTTCCGATACCGGCTCAGTCTACAACTTCATCCCCTATCAGCAGAGCCGCAACTTCAACATCCCGGAAACGCGCTTCTCGGCACGCCAGAGCAGGTTCTCGGTGCTGGCCGAGGGCAATGCCGATGCCGATACGCACCTCGCGGGTTATGGCGAGATCGATTTCGAAGGTGCGGCTCAGACGGCGAGCTCGGTTGCGACCAACTCGTTCAATCCGCGCATGCGGCAGCTCAGCCTGGAACTGGACCGCAGCGATCTCGGTCTTCACTTCCTCGCCGGGCAATCCTGGTCGCTGAACGCGCCGACCAAGTCCGGCATCGATCCTCGTGGCGTCGATGCGCCCGGCGTGATCGACTTCGAATCCGTTCCGGGATTTCTTGCGGCACGGCAGCCCGGGCTGCGCGTCTGGCAGGACATCGGACCAGAGTTCAAGCTGGCTGCGTCGGTCGAGAATGCCCAGACAGCGTTCTTCGGCGGCAATGTCCCGGCCGTCGGCACACCCGCCATCGGACCGCAGGGCGTGCTGAACCCGAACCTTCAGGTCAATCTGACCGGTCCCGGCGGCAGCTTCTTCAACAACCTCAACAATGTCAGCCTGAATCAGGTGCCCGACGTCACGGTCAAGGCCGCCTGGGACCCAAGGCTCGGGCCTTATAAGTTGCATGTCGAGGGGTGGGCGCTCTACCGCCAGTTGTCCGACCGCTTCAACAACGCCAACCACACCTACGACACAGGAAGCTTTGGTGGACACATCTTCGCCGAGCTGATTCCGAAAACCCTCGATCTTCAGCTCTATGGCTCGCACGGCGTGCTGGGCCGCTTCACGGCAACACCGTTCCCCGACGCGGCGGTGGCGCAGGACGGCACCATCCTCCCGCTGACGATCACGGCGGCCGCCGTCGGCCTGATCTGGCACGCGACTCCCAGCCTCGATGTCTACTCCTATGCAGGCCTCGAAAAGGCCAAGGCGAATTTCGCCAATGTTGGAACGGTGCCGTTCGGCTACGGCAATCCGCTCTACAACAACACCGGCTGCTTCACCGAAAACTCGGCGGGCGCGACCTGCAACGGCAACACCAGGGAGGTTCGGCAGATCACGGCCGGGATCTACGACACCATCTACCAAGGCAATTTCGGGACGCTCAAAGCCGGCCTGCAATATTCCTACACGCAACGGTTCGCGTTCGCCGGCGTCGGCGGCGCGCCGAAGACCGACGACAACGTCGTCATGACGCAGATCCGGTACTACCCATTCTAGTCACGGAGCCACGCAGGCTCGTAGCCCGGATGGAGCGAAGCGCGATCCGGGAATCCTGCCTCAAGCGACGGAAGTCCCGGATTACGCTTGCGCTCCATCCGGGCCACTTCGGTGCTACGGCTTGTTGCCGAGCTGCGCATGCGGCCGGCCGAAATCGGGCGCGGCCGAATCCTGGCCGATTTCGACAATGCCGCGGCGGATGGCGCGGGTGCGGGTGAAGTGGTCGAACAGCGCCTCGCCATCGCCGCGGCGGATCGCGCGGGTGAGCTTTGCCAGATCCTCAGTGAAGGTGCCGAGCATCTCCAGCACGGCTTCCTTGTTGGCGAGGAAGACGTCGCGCCACATCGTCGGATCGGAGGCGGCGATGCGCGTGAAGTCGCGAAAGCCGCCGGCGGAGAACTTGATGACCTCTGACTCCGTCACCTGCGCCAGCTCGTCGGCGGTGCCGACGATGGTGTAGGCGATCAGATGCGGCAGATGGCTGGTGATCGCGAGCACGAGATCATGATGATCCGGCGTCATGATCTCGACCTTGGCACCCATCGCCGCCCAGAACGCGCGCAGGCGATCGGTGGCAGCCGCATCAACGCCCTCCGGCGGGGTGAGGATGCACCAGCGGTTGATGAAGAGCTCGGCGAAGCCGGAATCGGGACCCGAATGCTCGGTGCCTGCGACGGGATGCGCCGGCACGAAATGGACGCCTTCCGGCAGGTGCGGCGCCATATCCCTGACGATGGCGCCCTTGACCGAGCCGACGTCGGAGATGATCGCGCCGGGTTTGAGATGCGCGGAGATCTCCTGCGCCACCGGGCCGCAGGCGCCGACGGGAATGCAGAGGATGACGAGATCGGCGTCCTTCACGGCTTCCGCATTGGTCGCGACGACCTGATCGACGATGCCGAGCTCCATCACGCGTGCGCGCGTCTTCTCCGAGCGCGCGGTGGTGACGATCTCGGAAGCCAGGCCCTGGAGCTTCGCGGCGCGTGCGATCGAGCCCCCGATCAGGCCGAAGCCGATCAGCGCGACGCGCTGGAAGTGCGGGGTCGCGCTCATCGTCCGGCCATGAAGTCGCGCAGGCCCTCGACGACGAGGCGGTTGGCCTCCTCGGTGCCGATGGTCATGCGCAGCGAATGCGGCAGGCCGTAGTTCTTCAAGCCGCGCAGCACCAGCCCGCGCTTGGTGAGGAAGGCGTCGGCTGCGTCCGAGGTCTTGCCCTCGGTCGGGAAGTGGATCAGCACGAAATTGGCGACGCTCGGCGTCACCTTCAGCCCGAGCTTGCCGATCTCCTCGGCGAGCCAGTTGCGCCAGGTCTCGGTGAACTGCTTCGACATGGCCTGGTGCGCTGTGTCCTCGATCGCGGCAACGGCGGCGTACATGGCCGGCGTCGACACGTTGAAGGGACCCCGGATGCGGTTGACCGCGTCGATGATGTGCTCGGGGCCGAACATCCAGCCGATGCGCAGCGCCGCAAGACCATGGATCTTGGAGAAGGTGTGGGTCACCACCGTGTTTTCGGTGGTCGCGACCAGCTCGATCCCCATCTCGTAATCGTTGCGCGAGACGTAGTCGCAATAGGCTGCGTCCAGCACCAGCAGCACGTGCGAGGGCAGGCCGGCGCGCAGGCGCTTGACCTCGTCGAACGGCACATAGGTGCCGGTCGGATTGTTGGGGTTGGCGAGCCAGACCAGCTTTGTCTTCGGCGTCACCGCCTTGAGGATGGCGTCGACATCGCAGGTGAGGTTCTTCTCGGCCGCGATGACATTCTTCGCGCCGACCGCCATGGTCGCGATCGGATAGACTAGAAAGCCGTGCGTGGTCGAGATCGCCTCGTCACCGTGGCTGAGATAGGTGTGGGCGAGCAGGTTGAGGATCTCGTCCGAGCCGGCGCCGCAGATGATGCGGTTGGGATCGAGCCCGAAGGTGCGCCCGATTGCTTCGCGCAGCACGCGCGAGGTTCCTTCCGGATAGTCTTCCAGATGATCCGCCACCTGCTTGAACGCCTCGCGCGCCTTCGGCGAGGGCCCGAACGGCGTCTCGTTGGCCGAGAGCTTGAACACCTTGCGGCCGGGCTCTGCCACCGGGGTCTTGCCGGGCGTATAGGGCGCAATATCGAGAATGCCGGGATTCGGCACGGGGCGGGACATCTTCAACTCCGGACTGGCTTAAGCGGTTCGCGACTTACGATTTCGACCCGGTCGGGGGCACCGTATAGCGCGTTGCGTGGCTGCCGACGAGGGCCGTGGAGCGCACCGAGGCCCCCGCTTCGATCAGGGCAGCCTTGATCTTGTCGATGCTGCTTGTCGCGGTGACCGAGACCAGCAGCGCGGCGCCGTCGAAGGCGGTGTCGGGCACCGCCACGATCTCGGCGAGCGGCGACAGGGCGCGCGCGACCTCCGCATTCCACCCAGAGACGCCTACGCTGAAGGTCTCGACCTCCGTCACCAGCGCGCTGTCGGCGACGCGCGAGACCGCGAACACGGGCAACGCCGCCGGATGGTCGGCGCGCTCGACGAAGGGCAGCCGCGCGATGATCTTTGGCGCGCCAGCTTCTTCCAGCGACAGCCACCACGGCGTGCGGCTCGAGGTCGCCGAGACCAGCGCCAGATCGCCCTTGGACTTCGCGACGGCCTCGACCGCCGCCTGCGCGCTGAAATGCGCGACGTAAGGCACGGTGAAGCCGAAATGGAATCGCGCGGAATCGCGCATGGCCGGCTCGCTCGCCGAGATGTCGGCGTGGACCGAGAACGGGGCCTGGACATAGGTGAAGGTCGCGATGATGACGCGCCAGATGCTCTCGACCGTGTCGAGCGGCAGGATGCCGCGATGACGCTGCACGAGGTCGCGCATCATGGAGGCCTCGCGTGCCGGGCGGAACGCCGAGCCGACCTCCTGGGTCTGCTTCACCTGGATCAGGCGGTCGATGATGTCGCCGCGTTGCATCAGCAGGCGATGCATGCCTTCGTCGATCGCGTCGATCTCCTTACGCAATTCCTGGAGTGATGGTGGCGCGGGCGGACGTTGGGACATGTCTGACAGGTGCTGCTGAGAGGCGTTCCAATGCGGATCAGTCGAGCCGTCACCGCTGTGATGGATATCCTGATTAGGCAGTCGGGGCTGCGAAAGCAAAGAGAAATGCAAAGAGAAATCGGGCCCTTTCCGCCCGTGGCGCGACAGGCGAATTTGGCTGATCCGGGCCGTGACTTGACGAAAACCGTCCAAGACGGTAGTTTTTACCCGTTCCGTGGTCATTTGAGCCGGCCGGCTTGCAGCCACGTTAAAAAACTCGCTAAACAGGCCGGGGACGCTTTCGATCCCGGCCGAACCTATCGTTCAGGCCGGGTTTTTCATGGCCTGATGTCAATGCGGTCACTTCTACGATCGCAAACGAGGTCGATGGTCAGATGGTTGGCGTCCAGTCCATTCCGAGTCCCGCGATCACCGCCGACGAGCGGTCGCACGAGGTGGATCATCCGAGTTCGCACGTCGCGCAGTTCGGCTCGGAGCAGCCGCTGCGGCTCGACTGCGGGGTCGATCTCAGCCCGTTCCAGATCGCCTACCAGACCTACGGCGAGCTGAATGCCGATCGCTCCAACGCGATCCTGATCTGCCATGCGCTGACCGGCGACCAGCACGTCGCCAACGTGCACCCTGTCACCGGCAAGCCCGGCTGGTGGGAGACCTTGGTCGGCCCCGGCCGGCCGCTCGATCCCAACGAATATTTTATCATCTGCTCCAACGTGATCGGCGGCTGCATGGGCTCGACCGGCCCGGCCTCGATCAATCCCGCGACCGGCAAGGTTTGGGGGCTCGATTTCCCCGTCATCACCATCCCCGACATGGTGCGCGCGCAGGCGATGCTGATCGACCGGCTCGGCATCGACACGCTGTTCGCGGTCGTCGGCGGCTCGATGGGCGGCATGCAAGTGCTGCAATGGACTGCGGCGTATCCGAGTCGCGTGTTCTCCGCGCTGGCGATTGCCTGCTCGACACGACACTCGGCGCAGAACATCGCGTTCCACGAGCTTGGCCGCCAGGCGGTGATGGCCGACCCCGACTGGCACCATGGCGGCTATGCCGATCGAGGCATCCATCCGCATCGTGGCCTCGCTGTCGCCCGGATGGCGGCGCACATCACCTATCTCTCCGACGCCGCGCTGCATCGAAAATTCGGGCGGCGCATGCAGGACCGCGAGCTGCCGACTTTCTCTTTTGACGCCGACTTCCAGGTTGAGTCCTATCTGCGCTACCAGGGCTCGTCCTTCGTCGAGCGCTTCGACGCCAACTCCTATCTCTATCTGACCCGCGCGATGGACTATTTCGACATCGCCGCCGACCACGGCGGTGTGCTGGCGAAGGCGTTCGCGGGAATCCAGACCCGCTTCTGCGTGGTCTCCTTCACCAGCGACTGGCTGTTCCCGACCTCGGAATCGCGCGCGCTGGTGCACGCGCTGAATGCGTCGAGCGCGCGGGTGTCGTTCGCCGAAATCGAGACCGATCGCGGTCACGACGCCTTCCTGCTCGACGTGCCCGAATTCCTTGATATCTCCCGCGCCTTCCTGCAATCGGCAGGCAAGGCGCGCGGGCTCACCGCCAATAATGCTTAAGGACGGCTAGTCATGTCTGTACAGGAAGCGTTGCCGCTGGGCGGCCTTGCGACCGGGCAGCCCGGTGATTTTCGCGCGGACCATGTGCTGGTGGCCAACATGGTCAAGCCGGGCTCGAAGGTGCTCGACGTCGGCTGCGGCGAGGGCGACCTGCTCCAACTGCTGGAAACCCGCGGCGTCGACGGCCGCGGCATCGAGCTGTCGCGCGAGGGCGTCAACCGCTGCGTCGCCAAGGGTCTTGCGGTGGTGCAGGGCGATGCCGACACCGACCTCGTGAATTATCCGGATGACGCCTTCGACTACGTGATCCTGTCGCAGACGTTGCAGGCGACGCGGCAGCCGAAAGTGGTGCTGGAGAATTTGCTGCGCATCGGCCGCCGCGCCATCGTGTCGTTCCCGAATTTCGGCTTCTGGAAGATGCGGCTCCAGCTCCTGATCGGCGGCCACATGCCGCGCACGGAGAACCTGCCGGCAAGCTGGTATGACACCGCCAACATCCATTTCTGCACCATCAAGGATTTCGTCGAGCTCTGCGACGCGATCGACGTCAAGATGGAACGTGCCGAGGCGCTCGACCTCTACGGCCGTCCGCTGCGGCTGCGGATGCCCTGGTGGGTGTGGAATCTGTTCGGCGAGCAGGGCGTGTTTCTGCTGACGCGGGGCGGCAGGAAGTAGGCCGGCCCGTTACCCCATCTACGCGACCCAGTACCTGGTGACGCCTTCGCGCTAATGCGCCGCCAGTGACCTCGGGTCGCGCACCGGCCATCTTCCCGCTTCCACCAGCGTGACGAACCGTTCCACCGTTTCGTTGAACAGCGCTGGCTCTTCGAGATTGAGGACGTGGCCGGACTTTGGAAACATGGCGAGCCCTGCCGCCGGCAGATGCTTCTTCAGGAACAGGCTTGCGCCCACGCACGGATCGTCCTCGTCGCCGCAGATGATGAGTGCCGGCGTCGTGGCCGCTCTGATCGCGTCCGTCATCGTAAAGATCGAGGGACGGCCGGCCTGGAAGCCGCGCATCGTCCGCGCTGATCCCTTGGCGTCGTGCCGCGCCAGGGCGGCATAAAAATCGGCGTGACCGCGCGGGTCCTTCACCAGGAAGGGAATCCGGCTCGGCGCCTCGCGCGTGACTTTTGCGACTTCGGCTGAGCCGAGCATCTCGAATTGCTCCGCGTTGGCGCGGCACTGCTGGCGCCAAGCGTCGAGGTTCTCGATCTCCGAGCCCGAGCCGACGCCGGCGAGCGTCATCGACAGCGCACGTTGGGGCGCGTTGAGCCCGATCTGGAGCGACGAATAGGCGCCCATCGAGAGGCCGACGAAGTGCGCGCGATCGATCTTCAGATGATCGAGCACCGCGAGCGCATCGGTGTAGAAATGCGTGTAGCCGTAGACCTCGCCATCAGGCACGTCCGATGGCGTGTAGCCGCGTGCGGAATAGGTGATGCAGCGATGGCCGCGCGAGAAGTAGCGCATCTGCGGCTCCCAATTGGTGTAGTCGGCCGCGAATTCGTGCAGAAAAATAATCGGCGTGCCCGTGCCCGCTTCTTCGAAATAGAGTCGACAATTGTCCTTCGTGAGGGCGTGAGGCATCCGGTTTTCTCCCTGAGGTGGCTGCGGCTTTGGAATGCCGTCCTGCGGTCAGCGCATACGATGGTAGCACTTATTAATCATCGTCCAGATTCTTAGGGGCCGCGTCTTGTTCTCGCCACATCAGGATACTGATACAGCCCGCGGATGTCGGCCACCGCACGGGCCGACGGGGAAGTGGGGTGTCAACGAAGGATGAAGAATGTTCGAGTTGTTTGCGTCTCGCCTGTCGCGCTGTGTCGTTGCGCTGGCTGTTTTCTTCGCGGCGTTCGCCGCCTTCACTTCTCCGGCGTCAGCACGACCTCATCGTCATAGCGCAGAGCGGCACGCTTACGCGCATCACGCCAGCAGACATCATCATTACCGGCATGCACGCGGCTCGCGCTTCGAGCGCGGCGCGGCGCAATTGCAGGCGAACGGCTTCGGCAACACCTTCGCCAGCTATGATCCGAACGCCAATAGCGGCGGCATCGCCATAAGCGGCAGCGCTGGAATGGCTATGAGCGGCAGTGGTGGAATGGCCATGAGCGGCAACGCTGGAATGGTTACCAGCGGTGAGATGACCACGCGCGCCAGCCGTCGAATTATGAGGCGTGGAGGTGGGATAGCCACTAACGCGAATGACGGCGGCATGGCCAATAGCGCGACGAGCGGCGGCGGCTTCGGCGGTGGGTCGGGCCTCGTGTCCGAGGCACGCCGCTATGTCGGCGGCAATCCGACCGGTCGCGGTAGCCTGTGGTGCGCGCGCTTCATGAACATGGTGCTCGAAAAGACCGGTCATCGTGGCACCGGCTCCGACATGGCGAATTCGTTCGCGCATTACGGCACGCGCGTGTCCGGTCCGCAGGTCGGCGCCATCGCAGTGATGTCGCGTGGTGGCCGGGGCGGTCATGTCGGCATCATCACCGGTGTCGACGCGCAGGGCAATCCGATCATGATCTCCGGCAACAACGGCAACCGCGTTCGCGAAGCACCGGTCTCGCGCGGCCGGATCTATGCGTATGTGATGCCGAACTGACGGCCGTCATTGCGAGGAGCGAAGCGACGAAGCAATCCAGACTGTCTCCGCGGGCGCATTCCTGGATTGCTTCGCTTCGCTCGCAATGGCGGAGCGGGGCCAGCGCGCAGCGTCACACCAGCTTCGGCTGTTCCAATGCAACCGCGTCGCCCACGCCGATGTCGCCTTCAGCGATCACCTCGGCATAGATGCCGCAGTCCATGTGGCCGAGATTGCTCGAGAGCGTGGCGGGGATTTCGAGATCGCGCTTGGCGGTATCAGGGTCGACATTGGTGGCCGGGCAGCGCTTGATGCGCTTGACCACTTGCAGCCGGGCCTGTCCGATCGCGAGCGTCTGGCCGACGAGGTCGAGCTCGGACCAGGCCGGCCAGCCCTTCACGTAGAGATTGGCGCGGAAGCGTAGCGGGTGGACGGCGGCGCCGCCGAGCATGGTCTCGAGCGCGCGGACGCTGTCGAGATTGATGATGGACACGACCTTGCGGGCGACGTCTGAAAAGCTGTGGTCGCGGCCGGACAGGATCTTGGGCGGGCCCTTCAGCTCCGGCTGAAAATTTTCCCTGAAATAGTCCTCGATGGCGGCGCGCCCGGCGGCGGTCTCGAGATCGCCGCTGGCGACGATCTGGCCGTCCTTGCGGATGGTCAGGCAATTGGTCGCGTCCTCGAACCGGCTGTCGAGCGAAGCTAGCCGCTCATTCCGCGCCAGCATCAGGAACTGGATCTTCGGCTTCCACTGCGGTGCTTCCGGATCGAAGCCGCTCGGGCCGTTCTCGATGGCGTAGCGGCGGTCGGCGGGCAGGGTCTGGCCGGCTCGCAGGGAGACGCGGGGCAGGGCCTCCGGCGTCAGGCCCTTGATCGGGTAGCGGTAGAGCCCGGTGATCTCGGCGGTCTGGCTGATTGTCATTGCGCTGGGTGTCATGCCGCTACTTAGGGGATTCGGCCCACCGGCGCCAAGCGGGCGGATCCGCGCACGAAATTGTGAACTCGCCTCTTCCGGTCCGAGGCCTCGCTTCCCACATCTGGGTCAGGCCGGCGCCAGCGCCGGCTGATAACGACCGTTGCCGGTTGAGAAACGTCAATGCGGTAATCGGAAACCCAATGAAGATGCCGTTTGGAGTGCCTTTGAGGGCTCCAGGGGCAGGCCGAGGGAAAGACCACGAAATGAACATCGAAAAATATACCGAACGCTCCAGAGGCTTCGTCCAGTCCGCGCAGTCGCTTGCGGTGCGCGAAGGGCACCAGCAGTTTTCGACCCTGCACGTCCTGAAGGTGCTGCTGGACGACAATGAAGGCCTCGCTGCCGGCCTGATCGACCGCGCCGGCGGCAATTCCCGCGCAATCCTGAAGGCGACCGAGGACGCCCTGAACAAGGTGCCGAAGGTCTCTGGCGGCGGAGCCGGCCAGATCTATCTGGCGCCCGAACTCGCGCGCACCTTCGACGCCGCCGAAAAGGCTGGCGAGAAGGCCGGCGACAGCTTTGTCACCGTCGAGCGGCTGCTGCTCGGCCTGGCGCTGGAGAAGACCAGCGAGGCGGGCGCGATCCTGGCCAAGGGCGGCGTCACCCCGCAAAACCTCAACGCGGCGATCGAAGCGCTGCGCAAGGGCCGAACGGCGGACTCCGCCACGGCCGAGAACGCGTATGACGCGCTGAAGAAATATGCCCGCGACCTCACTCAGGCGGCGCGCGACGGCAAGCTCGACCCGGTCATCGGCCGCGACGAGGAGATCCGCCGCACGATCCAGGTGCTGTCGCGCCGGACCAAGAACAATCCCGTCCTGATCGGCGAACCCGGCGTCGGCAAGACCGCCATCGCCGAGGGCTTGGCGCTGCGCATCGTCAACGGTGACGTGCCGGAGAGCCTGAAGGACAAGAAGCTGCTGTCGCTCGACCTCGGCTCGCTGATTGCAGGTGCAAAATATCGCGGCGAGTTCGAGGAGCGGCTGAAGGCCGTGCTGCAGGAGGTGACCGGGAGCGATGGTAATTTCGTCCTGTTCATCGACGAGATGCACACGCTGATCGGCGCTGGTAAGGGCGATGGCGCGATGGACGCGTCCAACCTGCTCAAGCCTGCGCTCGCCCGCGGCGAGCTGCACTGCATCGGCGCCACCACGCTCGACGAGTACCAGAAGCACGTCGAAAAGGACGCGGCGCTGGCGCGGCGTTTCCAGCCGATCTTCGTCAGCGAGCCCTCGGTCGAGGATACGATCTCCATTCTGCGCGGGCTGAAGGACAAATACGAGCAGCACCACGGCGTGCGGATCACCGATTCCGCGCTGGTCGCCGCCACGACCCTGTCCAACCGCTACATCACCGACCGCTTCCTGCCGGACAAGGCCATCGACCTCATGGACGAGGCGGCCGCGCGGCTCAAGATGCAGGTCGATTCCAAGCCGGAAGAGCTGGATTCGATGGATCGGGAAATCATCCGGCTGAAGATCGAACAGGAAGCGTTGAAGAAAGAAAGCGATGCCGGGTCGAAGAGCCGCCTGCAGACGCTGGAGAAGGAGCTGGCCGATCTCGAGGAGAAGTCCGCGGCGCTCACCGCACGCTGGAGCGCGGAGAAGAACAAGCTCTCCGACGCTCAGAAACTGAAGGCCGAGCTCGACGGCTTGCGGGTTGAACTTGCCAACGCACAACGGCGCGGTGAATTCCAAAAGGCCGGCGAGCTGGCCTATGGCCGGATCCCCGAATTGGAAAAGCAGCTTGCGGAGATCGAGGCCAAGGAGAACTCCGGCGAGATGATGGAGGAGGCGGTCACCGCCAACCACATCGCGCAGGTGGTCTCGCGCTGGACCGGCGTGCCCGTCGACAAGATGCTCGAAGGCGAGAAAGACAAGCTCCTGCGGATGGAGGACTCGCTCGGCAAGCGCGTCGTTGGCCAGGCCGAGGCCGTGCGTGCGGTCGCGACCGCCGTGCGCCGTTCGCGCGCGGGGCTGCAGGACCCGAACCGGCCGACCGGCTCGTTCATGTTCCTCGGGCCCACCGGCGTCGGCAAGACCGAGCTGACGAAAGCGCTCGCCGAGTATCTGTTCAACGACGAGACCGCGATGGTCCGCCTCGACATGTCCGAGTACATGGAGAAGCACTCGGTCTCGCGGCTGATCGGCGCGCCTCCGGGCTATGTCGGTTATGACGAGGGCGGTGCGCTCACCGAAGCGGTGCGGCGCCGGCCCTACCAGGTCGTGCTGTTCGACGAGATCGAGAAGGCGCATCCCGACGTGTTCAACGTGCTGTTGCAGGTGCTCGACGACGGTCGCCTCACCGACGGCCAGGGCCGCACCGTCGACTTCCGCAACACGCTGATCATCATGACCTCGAACCTCGGTTCGGAGTTTCTGGTGAACCAGCCGGAGGGCGAGGATACCTCGGCCGTGCGCGAGCAGGTGATGGGCATGGTGCGGGCGCACTTCAGGCCAGAGTTCTTGAACCGCGTCGATGAGATCATCCTGTTCCATCGCTTGCAGAGGAGCGAGATGGGCCGGATCGTCGAGATCCAGTTCGCACGGCTGCAAAAGCTTTTGATCGATCGCAAGATCGTGCTGACGCTCGACGCTGCGGGCCGCGACTGGCTCGCCGCCAAGGGCTGGGATCCCGCCTACGGCGCACGGCCGCTGAAGCGCGTGATCCAGCGTCACGTCCAGGATCCGCTCGCCGAGATGATCCTGGCCGGCGACGTCAAGGACGGCGACAACGTTGCGATCTCCTCCGAAGGCAACGTGCTGACCTTCAACGGCAAGGCGCCGCAGACCGCGGAGATCGCCCAGTTCGAGGCGCCGGTGTCGAAGCGGAAGCTGAACTGATCGTCGGCATTCGAAGCCTGAAGCAACAAGCCGCCCCGGAGATGTCAACCTCTCCGGGGCGGTTTGTTTTGCGGGTTGTTGGCGAACTTACTGCGGCGACCTATTTCTTCGTGAGCTTGTAGATCGCGTTCTCGATGTCAGAAGAGAAATAGATCGTGCCGGATTCCCCGATGCCGACGCCTGTCGGAATGTGCGTCGGCAGTCCTCCGGGTGCACCCACGAGGCCGATTGGAAGATTGGCCGCGATCTCGGTAACCGTGCCGGTCTCCGGCACGATTTCGATCAACCGTTTGGCGCCGACCTCCGCTACGATCAGCTTGCCGTCTCTGGCGCGGGCGATGCCTTCGGGCATTTTCAGGTCCTTGGCGACGACTGTCTTTTCGCCGTTGCTCTCGATCATCGAGATCACGCCGGAAAAGGCTTCGGTGAGATAGACCTCGCCACGCGATCCAGCGACGAGCCCGACCGGGCCCTCGAGGCCGCCGATCAGTGTGGTGCGATCCTTGCCGTGCTCGCCGCTGACGCGGACCAGCGATTTGGTGCCGAACTCGGCCACCAGGATGCTGCCGTCCGCGAGCACGAGCGCGTCGTGCGGCGCCTTGAAGCCGTGCAGCATGTCGCGGGTGGCCCCGGTCTTGCCGTCGATCACCTGCACCGTGCCGGTGAACCAGCTCGATAGGACCACATCGTTGCCCTTCGCCGTTGCGCTCATCGGATATTCGAGCGTGACGCCGGCGGCGTGCATGCGCGCCTTCTCGGTGACCTCGCCGGTCGCGCCGTCCACCGTGCGATAGGCGAACACGTCGGCGACGTGGATCGTATCCTTGCCGTTCTCTGACGTGACGCCGATGCCGCCGGGCAAGGCGAGCTTGCCGATGATCACCTGCCGCGCCTGGCCGGTCGCCGGATCGACCTCCTGGATGCCGTTATCGGCCATGTTGGAGACGTAGATTCGGTCCTTGTCGTCGATCGCGAGATTGTCCAGCGACGGCTTCAATTGTGCGACCATGGTCTTGGCGCCCGACTTGGGATCGACCCGAACGAGCTGGCCGAGCGCGGTGTCGACTACCCAGAGATCGCCCTTGGAATCGAAGTTCACCGCGGCCGGGACCTTGAAGCCGTCCGCGACGACGGTCAGCTCGGCCTTGTCGACGTCGACCTTTGCGACCTGTCCCTTGAACCAGAGCGGACCGTAGAGCTTGTCGTCGGGACCGAACTCGAAGCCGTTGAGGCCGCCCATCTTCTCCATGATCTGGCGCGGCGGTTTGACGCCCTCGACGTCGATCTCATAGAGCGTGTCGCCGAGGAAGACGGTGGTGGCGTACAGCCTGCCGTCCTTGCGGAAGGCGAGCGAGTTGATGCCGGGAAGGCCTGAAGCGAGTTTCTTGATCGGGCCGTCGCCCTTGCGCGAATAAAGATCGCCGGCCAGGAATCCGGTCCAGGCCATGGTGCCGTCGGGGGCGAATGCGATGTCGTCGGCCATTCCGATCGGGGCGGGGATTGCAACCTTCGCGCTACCGCCGGGGATGTCGACCTCGTAGAGCGCCGCGCCCGCGACGCTGCCGGCAAACAGATGGCCGGCCTTGTCGATCGCAAGCCCGTGCACGCCGTGGAACGCCGAGCCCGGAACGAGCTTGGTGACCTCCCAGTTTTCGGCCGAAACACTGGTAGCGGAGACGACCGCAGCGACGAAGGCTGCGCAGGCGAGCCTGTTCTTCATGGCGAGACCTCCCGTTTTTTGGAAAGTATTCGCTCCTCATGCCGCTTTGGCAAACGAAACTTGACGTTGTGATGCGGCCAAGCCGGGCCCCGCGCGACGTCGTCAAATCCGGATCGTGCTTGAATATGTCCGGCCGATCTCGGCCCGGTTCGCCGGCTTTACCTGTTGGTGACCTGCAACGGACCGCCGGTGGCGTCCGACATCCGGGCGATGGCACCGGCGCGGCCGCTCATCATGCCGTCGAGCCGGTCGCGCTCCTTCTCGAAGCCGGCCAGCATCGGGCCTTCCAACGAGCGGCCGCGCGGCAGTTTCACACGCAGCGGATCGACGAAGCGGCCGTTGACCAGGATTTCGTAGTGGACGTGCGGGCCGGTCGACGCGCCGGTCGAACCGACGAAGCCGATCACCTGGCCCTGCCGCACCTTCTTGCCGGGCTCCATGCCCTTGGCGAAGGCCGACATATGGCCATAAGCGGTCTCGTAGCCGTTGTTGTGCTTGATGCGGATGTATTTGCCGTAGCCGCCCTCGGGGCCGGCCTTCTCGATCACGCCATTGCCGGAGGCGAAGATCGGCGTGCCGTAGGAGGTGGCCCAGTCGACGCCGGTATGCATCTTCACATAGCCGAGGATGGGGTGACGGCGGCCGCCGAAGCCGGAGCGCATGATGGCGTTGTTGACGGGCTTGCGCACCAGGAACTTCTTCGCGCTCTTGCCGGTCTCGTCATAGTAATCGACGACGCCGTCATCGGGGCTCTGGTAGCGGTAGTATTTCTTGGTCTCGCCGCCGAGCGTCAGCGAAGCGAACAGCACGTCGTTCTTTTCGCTCGCGGTCACGCCTTCGTCTTCGCCGGCGTAGAACACGTCGAATGAATCGCCCGGCGCCACCTTGCGCTGGAAATCGACGTCGTAGGAATAGATCTTGATCATGTCGTCGATGACGGGCATCGGCACTTTGTTGCGCATCGCGGTCTCGTAGATGCTCTGGTAGAGCCGCACGCCCGTGCCGTCATCATCGTCATCGTCGTCGCTGTTGGCGTTCGCCGCCGCGTCGGCGACGGTGTTCATGCTGGAGACGTCGACCGCGACGTATTTGCCGAGATCGGACAGCGCCGCGATCGCCTCGACCATGGTCTCGTTGGCGATGACGACGCGGTAGGGCTGCAGGCGGGCGCCGGGGCTTGCGGGCGCCATCAGGATCCGCAGCTTCTCGCCTTCCTTCAGGCCGCCGTCGCGGCCGCGCGGCCCAAGCGTCGCGGTGATCGCCTTGATCTCCTCGGCCGTGGCGCCGAGATCGCGCAGCACGCCGGCGACGCTGTCGCCCTTCTTGACCACGTGGACGCGTTCGCCGTTGGGATTTCCGCCGGTGATCTGCTCTTTGGTCTTCGGCAGCAGCGTGACGTTTTCCGGCACCACGCGCGTCTCGAAGCCGGCATAGGGATCGGACGGCGACACTTCGGTGGCGTAGGCGCTTCTGATATCGGACGGGCCGGTCGCGCCGGAGACGTCGGCCGCAGCATTGGAGAGCGCGGCGTAGCGCACCCCGCCATTGCCGCGCCAGTTGGCGGCATCGCGGACCCGCATCAGGATGTCGTCGAGCGCCACCACTGCGGAAATCTTGGCTTTCGGCAGCACCTGGGAGAGGTCCTTGGTGACGAACGAGACCTCGGCGTCGGGTTCGACGGCTTCCGGATTGTTGGGATCCTCGGATGCCGCCTTCGGATCGGATCCGACATCTGTGAGAAGGCGCTGGGCGTTGAATGGCGGGATCTTCGCCGACAGATCGCTCGTCGTCATCGACAGATTGCCGGCAATCCGGATGAAGGGACGCACCCGCATCACGTCGCGGTTGCCGACGCGGGCGACGGTCGAGACGCGCACGATGTTGCGCGAGGCCGTGGATTCGCTCGGCGGCGGCAGGCGGTCGCTCTTGTGCAGCGTGGCGGTGCGGTCGGCTGCGCCGAATGCGCCGCGCAGCGCGCCTTCGACGCGCTCCGGCACCTTGGCGAAGGTCATCTCGCCGTCGAGCGAAGCGAAAACGGCGCCGCCGATCAGGGCTGCGCCGCAAAGTCCGGTTAGAATCGTCCCGCTGAACCATTGCACCGAGACGCGGCGGCGATCGATGACGGCGGCTTCCGAACCATCGACGGACAGCGGCGGCTCGTGGCCGAGATCGATGATCCCGGTCTCACGCCCGTAAGCGCCGCGTGACGTCCTATGGTTCAACCCAAGTCCCCCAATCAACGATCCGAGAGCCCGATTTCGAGCAGCCCCGTTTCGAGCAACCCTGTTTCGAGCCCCTCCTTGAGCCGCCCTCTTCGGGGCGTCTCTGGAAAAGGCAAGCCGCATAGGCGTCCGCGGTCAGAAGGCCCAGATGTCGGACCGGCCGAATTTACGAACAGCTAAGCGGAAAAAGATCTCTCGATGTGTCTCGAATGTCTGAAGAAGGCCGCTTCATCGTATGATCGCCTTCCTCTGACCCCACACAAACCGCCGGCAGCCCCCACTGGCATCCCTGCGATTCAAGCTTTGTCTGTACCAGAACGCCGGGGGATTGTGGCTCAAGTACGGCGCCTAATATGGAAAAGTTTCCCGAACGGCCGGGCGTCAGGGGCCTTCCAGGGACGAGCGATCCAAGTCGCGTCCAAGTCGCCTCATGCCGCCTCCGGAGCCCTCTCGAGCCCAAACTTTTTTTGAGTTTTTTCTCCGCGCTGGCGCGATCCAGCCGCTCAGCGACTTTCTAACCTGCTGTAATCGCGTGGATTTTTCGAACAATCCACCGTGCGACGATTTTCTGACAATGGTCGTTGACAACCCCGATGGGTGGGGCCTATAACCCGACCACTGAGCGCGGCGCCGCCGGGTCACTGACCAAGGCGAGCGAACGCGCCACTGATGCTCCTCACCTTGTTGAGTGACACAACAGTCGACGTAAGTCGATTGGAGTTCATCCATCGTCGGTAAGGGTGTCGGAACCCTTCCTCTCTGGAAGGTTGGGACCTCCTGGTCCCGGGCTGTTTGACAAGTGAAGATGAAGAAAGAGAAACGTGGACGGCGGAGTCCTTGCGCCTCTCGGATACTGAAGAGCTTCGGCTTTTGAGTTCTGAGAGGGGACGAAAGACTTCGGCGGTACACGTTTTAAGGTTACACCATCGTTGCCAGCGATGTGAATCGCGGGCAGCTCATCGACTTCGATCGATGAAAAATGGTGGGACCTCGTCAAAACGTTGTGATCAGCCGGTTCAAAGTTCAAGTCCAACTTGAGAGTTTGATCCTGGCTCAGAGCGAACGCTGGCGGCAGGCTTAACACATGCAAGTCGAGCGGGCGTAGCAATACGTCAGCGGCAGACGGGTGAGTAACGCGTGGGAACATACCTTTTGGTTCGGAACAACACAGGGAAACTTGTGCTAATACCGGATAAGCCCTTACGGGGAAAGATTTATCGCCGAAAGATTGGCCCGCGTCTGATTAGCTAGTTGGTGAGGTAATGGCTCACCAAGGCGACGATCAGTAGCTGGTCTGAGAGGATGATCAGCCACATTGGGACTGAGACACGGCCCAAACTCCTACGGGAGGCAGCAGTGGGGAATATTGGACAATGGGCGCAAGCCTGATCCAGCCATGCCGCGTGAGTGATGAAGGCCCTAGGGTTGTAAAGCTCTTTTGTGCGGGAAGATAATGACGGTACCGCAAGAATAAGCCCCGGCTAACTTCGTGCCAGCAGCCGCGGTAATACGAAGGGGGCTAGCGTTGCTCGGAATCACTGGGCGTAAAGGGTGCGTAGGCGGGTCTTTAAGTCAGGGGTGAAATCCTGGAGCTCAACTCCAGAACTGCCTTTGATACTGAGGATCTTGAGTTCGGGAGAGGTGAGTGGAACTGCGAGTGTAGAGGTGAAATTCGTAGATATTCGCAAGAACACCAGTGGCGAAGGCGGCTCACTGGCCCGATACTGACGCTGAGGCACGAAAGCGTGGGGAGCAAACAGGATTAGATACCCTGGTAGTCCACGCCGTAAACGATGAATGCCAGCCGTTAGTGGGTTTACTCACTAGTGGCGCAGCTAACGCTTTAAGCATTCCGCCTGGGGAGTACGGTCGCAAGATTAAAACTCAAAGGAATTGACGGGGGCCCGCACAAGCGGTGGAGCATGTGGTTTAATTCGACGCAACGCGCAGAACCTTACCAGCCCTTGACATGTCCAGGACCGGTCGCAGAGATGTGACCTTCTCTTCGGAGCCTGGAACACAGGTGCTGCATGGCTGTCGTCAGCTCGTGTCGTGAGATGTTGGGTTAAGTCCCGCAACGAGCGCAACCCCCGTCCTTAGTTGCTACCATTTAGTTGAGCACTCTAAGGAGACTGCCGGTGATAAGCCGCGAGGAAGGTGGGGATGACGTCAAGTCCTCATGGCCCTTACGGGCTGGGCTACACACGTGCTACAATGGCGGTGACAATGGGACGCTAAGGGGCAACCCTTCGCAAATCTCAAAAAGCCGTCTCAGTTCGGATTGGGCTCTGCAACTCGAGCCCATGAAGTTGGAATCGCTAGTAATCGTGGATCAGCACGCCACGGTGAATACGTTCCCGGGCCTTGTACACACCGCCCGTCACACCATGGGAGTTGGTTTTACCTGAAGACGGTGCGCTAACCCGCAAGGGAGGCAGCCGGCCACGGTAGGGTCAGCGACTGGGGTGAAGTCGTAACAAGGTAGCCGTAGGGGAACCTGCGGCTGGATC
>NZ_JBIXJX010000005.1:157500-387860 GCF_052871955.1 Bradyrhizobium sp. CAR08
GGGCTTTCGTCGTTTCTGACCCCACGCGTCGTTCAGCGCCTCACGTCCGTGTCCGCATCCGCATCATGAAGCTGTCGAAGCTCAGCTCGGCCACCTGCATCCAGGCCAGCGATTCGCTGCGGAAAGCCGTCAGGCTCGCATACATCTTGCCGAAATGCGGATTGGTTTTGGCGAGATCGGCGTAGATCTCGTTGGCCGCGCCATAACAGCTCTCCAGCACTTCCTGCGGGAACGGCTTCAGGATCGCGCCGGCCACCAGCAGACGCTTCAGCGCCGGCGGATTGACGTAGTCGTATTTGCCGGTCACCCAGGTGAAGGTATCGCGCGACGCGGCATCGACCGCGGCCTGGTAGTGCTTCGGCAGCGTGTTCCATTTGTCCAGATTGATGATGTTGTGACCCTGGCCGGTGCCTTCCCACCAACCCGGATAGTAATAGTACTTCGCGACCTTCACGAAGCCGAGCTTCTCGTCGTCATAGGGCCCGACCCATTCGGCGGCATCGAGCGTGCCCTTCTCCAGCGCCGGATAGATGTCGCCCGCCGCGATCTGCTGCGGTACGCCGCCGACCTTGGCGATGATCGTGCCGGCAAAGCCGCCGACCCGGAATTTCAGCCCTTTGAGATCGTCGATCGACTTGATCTCCTTCCGGAACCAGCCACCCATCTGCGCGCCGGTGGATCCGGTCGGAATGCCGATGGCGTTGTATTCCTTCAGCAGGTTGTTGATCAGGTCCTGGCCGCCGCCCCACTGCAGCCATGAAATATGCTGGCGCGTGTTCAAGCCGAACGGCAGCGACGTGCCGAACGTGAAGGCGGGGTTCTTGCCCCAGTAATAATACAGCGCGGTGTTGCCCATCTCCACCGTTCCGTTGGCGACGGCGTCGAGCACCTGCAGGCCCGGCACGATCTCGCCGGCGGCGAATGGCTGGATCTGGAAACGATTGTCGGTGATCTCGGCAACGCGCTTGGCGAAATACTCGCAGCCGCCGTAGAGCGTATCCAGCGCCTTCGGCCAGCTCGCGGCGTATCGCCATTTGATCTCGGGCATCGACTGCGCGATCGCCGGCGCAGCGACGGCACTGGCGGCGAGGCCCAATCCGCCTGCCGTCAGGAATTTACGACGTTCCATGCGCTTCCCTCCGTTAAGTCGATGCTTCGACCAGGGACCGATCTTGGTGTCGTCTTGTCTTCGTCGACGCTCGACGTTGTCTGTTGAGACGTTGTGGCGTTTCCGAACGGCCCTTGCGGGCACTCGAAGATGGAATTCCGATCGTTGCGGTTCCGCGGCGAGGATGACCGGGCGCTTCGCCGGAATCAAGTCTCATGGGCGCCTCGCAGGTGCGAACGCCGGCTTGACGCAAGTCGGGCCTGCAAGCGATCTGCTATTCGGTCATTCAAAAACTCGGGAGGCTCGCGCATGACGGGCAAGAAAATCGTGGTCGCCGGAGCGAGCGGTCTCGTCGGCAATGCCGCGTTGCGACACTTCGGCGTCTCGGGCGGGTGCGATGTCATTGCCCTGTCCCGGCGGAAGCCGCGCGACCTCTACGGTGCCCGTCATGTACCGATCGACCTGACCAGCGCAGCGGATTGCGGGCGTGCCGCCTCGGAACTGAGCGGCGCAACGCATCTGATCTACGCCGCGCTCTACGAGGCGCCGCAGCTCGTCGACGGCTGGCGCGACCCGCAGCAAATCAAGACCAACGATTTGATGCTGCGCAATTTGATGGGTGCGCTCGAGCCTGTGGCGCCCGGCCTCAGGCACGTCGCCCTGCTGCAGGGCACCAAGGCCTATGGTGTCCACGTTCGCCCCTTGACCGTGCCGGCCCGCGAAGGCCGCTCCGAAATGTACGAGCAGCCCAACTTCTACTGGGCGCAGGAAAACTTCTTGCGCGACCTCCAAACCGGCAAGGCTTGGCATTGGAGCATCCTGCGGCCGGTGCTGATCGTCGGTCTCGCCATGGGCGGCGCCATGGACCTGATCCCGCCGCTCGGCGTCTATGCCGCGATGCTGCGCGAGCAGGGCAGGCCGCTCGACTACCCCGGCGGCGCTCCGCGGGTGGGGCAGGCCGTCGACGTCGATCTTCTCGCCCGCGCCATCGCCTGGTCGGGCGAGGCCGAGGCCGCGCGCAACGAGGCCTTCAATGTGACCAATGGCGACGTCTTTACCTGGGAGAACATCTGGCCTGCGGTCGCCGATGCACTGGAGATGAAGCCGGGCAGGCCGGTCCCGCTGTCGCTCGCGAGGGAATTCCCGAGCTGGGTCGCTCCCTGGGATGCGCTGCGGCGCAAGCACGACCTAGCATCGCCTGCGCTGGCCGAATTCGTCGGCCTCTCGTTCCAATACGCCGATTACAGCCTGCGCTATGGCCACACCGAATCCGGTCCGCCCTCGATCGTCTCGACCGTGAAGATCAACCGCGCCGGCTTCACCGAGATGATGGATACGGAAGACATGTTCCGGAAGTGGTTCAGGCAGGCAAAGCAAGAGCGACTGCTTCCCTGACCGAGAGCCAAAGCGGATATGTCCGGGATCGTTGCCCAGGTCAGACTGTGACCCGGAGCGGTCCGCTGGCCGAGCCGGTTCGAACGGCTTCACATCTGGCTTATCTGAGCGTGTGTCGCAACCACCGTGAGGGACGGACATCACCTAGGACGGCGATCCTCTGTAGCGGCGAAAAGTCGACTTTCCACAGATCAAGTTCAAACAACTCGTCGCGCTGGCCGAGGTTCAGCGCGACCGACACCAGCACTCCATCGGCATCGTCGAATTCGCATTCGCCAATACATCGGCCGAAACGCCGATCTGCCGCGCCGACAAAGAGAAGGCTACCCATCCCACCGTCGTTCATTTCCTCGACGAGCCCAAAATGGTCCTGCAAGGGCGAATGCTGACCTAGAATAAAGGCAACCAGATCACGCTCTGCAGGGGTGAGTGGGCGTGGCATCTTCTTTCTCGTAGCGGCTGGCTCTATCACGCTGCGAATCCTTATTGATCCAAGCTAGGTTGGCTCGTTCAACAATGTCAGCAGAGAACGAGCTTTGACTAAATCGGCAGTGGCAAGTCCCTCGGAGAAACGAACGTAAAGGGGCGCTAGCAGCTCCCGTGCCTCACCGATACGCGACTGCTTCTGCATCAGGGATGCCAGAGTTGTCGCCGTCCTGAGCTCCCAGGATATTGCGCCTTGGCGGCGTGACCACTCGAGAGAGTGATTGAGGTGCGCTTCGGCCGACACGAGCGCCTCCGCGCCACCTTGATTGAGCGCCAGGATACCCTTGATGCGCAGCAGTTCAGCGACGAACCAGCGGTCCTCGTTCCTTTCCGATTGAGCCAGCGCCCTTTCGATCGTTGTATTGGCTCCGCGGTGATCGCCGATATCAGACTCACCGAGTGCGAGATTGCCCAGAAGGAATAAATAGCGGCTTTGAAAGCCGGTCGGGGGGAAGCCATTCAAGCCTTCGCGAAGCAGGGCAAGGCCCGCAGCGGTGTGGCCACCCTTCATCTCCAGAATACCCGCATAACAGCGGCCCCATACTCCCATTGCTCTGAACGTCGCTTCTCGATGAAGCATAGTTGAGATGAGCGCTTCCGCAGCATCAAAATTGCCGATCTCAAGCGCTAGAGGGCAAGCGCCGAAGGCAATCGCATAGAGAAGAGAAAAATCGTGTCCAAGTGCCGTCGCATGATCGAAGGCGTGTTTGCCGACCGCGGCTGCCTGGTCCGGAAAACCCAACAACCAAAGCGTTTGGCTGTAGTACGTTCGGGCAGCCACATGTTGATCAAACTGATATCGCAGGGCGTGCATTTGCCCTGGCGGCGCGACGTAGCCTGCCAGCATTTTTTCCAGATGTCGCCGGGCGCCGGCTTGGTCCCCTAGAATGTGCCGCGTCACTCCCAAAATCCGCTCTCCGACGAAACGATCAGCGACATCGATAGCGCCATCAGGCAGGTTGACGAATTTTTCGGCGATCTGCAGTGCACCGGGGAAATCGCCTCTTAGGTATCGCCCTATCCAGAGACCCCATAAGCTCCTCAGCCGATATTCGTTGTCGTCCAGTTCTTCAGCCAATCGGGATACACGCAACCACGCATCGTCGATGATCGCAGCGTCCCCGGTCGATTCCATATGCGCAACCGCCAAAGTGAAGAAGAGGCGGAGCTCCCGGCGCGCGTCACGACCCAGCTTTTCGTCGATTTGGAAAACCGCTTGCTCTGTCCGCTCCCGACATTCGTCTATGAGCATATGATGAATCCAGACCGGTGCGGCAGCGGCCGTGAGGTCGAGCGCTAGCAGCGAATCACCAGACTTGCCATGCGCCCAGTCGAGGGCAACGCGGATCTCATCGATCGGCCGACCATTAGTGGCAACCGATGCTTCGGTCAGATTGTTGCTTCCTGCCCCTTTCAGGGACCGAACGAGCTTGGAGGCAGACGCATTTTCGCTCTTCCGGAAACCGGACAGCTCGACCCCAATCCGCTCGAATAAAGTTAAATGATAGACAGCATGACGGCGAGCAACGAGGTTTGCATCATCGCTTCTGGCCAACTTTTCCTGCACATACCCGCGGGTGGTATCCAGCAATCGGTATAGCGGGATGGCGAGACGAGCGTTCGCTGTCAGAAGTGACTTGGCGGCAAGACTGGCAACGGACTCGATCACCTGCGAATCGTCCAAATCATCTCCGGCCGCGATCGCGAAGGCAGCCTCGATCGTAAACGGCCCAACGAAAACAGATAGTCGGCGCAGGATAATCTGCTCAAGCTCCGGCAAAAGATCGTAGCTCCAGTCGAGCGTTGCAGCCAGAGTCTGGTGTCGCGGCAACGCCGTTCGCCGGCCTCGCCAGAGCTCGAACTTGTGGTCGAGGAGCCGCAAAACGTCATGGACTCCGTAAGCGTCCACACGACCAGCTGCGAGTTCGATTGCGAGGGGGATTCCGTCGAGCTTTCGGCAGATCTCGGCCACGACCGGTGCATCGACGTCGTTGAGTATGAACTGAGGCTGACTTGCTGTAACGCGTTCGACAAAAAGCTGTACTGCAGCGTATGCCATCGCCTCTCGTGCATTGGGACCCTCAGGCGGAAACTCGAGGGGAGCTATCCAATGAACGTGCTCGCCTCTGACCCGCAAGGTTTCACGGCTTGTTGCCAAGATGTAAACTTGCGGCGTTTCCTCGAAGATGGTTTCTGCCAGCGCAGAAGCCGCCTCAATCACACGCTCGCAGCTATCGAGCACCAGCAAAACTCGGATGTCTCGCAGTGCGGCCAGAAGGCCGGGGATAGGATCGCGATCGTCAACGGCAAGTCCGAGCGCCGAGCCGATCGTACCAGCCACGAGATGCGGATCAGAAAGTGAGCCCAGGTCAATAAGGTGAACCAGATCGGCAAACTCTGTAGTGAGTTGGTGGCCGACAGATATTGCCAGAGTTGTTTTTCCGATCCCGCCCGGACCGACAATGGACACGAATCGTTCGGCCATAAGATGCGAGGAGATCGCTTGCACGGCGTCGTCCCTTCCAATCATCCTGCCAAGGCGATTCGGAAATGTTGAGCGTCGACCCGATTTTGCGATTTCAGCAACAGGCTTGAGCGTTCGTGAGACAGGCGCCACGAAGCTATACCCTTGTCCTGGCACGGTCGTGACATACGTCGCTCCGGCCTCTCCATCGCCGAGCACCTTGCGCAAGCCCGCCATATGAAATCTAAGGCTACCCTCGTCGACGGTGACGCCGGCCCAAACCCGAGCTAGCAGAGTCTTCTTGCTGACAACTTCGCCAGCATGCTCGACAAGAACTGTAAGGATGTCCAAGCTACGGGCGCCCAACTGAAGTGGTACACCCGATTTTTCTAGACGTCTCCGCTCCGGGATTAATTCAAAGGGCCCAAAAGAAAAACTTTCTTTCGCGAGCCGATCTTCATTGACGACCGAGCCCACCATCATCATGCGTCCAACTGGTTGTGCCGCGCGAGCTACCTTGCCATGGTTGCCACTGAAATCAATGGACTGGTGAAGGCGGCGGAACTCAGCAGAGCATGTTCGCCCCTCTGTCGCGCACATGTGGCGGCCAGCGGACATCGCTCAGTCCGCACCAATAAATCTCGATTATGAGTACAGGGCCTACTCTGCGCTAATGAACGCCGCTTCCATGGCTTTCCGCGTCCTGATCGTCTCGTTGCCTGCGTCGAACTCGACGTCGCTCCAGCGCACGATCTCGCCATGGGCGACGTCGTGCTTCAGCCTCACGCGATGCGCCAGCCCGATCGGCAGCGCGCCGGCCTTGAGGCTCGCGGCTGCCGGCACCAGCTTGCCCCACACCGTGTAGCCGCCTTCGCCGTCCAGCATCTCGCCGGCGCGCAGATTGCGTTTCGCCACGGAGGCGACGTCGCCGCGGAAACCATGGGGCTGCCCGGTCGGCTCGCTCCGCAGGGCTGCCGACAACACCGAGATGTTCAGCTCGAGCCCGATCAAATGATAGGGCTTGTACATCGCCGCGTACCGTCCGCTGCCGTCGGTCTTGAGGCCGTATTGCCTGAAGCAGTCGGCGGCGTAGTCGTTCGGCGCCTCCAGCACGACGTAGACGCCCCAGCGCAGATCGCGAAATACCGGCCTTCCGTCGCGCTCGAGCGAGGAGACCACCTCCACGACGCCCGATCGCTCGAGCACGCCGCCCTTGCTGCGCGGCCGCATGATATGCGGGAGGTCGTCGACGCCACAGGGTGGAAACAGCAGGCCCTCCGCGGGCACGTTCAGTCCGCAGGCATTGGCGATTGCGGCCATCTCGATTGCCGATTTGGTGCCGTCGAGGAACGAGTTGAACATCTGCGGATTCATCCCGGCCGATTGTGCCTCGCCCGCGGTCAGCCCGTAATGCTGCCAGACGCTTTCAGGCGTCACGTCGTGATAGGCCGGCAGATATTTCGTGCCCTTGCCGGCGGCAACCACGTGAAAACCGGTGGCGCGGGCCCAATCCACCATCTCCGCGGTCAGCGCCGGCTGGTCGCCATAGGCCAGCGAATAGATCACGCCCGCCTTGCGGGCTTCCTCGGCGAGCAGCGGACCGGCCAGCACGTCGGCCTCGACATTGACCATCACGATATGCTTGCCGGCCGCGATCGCCGCGCGGGCGTGTTTGATGCCGACGGCGGGATTGCCGGTCGCCTCCACCACCACGTCCATCGCGCCGCCGGCGATGGCGCGCGCGCCGTCATCGGTGAAGACGGTGGCGGCGATCCGCTCGGCGCTCCAGCCCACGGTGCGGCAAGCCTCGCGCGCGCGGTCGCGATCGATATCGACGATGATGGGCACCTCAAGCCCCGGCGTGTGCGGCACCTGCGCCAGGAACATCGAGCCGAATTTTCCTGCGCCGATCAGCGCCACGCGGACGGGCTTGCCGGCGGCAGCGCGGGCCTGGAGGAGGCGGAAGAGGTTCATGGGGATGTTCCCGGTGATACAGAAATTCGTGAGACGCGTGTCTCAATCAGTTCGTCATGGCCGGGCCTGACCCGGCCATCGACGTCTTACTGCTGGAGATGGTGTCAAGACGTGGATGCCCGGGACAAGCCCGGGCATGACGCCTGAGATGTTTGCATGACTACGCTTACTCCGCCGCCTGCCGCGGCGCACGGGCGAGCCGCAGCAGCGCGTCGTCCTCCACCGTCTTGATCGGGGCGAAGTCGCGATGCGCGATGTATTCCGGCCGCGTCGGGGTTCGGATGTAGTTCGAAACCGCATTCAGCGTCAGGTACACGATCTTGCGCGGGTAGGGCGTGATGTTGCCGGCCGAGCCATGCACGAGATTGCCGTGGAACATCAGCATGCCGCCGGGCTTGCCGGTCGGCGCCACGATGCCGCCCTGCTTGACGAGCCGCGTCACAGTCTCCTCGTCCAGCGTCCACAGCGGATAGGAGGTCGTCGCGAGGTCGTGCGAGGCCTTGAGGTCGCCGGCGTTCTGGCTCTGTGGCACGAGCATCAGGGGACCGTTAATCGGCATCACCTCGTCGAGGAAGATCGCGATGTTCATCGCGCGCGGCTCCGGCATGCCGTCGTCGCGCTTCCAGGTGCCGTAATCCTGGTGCCATTGCCAGACGTCGCCGGTGAAGGCGGATTTTGCGTTGATCTTGAACTGGTGCATGTAGACCTGCTCGCCGAACAATTGCTCGACCGGGTCGATCATGCGCGGATGGGCACCCAGAATGCGGAACGCCTCGTTGTAGAGATGCGCGGCAAAGGCGGTACGTGGCGCGCCGCTCTTCTCGCGCCAGACTTCCGGCCGGTTCGCGTCATAGATGGCGACCGCCTCGCGCGCGAGGAGATCGACCTCCTCCTGGCTGAACAATTCGGGCAGGAACAGCCAGCCCTCGCGGTGGAAGAACTCCAATTGCTCCTGGGACAGTTTCATGGGACGTCCTCCTGTTTAATTTTTGTTATCGCTCGTCATGGCCGGGCTTGACCCGGCCATCCACGTCTTTGGCGGTGGTGGCTGCTACGCCGCCGCCTCTTCCGTCGCCCTCAATCTCTCCTCGGTCATCCGTCCAGCCGTCTGCGCATGCGCAAGCGCCGCACGTTCGGCCGCCTTCGCATCGCCCGTGAGAATGTGTCCGGCGATGTCGGCATGCTCGGCCCAGGCGCTACTGCGATAATCGAGCTCGGACAGCACCGTCGCCATCGAGCGGCGCATATGCGGCCATTGCGGCGTAATCGTCTCCTCGATCACGGGATTGCCGGCGAGCCGATAGATCGCGCGATGAAAGGCGACGTCGAGCGCGATCAGCTCGGCGAGCGTGGTCTTGCCGTCGATGCCACGTCCGGCGGCGAGCGCCGCCTCCAGCCGCGCGCGTCCCGCCGCATCGCTTGCGGCGCGTTCGCCGGCAAGCCGTGCCGCCAGCGCATCGATCGCGCCGCGCACCTCGTAGAGCTGGCGAATGCGTGCGGGATCGAGCTGGGTGACTTCAAAGCCGCGCCGGCCGCTCTCGGCGACCAGCCCCTGCCGATGCAACAGATGCAGCGCATGCGACACCGGCTGGCGCGACACGCCGAGCCTGTCGGCGAGCTCGTTCTGCCGGATGCGCTGACCGGGCTGCAGCGTGCGGTCGGAGATCGCCTCCAGGATCCGCGCATAGACCTGGTCGATCAAGTTCGGAAGCGGGTCGAGAGGGATCACGCCGGCAGCTCCGACCATGAGAGGGAATACGGAATTCCGTATTCGAAGATACGGCGAGAAGGGGAAGGGCGTCAAGCGTGGACCAATAGAGCGTCCAACCTCGTTTTTGCGCTTCGCCAAGCCATTGATATTGCTGGGCTCGGCTACTGTGCATGGGGTTGTTTTCAAGGAAAAGAGATGTGAGGCCGCCTACTCCGCCAGGAACGCGTTCACGGCCTCGCCGAACTGCAGCGGTGCCTGCTCGAAAATCCAGTGTCCGGCATTGGGGATCACGGCCGTCTTGGCCCCGGTGATGTGCTCGGCCAGCACACGCCACATCACCGACAGGCTCCCCGTCGTCGCCCCGCCGCCGATCAGGAGCGTCGGGGTCGTGATCGCCTGCGCGTCCGCGAGCGTGTAGGGCCTGCGCTGCTCGTTGATCTGGCCGAGGAAGGTGATCGGGTTATCGCGCAATTGCTGCTTCGCCGCCGCCGGCACGCGCCGCCACGAGCCGTCGCCTTCGATGCCTTCGTAGAAGTTCTGCAGCGCGCCCTCGATGTCGCCGGCGCGGATCATCTCGACCGAGCGCGCCGTGCGCGCCGCCAGCGGCGGGTGCGCGGGCGTGCCTGCGGGCACCGGCAGGCTCGCATCGAGATCGCCGCCGGGTTCTGCAAGCACCAGCTTTCGCAACAGATCGGGCCGCGACTGCGCCACACGAAAGGCGATGTGGCCGCCGCGCGAATGGCCCATCAGATCGACCGGCGCGGGTTCGACCTGCTCGATGAAAGCGATCACGTCAGCGACGTGCTGGGCCATCTTGTAATCGTCGCCGACGGCATCCCAATGTTCGGGAAAGAAATGCCGCAGGCTGACCGAGATCACGCGATGCGATTTCGACAGCGGACCGAGCACGGAGTACCAGGTGCGGAAATCGCCGAGCGTGCCGTGCACGCAGACCAGCGGCGGCCCCTCGCCCACTTCGAGATAGGCCATGTCGTAACCATTGACGCGAAGTGTCTGCATGATCAGCCCGCCAGAAAATCCAGCACCAGTTCGGAGAATTTCTGCGGCGCCTGCTCGAACATCGGGTGCGTTGCGTTTGGGATGACCGCCGTCCTGGAATACGGCACATGCGCCGCGAGCGCATGCAGCACTTTCGGCAGCAGGCCCTTGGTCCGCGCGCCCAGGATGAACAGCGTCGGCATCCTGATGGACTCCGCGTCGGCCTTCGAGAACGGCGGGCGGTTGTCGCGGACCTGGCCGATCAGCGTGAAGGCGTTGTCACGCAGATTCTGCTTCACCAGGGCCGGCAGCCGCGGCCAGGTGCCGGGCCCTTCCAGCGTGTCGACGAAGACTGCAAGGCCGCCGTCGATGTCGCCGGCCGCGATCTTCTCGGCCGACGCCGTGAACCGCGCCAGCAACGGCGAGGGGCCGCCGGCATAGTCTGGATCGAGGCTCGCGTCGAGCTCCCCGCCGGGCTCGGCCAGCACCAGCCGCCGGAGCAGCTCCGGCCGCCGCTGCGCCACGCGGAAGCAGATGTGCCCGCCGCGGGAATGGCCCATCAGATCAACCGGGCCGAGGTCGAGTTCCTCGATGAAGGCGATGACGTCGTCGACATGCTGGGCGATCGAATAGGTGTCGCCGACGCCATCCCATTGCGCCGGGAAGAAGTGCCGCAGGCTGACGCAGATCAGCCGGTGCCGCTGCGATAGCGGCCCGATCACGCAGCCCCAGACACGGAAGTCGTTGAGCGAGCCATGAACGCAGACCAGCGGCGGCCGGCCTCGGTCTTCGCCCACGTCGAGATAGGGCATGTCGTATCCGTTGACGTGGAGGCTTTGCATTCTGGGCTCGCAAACAGGGAAGGCGGAACTCCTGTGCAAGATTCCCGGAAACCGGGTGGATCGCAACTATTTCCAAGCCTAGATTTGAGCTCAGTTCACATTGGGGCATGCGAGGGGAACGCAAGCCAAGGACCAAGTTATGACCGACCAGCATTTTGCCCTGTTCGACAGCAAGATCGGCCTTTGCGCCATTGCCTGGGGTCCGCGCGGCATCAACGGCACGCAACTGCCGATGGGCGGTGAGCAGAAGATCCGCACCCGCATCAGCCAGCGCCATGCCGATGCCAGCGAAGCCGCGCCGACCGCCGAAGTACAGCAGGCGATCGACCGCATCACAAAACTGCTCGCGGGCGAGCCGGATGACCTCACCGACATCCCGCTCGATCTCGATGGCGTGCCCGACTTCAACCGCGGGGTCTACGCGATCGCCCGCACCATTCCGCCGGGCAAGACCGTCACCTATGGCGACATCGCCAAGCAACTCGGCGGTGTCGAGCTGTCGCGCGACGTGGGCCAGGCGCTCGGCCGCAACCCGTGCCCGATCGTCGTGCCCTGCCATCGCGTGCTGGCGGCCGGCAACAAGCCCGGCGGCTTCTCCGCGAATGGCGGCGTGGTGACGAAGCTGAAGATGCTGGAGATCGAAGGCGCGCTGGTGAACCACACGCCGAGCTTGTTTGATTGAGGCGATGACGCCGCTGGCTAGATCTTCGCCGCCGCCATCGGCCAATATTTGTCGCGCAAATGCCGCTTCACCAGCTTCCCAGTGGGCGTGCGCGGCAGCTCGGCTTCGAAATCGATCGAGCGCGGGCATTTGATCGTCGAGAGGCGGCTCCTGCAATAGGCGATCAGGTCGGCCTCGAGCTCCTTGCCGGCGCGCTTGGGATCGTGCGGCTGCACCACCGCCTTGACCTCTTCGCCCATCTCCTCGTTCGGCACACCGAACACGGCGACGTCGGCGACCTCGGGGTGGGTGATGAGCACGTCCTCGGTCTCCTGCGGGTAAATGTTCACGCCGCCCGAGATGATCATGTAGGACTTGCGGTCGGTGAGAAAGAGAAAGCCATCCCTGTCGAGATAGCCGACGTCGCCGAGCGTCGACCAGCCTTTTGCGTTATAGGCCTTCTTCGTCTTCTCGGGATCGTTGTGATAGGCGAAAACCGGCGCATCGGCGAAATAGACCGTGCCGATCTCGCCCGTCGGCAGCTCCTCGTCGTTCTCGTCCAGAATCTTGATCTTGCCGACCACGGCGCGGCCGACGCTGCCGCGGTGCTCCAGCCATTCTTTCGAGTTGCAGACGGTGACGCCGTTGCCTTCGGAGCCCGCGTAATATTCGATCAGGATCGGCCCCCACCATTCGATCATCTTGGCCTTGACCTCGACCGGGCAGGGGGCGGCGGCGTGGATCGCGCCCTTCAGTGTCGAGACTTCGTAGCGGTTACGGACCTCGTTCGGCAGCTTCAGCATGCGCACGAACATGGTCGGCACCAGCTGCGCCTGGGTCACCTTGTACTTTTCGACCAGTTTCAGGAAATCTTCGGCGTCAAAGTGCTCCATGATGATGGAGGTGCCGCCGAGCAGGACCGCCATCATGTTGAAGCGCAAGGGAGCGGCGTGATAGAGCGGTGCCGGTGAGAGATAAATAGTCTCGGCGTTCATGCCGCACATGCTGGCGCAGAGCACGCGCAGAAACGCGTTCGGCTCGTCGATCGGCTTGCCCTCGAAAGCCTTCTTGATACCCTTGGGCCGGCCCGTGGTGCCCGACGAATACAGCATGTCATAGCCGGCAACCTCGTCGGCAATCGGGGTTGTCGGCTGTGCGGCGGCTTCCTTGTCGTAGGAGCGGAAGCCGGCTTGCGGCTCGTCCATCATGTAGAAGACCGGCTCGCCGGGCGCACCCTTGATCAGCGTCTTGATCTGGTCGGCACATTTCGGTGTCGTGATCACGACCTTGGCGCCGCAATCGGCGATGATGTAGTCGATCTCGTCCTGCTTTAAATAGCGGCTGATCGCGGTGTAATAGAGCCCGCTGCGTTGCGCAGCCCAGCAGATCTCCATAAAGGCGAGGCGGTTCTCCATCAGCAGCGCGATGTGGTCGCCGGCCTTCAGCCCGAGCGAGCGGAACAGGTGCGCGCCCTGATTCGAGAGCTCGTCGAGCTCGCGATAGGTAATCGCCTTGCCGGTCCCGGCCATTTGATAGGCGATCTTGTCGGGTGTGGCGCGGGCGTGGATGGAGGGGTGTGTCATGTCTCTGTTTACGCGGCTGGGAGTAACGTTCCCCGGATATCCGGGGTCCATTGTGAGGCATGGGTCCCGGCTCTGCGCCGCAGCGTTTCACGCTGCAGCGCGTCCGGGACACGAGAGGGCTTACAGCCGCTCCACGATCGTCACATTCGCCATGCCGCCGCCTTCGCACATGGTCTGCAGGCCATAGCGTTTGCCGCGCTGATGCAAGGCATGCACCAGCGTCGTCATCAGCTTGGTGCCGGAGCCGCCGAGCGGATGGCCGAGCGCGATGGCGCCGCCATTGACATTGAGACGTTCCGAATCGGCGCCGGTGGTCTTCAGCCACGCGGTCGGCACCGAGGCAAAGGCCTCGTTGACCTCGAACAGGTCGATGTCGTCGATCGCCATGCCGGCCTTCTCCAGCGCGCGCTTGGTGGCGTGCAGCGGTGCGTCGAGCATGATCACGGGATCGCCACCCATCATGGTCATGTGGTGGACGCGCGCCAGCGGCTTCACGCCGAGCTGCTTCAGGCCACGCTCGTTCACCACCATCACGCCGGAAGCGCCGTCGCAGATCTGGCTGGCGCTGGCCGCGGAGAGCTTGCCATTCTCGGCGATCAGCTTGACGCCCTTGATGCCGTCGAGTGTGGCGTCGAAGCGGATGCCCTCGTCGATGTGGTGGGTGTCCTTGGAGCCGTCGGCGCGGGTGATCTCAAGCGGCACGATCTCCGTCTTGAAACGGCCGGCCTGCGTCGCCGCGATCGCGCGCTGATGACTGTTGTAGGAGTACTCGTCGAGCTCATCCTTGGAGAGGCCGTACTTCTCGGCCATCATCTCGGCGCCGGTGAACTGGCTGAACACGATGTTGGGATAACGCTGCTCGATACCCGGGCTCTTGTAATTGCCAAAGCCGTTCTTGGCGGGAAGCTGCGACGACAGGCCCATCGGCACGCGCGTCATCGATTCCACGCCGGCGGCGATCACCACGTCCATCGCGCCCGACATAACGGCCTGCGCAGCAAAATGCAGCGCCTGCTGCGACGAGCCGCATTGGCGGTCGATCGAGGTGCCCGGCACGCTCTCCGGCAGTTTCGAGGCCATGATGGCGTTGCGCGCCACGTTGTTGGACTGCTCGCCGACCTGCATGACGCAGCCCATGATCACATCCTCGACCAGCGCGGGATCGACCTTGGTGCGGTCGACCAACTCGTCCAGCACCTTCGCGGCGAGATCGGCCGGATGCCATCCGGCGAGGCGGCCCCCCTTGCGCCCACCGGCGGTACGCGCAGCGGCGACGATATAAGCCTCGGCCATGTCGGTTTCTCCCTGGATTATTTTGAACGGTTGGTTGTCGGGGCGGGATTTAAGGGGCGACCGGTTGTTTAGTCAATCGATCAATTAACTCTTGTGGGGAGGCGCTGCTTGGGCTTATCTGCGGCCGCTCTTCCGCCAAAATCAGGGATCTCCGTGACTACCAGCGTACCGAACAGGCTCCCCAGCGGAAAGAATTCCACGGCAGAGAAATTGCTCGTGGCCGCGAGCGAGCTGATGATCGAACGCTCCTCGATCGAGATTTCCCTGAGCGACATCGCCCAGAAGTCCGGCGCCAACGCCGCGCTGGTCAAATATCACTTCGGCAACAAGGACGGCCTGCTGCTGGCGCTGCTCGAGCGCGACGCAGGAACGGAACTGTCCAACCTGGAATATCTGCTGGCGCAGCCGATCACGCCGACCGCGAAGCTGAAGCTGCACATCGGCGGCATCATCCGCGCCTATCACCGGTTTCCCTACATGAACCGGTTGATTCACTATCTGCTGCACGAGAGCGTCGCGGGGTCCGCGGACGAAGTCTCGAAATTCTTCGTCGCACCGCTGCTGGATTTCCATCGCCGCCTGCTCGCCGAAGGCGTCAGTCAGGGCGAATTCCGCGCCACCGATCCCGTGCTGTTCTACACCAGCCTGATCGGCGCCTGCGATCATTTGTTCTTCGGCCGGCACGCGATGTCACGCGCGACCGGCGTCGGCCCGGTCACCGACGACGTCTGCCGGCAATATATCAAGCACATGGAAACGCTGATCTGCGGCGGCATTCTCACGAATATCGAGGAAGCCGCCGCGGCCGGATGATCCGGCCAGAACGCAGAAGTCTAGAGAAGAAACGCCCAAGGAAAAGGTTCGAGGAAAGGTACAAGCGATGCAGTTGAAAGACGTAGCCGTTCTCATCACCGGCGGCGGGTCGGGCCTTGGTGCCGCGACCGCCCGCGCCATGGCCGCCAAGGGCGCCAAGATCGGCGTGATCGACCAGAGCAAGGAAAACGCCGAGAAGGTCGCCGCCGAAGTGAAGGGCATCGCGCTTCATGCCGACGTCACCAGCGAGGAGCAGATCAAGGCGGCGATCGCCAATGCGGAAGTCGCGCACGGCGTCGCGCGCGTGCTGATGAACTGCGCCGGCATCGGCGGCTCGCAGCGCATCGTCGGCCGCGATGGAGTCTACCCGCTGGAAAAGTTCGCGCGCATCATCAACGTCAATTTGATCGGCACGTTCAACTGCCTGCGTCTGTTCGCCGAGCGCTTGGTCACGATCGAGCCGGTCGGTGAAGAGCGCGGCGTCATCGTCAACACTGCTTCGGTCGCGGCTTACGAAGGCCAGATCGGCCAGATCGCCTATGCAGCGTCGAAGGGCGGCGTCGTCGGTCTCACGCTGCCGGCCGCGCGCGACCTCGCGAGCCAGAAGATCCGCGTCAACACCATCGCCCCCGGGCTATTCCTGACGCCGCTGCTGATGGGCTTGAACGAAGAGGCCCGCAAGAGCCTCGGTGCCCAGGTGCCGCATCCCGCGCGTCTCGGCGACGCCAATGAATACGGGTCGCTGGCCGTGCACATCGTCGAGAACCCAATGCTCAATGGCGAAACCATTCGCCTCGACGGCGCGATCCGCATGGCGCCGCGGTAGAGCTCTTTTTCCTTCTCCCCTTGTGGGAGAAGGTGGCGCGCTCCTGAGCGCGCCGGATGAGGGGTTCTCTCCACGATCTCACCTGTGGAGGCAGACCCCTTACCCGAGCGAATGCGCGGCGCGTGACGTACATGCCCTCTCCCACAAGGGGAGAGGGCGCAGTAATCGGCACCATCGTTGCGGATGAAGGAAGTCGCGCGCATGTCCCAACCGCTGCTGATCGAGCACAATGACGGCGTCGACACCGTGACGCTCAATCGTCCTGAACACCTCAACGCGCTCGATCCTGCGTTGATCGACGCGCTCAACGTCTACTTCCAAGGCCTTCAGCGCAACCGCGACACGCGCGTCGTGGTGTTGAAGGGCGCCAGCAAGAATTTCTGTGCGGGCCTCGACCTCAAGGCGGCGATGGCGCGCCGTGCCGGCCAGCAGGAGCCGCCTGATGTCACCGAGTCGCTGGATTCGCAGCGGCGCATCGCCGACATCGTGATGCTGATGCGGCGCTGTCCGCAGCCGATCCTCGCGCTGGTACAGGGCGCGGCGGCCGGCGGCGGCTTTGCGCTGGCGCTCGCCTCCGACATCCGCATTGCGACGAGATCGGCGCGGATGAACTGCGCCTTCATCAAGCTCGGCCTTGGCGGCTGCGACATTGGCACCAGTTATTTCCTGCCGCGCCTTGTCGGTGTCACCGTGGCATCGGAGCTGATCCTCACGGGACGCTTCATCGGCGCCGAGCGGGCGCTCGCGGTCGGGCTGGTCTCCGAGGTCGTCGACGAGGACAAGCTCGATGAGGCCGCCGAACCCTATGTCGACGCGATGATCACGGCCTCGCCCATGGGCCTACGCCTGTCCAAAGAATGTCTCAACATGAGCGTCGATGCCGGATCGCTGGAAGCCGTAATCGCGATGGAGGATCGCAACCAGGTCCTGTGCAGCCGCTCTGAGGAATTTTCGGAAGGCATCAGGGCCTTCCTTGAGAAGCGAAAGCCTGTCTATATCAGGCGCTGACAATGAAGATCCGTAAAGGACGAGAAATTCCGGGAGACGCACTATGAGTGGAAGCGCGGCGGCGGTGATGACGAAACCCGCCTTTCGCAAGGTCAAGTGGCTTGCGCGCGACATCGACGTCGAGCGCCGCGACGACGGCACGGTGGTGCTGAAGTCGCGCATCCCGCTGCAGACCTACGAGAAGCATATTCCGGCTTCGCTGGCAAAATGGGCGAAGGAAGCGCCAGAGCGGATCTGGCTTGCCCAGCGCGGTGGCCCGAACCGCGAATGGCGCAAATTGTCCTATGGCGAAGCCAAGCGCACCGTGGATGCGCTGACGCAAGGCCTGCTCAATCTCGCGCTCGATGGCCGCCCGGTCGCGATCCTCTCCGGCAATTCGATCGAGCACGCGTTGATGACGCAGGCCGCGATGCAGGCGCGCGTCCCTGCCGCGCCGGTCTCGCCGGCCTACTCATTGATGAGCCATGATCACGTCAAGCTGAAATACCTGTTCGACCTCATCAAGCCCGGCGTGGTGATGGTGCAGGACGGCCCAACCTTCGAGAAGGCGCTGAAAGCGCTCGATCTCACCGGCGTCACCGTCGTTCACGTCTCGCGGCCCTGCGAGGGTATCGAGAGCGTCAGCTTCGCCGAGCTCGCGGCGACAGCCGTGACCGCCGATGTCGAAGCGTCGATCGCGAAGATCACGCCTGAGACCGTCGGCAAACTGCTGTTCACGTCAGGTTCGACCGGCATGCCCAAGGCCGTCATCAACACGCAAGCGATGATGTGCGCCAATGCGGCGATGATGATGCAGGTACGGCCGCGCGATCCCGGCGGTCCGATCTCGACCATGCTGGACTGGATGCCCTGGAACCACACCATGGGCGGCAATGCGGCGTTCCATCCGATCCTGGTCGATGGCGGCACGCTCTATATCGATGACGGCCGGCCGATGCCGGGCCAGTTCGATGAGACGCTGCGCAATCTGCGCGAGATCTCGCCGACCTATTACGCCAACGTCCCCGCGGGCTATGCCGCGCTCGCCGCCGCCATGGAAAAGGACGACGCGCTGTGCCGATCCTTCTTCAAGAACCTCTCGATCATGGCTTATGGCGGCGCGCGACTGCCTGATGACCTCTACGACCGCATGCAGGCTCTCGCCGTGAAGACCACCGGCGAGCGCATCGTGTTCTACACCGGCTGGGGCTCGACCGAGACCGCGCCGACCTCGACCGGCACCTATTGGGACACCGAGCGGGTCGGTCTGATCGGCCTGCCGTTCCCCGGCGTCGAGTTGAAGATGGTGCCGTGCGGCTCGAAATACGAGCTGCGTCTGCGCGGCGTCAACGTCACCCCGGGTTATTTCGGCCAGCCTGACCTGACGAAAAAAATGTTCGACGAGGAAGGTTTTTATTGCATCGGCGACGCCGGAATCTTCGTCGACGACACCGATCCGGTGAAGGGCATCATCTTTGCCGGCCGGGTGGTCGAGGATTTCAAGCTGACCACCGGCACCTTCGTCCATGTCGGCTCGCTGCGCACCGATGCGATCGCCGCCGCGACGCCCGTCGTGCATGATGCGCTGGTCGCGGGGCAGGATCGCGCCTTCATCGGCCTGCTGGCCTGGCCGAACCTGCATGCCTGCCGTCAACTCGTCGGCAAGCCTGATCTCAGCTTCGAGGATGCAGTGAAGCATCCCGAGGTGATCGCTTGCTTCAGGTGCGGGCTGGAAGCTCACAACAAGGAGTGCGAAGGCGCCACCAGCCGCATCATCGCGCGCGCCATGCTGATGGCGGAACCGCCTTCGATCGACGGCAACGAACTCACCGACAAGGGCTACATCAACCAGCGCGCCGGCCTGGAACGTCGTGCCGCGTTGGTGGAGCGGCTCTATGCTGACAAGCCTGACCAGGACGTCATCATTCTCAAGTAATCGACATCATCAACACGGATACGCGCCATGAATTTCGATTTCTCCGACGACCAGAAGCAGCTCCGCGATCAGGCGCGCAAATTCCTCACCGAGAAGTGCCCACCCAAGGCAGTGCGCGCAGTCCTCGACGGCAAGGTGCCGTACGACAAGGAGCTGTGGAAAGGCCTCGCCGAGATGGGTTTTCTCGGCGTCGCCATTCCCGAGGATTTTGGTGGCGCCGGCGCCGGTCATCTCGAACTTTGCGTGATCGCCGAAGAGATGGGCCGGGCGAACGCACCGGTGCCGTTCTCCTCGACTGTTTACCTGGCTGCCGAAGCGCTGCTGATCGCGGGCAGTGACGCGCAGAAGAAAAAATGGTTGCCGGCCATTGCCTCGGGCGAGGCGATCGGCACGCTGGCGCTGTTCGAGGGCAAGGGCAATCCGTCACCGAAGAACGTCAAGCTCACGGCTGCGAATGGCGTGCTCAACGGGGTCAAGAAGCCGGTCGCCGATGGTGCGATCGCCGACTTCGCGGTGGTGGCGGCACGCACGGGATCGAGCGGACGCGACGGCGACATCTCCTTGTTCATTGTCGATCTCAGGGCCGGCGGAGTCGAGGTGAAAAGCCTGACCAATCTCGATCCGACCCGCGGGCAGGCGGAGATCACTTTCAGGGATTGCAAGGCCGAGCCCCTGGGCGCGGCCGGCGAAGGCTGGAGCATCTTGACTCAAGTGCTCGATCGCGCTGCGGTGCTCTGCGCATTCGAGCAGGTGGGCGGCTCCGACCGCGCGCTGGAGATGGGCCGCGACTACGCGCTCGACCGCATCGCCTTCGGGCGACAGATCGGCTCGTTCCAGGCCGTCAAGCACATGCTGGCGGACATGTACGTGTCGGCGACGCTGGCGCGTTCCAACAGCTATTACGGCGCCTGGGCGCTCTCGACCAACGCCGCGGAGCTGCCGGAAGCCGCCGCCGCGGCCCGCATCAGCGCGACGCAGGCGTTCCAGCACTGCGCCAAGAACAACATCCAGGTTCACGGCGGCATGGGTTTCACCTGGGAGTTCGACTGCCACATGTACTACCGCCGCGCCAACGCGATGGCGCTCGGGCTCGGCAGCCTGTCCTATTGGGAAGACCAGTTGATCGACCGCATGCGCAAGAAGAACGCGGCGTAGGCGAAAGGCAACGTCATGAACTTCGACGACACTCCGCAGGAAGCCGAATTTCGCGCCACGGCTCGCGCCTGGATCGCGGCAAATGCGCCCAAGCAGTACGAGGAGGAGCTTCGCAAGTCCTCGCTCGGCCGCACGCAATTGAAGAACGCCAACATTCTGGAAGTGGCAAAGGCCTGGCAGAAGAAGAAGGCAGATGCCGGCTGGGCCTGCCTGCATTGGCCGAAGGAGTATGGTGGCCGCGGTTCGTCGCCGATCGAACGTGTGATCTGGCAGCAGGAAGAAGGGCCGTTCGGCCAGCTATCCCGCATGTTCATCATCGGCCACGGCATGTGCGGGCCGACCATGATGGCGTTCGCGCGCGAGGAGCATAAGCGCGCCTATTTGCCGCCACTCGCCTCCGGCGAAAAGGTCTGGTGCCAGCTGTTCTCCGAGCCCGCCGGCGGCTCCGACGTCGCGGGCCTGCGTACGCGGGCGGAGAAAGATGGCGATGACTGGGTGATCAACGGCCAGAAGATCTGGACGTCGGGCGCGCACTATTCCGATTACGGCATTTTGCTCACCCGCACCGATCCGACCGTGCCCAAGCACAAGGGCCTTACCATGTTCTTCCTGGACATGAAGAGCCCTGGCGTCGAGGTGCGGCCGATCAAGCAGGCGAGCGGCGGTTCCGACTTCAACGAGGTCTATTTCACCAACGTCCGCATTCCCGATCACCAGCGCCTCGGCGAGGTCGGTGACGGCTGGAACGTCTCGCTGACCACGCTGATGAACGAGCGCAGCGCGATCGGCGCGGCCGTCTCGACCGGCTTCCCCGAGCTGTTCGAATATTGCTCCAGCCTGATGCTGGACGGTGGCCCGGCAATCGAGGACCGCGCGGTGCGCGCGAGGCTGGCGAGCTGGGCGGCGAAAGCGAGCGGACTGAAATACACCAGCATGCGCGCGATCTCGGCGCTGTCTAAGGGCGAGCGTCCGGGACCGGAGAACTCCATTGGCAAGCTGGTCGCGGGCTCCATGATCCAGGATGTAGCGACCTACGCGCTGGACCTGCAAGGCGCCGCCGGTGTGATCAGCGGTGCTGAAGATTCCGAACTCGCCGGCCGCTTCCAGGCGATGCTGCTGCGTGCGCCCGGTACCCGTGTCGAAGGCGGCACTGACGAGATCATGCGCAACATCATCGCCGAGCGGGTGCTGGGCCTGCCCGGCGACATCCGTGTCGACAAGGACGTGCCGTTCAACAAGATCCCGACGAAGGGAAGAGGCTGATCGTGTCCCGGACGCGGTGCGGTACGAAGTACCGCGCCGCAGAGCCGGGACCTAGAAAGCTACAATGGGCCCCGACTCTGCTGCGCACCGCTTCGCGCTGCGCAGCGTCCGGGGCACGCGAGAGGAGAGTTCGAAGATGAATTTCGACGACACCCCGCAGGAAGCCGCCTTCCGCGAGACCGCGCGCAAATGGGTCGAGGCCAACGCGCCGAAGGAGTTTTTGGCCGAGCTGTCAAAATCCTCGCTCGGCCGCATCCGGCTGGCCAACCACGACATCGTCGATGTGGGCAAGGCCTGGCAGAAGAAGAAGGCCGAAGGCAATTGGGCCTGCCTGCACTGGCCCAAGGAATATGGCGGCCGCGGTGCGACGCCGATCGAGCGCGTGATCTGGCAACAGGAAGAGGGCGTCTACGGCAAGCTGACGCAGCCGTTCCAGATCGGCGAGGGCATGTGCGGGCCAACCGTGATGGCTTTTGGCAGCGAGGAGGCCAAGCGGCGTCATTTGCCGAAGCTGGCCGCGGGCGAGGAGATCTGGTGCCAGCTGTTCTCCGAGCCGTCAGCGGGCTCTGACGTCGCGGGCTTGCGCACACGCGCGGAGAAGAAGGGCGACAATTGGGTCGTCAACGGCCAGAAGATCTGGACCTCTGGTGCGCACTATTCCGACTACGGACTGTTGATCGCGCGCACCGACCCCAATGTGCCCAAGCACAAGGGTCTCACCATGTTCTTCTTGGACATGAAGAGCCCCGGCGTCGAGGTGCGTCCGATCAAGCAGGCCAACGGCATGCAGGAGTTCAACGAGGTCTATTTCACCGACGTCGTCATTCCCGACAGCCAGCGCCTCGGCGCCATCGGCGAGGGCTGGAGCGTGTCGCTGACCACGTTGATGAACGAGCGGATGTCGATCGGCTCGCGGCTTGCGACCGGCGTTCCAGAGATGTTCGAGTTCTGCTCCAATCTGATGCTGGAGGATGGCCTCGCCATCGACGATCCCGCCGTGCGCTCAAAACTCGCGAGCTGGGCGGTGAAGTCGAGCGGGCTGAAATACACCAGCTACCGCGCGATCTCGGCGCTGTCCAAGGGCGAGCGGCCGGGACCGGAAAATTCGATCGGCAAGCTCGTCTCCGGCATGATGCTACAGGACATCGCGACCTATGCCATGGACCTCCAGGGCGCGGCCGGCGTTCTCACCGGCACGGACGAGGAGACCGTGGTGCAGGGCCAGTTCCAGCAGATGCTGCTGTCCTCGCCTTCGATGCGCATCGCGGGCGGCACCGACGAGATCTTGCGCAACATCATCGCCGAGCGCGTGCTGGGATTGCCGGGCGACATCCGCGTGGACAAGGACGTGCCGTACAACAAGATTCCGACCAAGGGGCGTTGACATCTCGTGTCCCGGACGCGCGAAGCGCGAGCCGGGACCCAGGAGCCGTAACAGACAGGCCACAATGGGCCCCGCCTCAGCGCCGCATCACTTCGTGCTGCGTCGCGTCCGGGGCACGAAAGCGAGCTTAAGCAATGGACGCTGCAGTCAATCATAACAACCGCATCGGCGTGCTCGAAGAGCTGCTCAACGAGCGCTACTCGGTGCGCGCCTTCCTGGCCAAGGAAGTCGATCGCGCGACGATCGAGCACGTGCTGACCACCGCGCAGCGCACGGCGTCCTGGTGCAACAGCCAGCCCTGGCAGGTCGTCATCGCCAGCGGCGAGGCCAAGGAGCGTTTCCGCAAGCTGATCTACAAGGAGGCTTCGGGCGGGCTCGGGGACGACTATGATTTCACGCCGCCGCGCGAATATCTCGGCGCCTATCTCGAACGCCGCCGCGAGAGCGGTTTTCAGCTCTACAACACGCTCGGCATCGCGCGCGGAGACAAGATGGCCTATGCCAAGCAGGCGCTGGAGAACTACAATTTCTTCGGCGCGCCGCATGTGGCCGTCATCCATACCGACGAGCCGCTCGGCATCTACGGTGCGATCGATTGCGGCGCCTATGTCTCGAACTTCATGCTGGCCGCGCAGGCGCTCGGGCTCGGCACAATTCCGCAGGCGGCGCTCGCGCGCCACTCCGGCCTGATCCGCCGCCATTTCAATTTGCCTGATGATCGCCGCATCGTTTGCGGTATCTCGTTCGGCTATGCCGACAATGCCCACAAGGTCAACAGCTACCGGACGTCGCGTGCGAGCCTGGCCGAGACCGTGACCTTCGTGGACGAGTGATCGAGGCGATGCACGCTCCGTATTGGACGTGATCCCGTTCGCGCGAAAAGACGGTCGCGGATGCGGCCGCCTTCATCGCGGTCTCAGTTCGATTGACGCCGGCCGTCAGCCGCCGCTGCCGCCGATCACGGCGCGAATGGTCTCGTCGGGCCCGAAATCCTCGGCGCCGTCGACATAGAGCAGCGCCGCGAGCTTGGAGCGCGCACGGTTGACGCGGCTCTTGATCGTGCCGACTGCGCAGCCGCAGATCGAAGCCGCATCCTCATAGGAGAAGCCGGAGGCGCCGACGAGGATCAGCGCTTCACGCTGGTCCTGCGGAAGCTTGTCGAGCGCCGTGCGGAATTCCTCGAACTCGAGATGGGCGTTCTGCGAGGGCTGCGTCTTCAGCGTCTTGGCATAATTGCCTTCGGCATCCTCGACTTCCCGCCGCCGCTTGCGATAGTCGGAGCGGAACAGGTTGCGCAGGATCGTGAACAGCCATGCCGGCAGATTGGAGCCGGGCTGGAACGAGTCGATGTTGGCGAGCGCCCGCAACAGCGTCTCCTGGACCAGATCGTCGGCGCGGTCCGCATTGCCGCTGAGCGAGATGGCAAACGCGCGCAGACTGGGCACGGCCGCCAGGATGTCGTTACGCAGGGAATCCGTGAGAGGCATCAATCCCTCCCATTGTTGTTGTCGTTAGAGCCGCCACCATTTTCCACGTGGGGTGTCGCTCCCGGCGCATCAAGTTTCTTGATCAGTTCCGCGAACCGGTCCGGAACCCCCTGCCGCACCACGTCGTCGTACATGGCGCGCAGCTGGTGCCCGATCCGGGACTGGATCTCCGGAGTGAGCCCTCCCTTGCCGGGGGTCGTGCTTTTGCTGGCTTGAGACTTGAGATCTTTCATGACCTGTTCCACGTTTCCCCGAGTTAAGTAGCTGTAAAATCGAGAAGTTCTCTCAACCGGGAGCCGTTCCCTGGATAGGCTCAATGCGAGCTGCGAGAAAAAGTTCCGCCCCCATGCGGAACTTTTCTCAGACTGAGGCGTAATCAGCCCAGCAGGGGAACCCGGGCCCCCCGCCTAACGCCTGCACGTCAAGGTCGGCCCGAAGATGATATGGAGTGGGGATGTCCCGTTCACAGCTTGTTGCTGAACACTTGCCGTTGTTGCGCCGGTACGCACGCGCCCTGACCGGCAGCCAGTCCTCCGGTGACGCCTATGTCGCAGCCATGTTGGAAGCCATGCTGGGAGATCCGTCGGTGCTCGACGAGAGCCACGGGCCGCGCGCCGGCCTGTTCCGGCTGTTCACCCAAATCTGGAATTCCGTTTCCGTCAACGACGATTCCGAGGTGACGAACCTGCCGATGCCGCCGGAGCGGCGGCTGTCCAACATCACGCCCTTGCCGCGGCAAGCCTTCCTGCTGCTCTCGCTCGAGGGATTTTCGGAAGAAGAGGTCGGCTACATTCTCGGCACCGACGTCGGTGAGACGCGCCGGCTTGCGGATGCCGCAGGGCGTGAGATGGCAGCCGAGATCGCCACCGACGTGCTGATCATCGAGGATGAGACCTTCATCGCCATGGATCTCGAGAGCCTGGTGAAGAACCTCGGCCACAATGTCGTCGGCGTCGCCCGCACCCACGCCGATGCGGTCGCGCTGGCAAAGAACAAGCGACCGGGCCTGATCCTCGCCGACATCCAGCTCGCCGACGGCTCGTCGGGCCTCGACGCCGTCAACGAGCTGCTCCGCACCTTCGAAGTGCCGGTGGTGTTCATCACCGCATACCCCGAGCGCTTCCTCACCGGCGAGCGACCGGAGCCGGCCTTCCTGATCTCGAAACCGTTCCAGCCGGCGATGGTGTCGGCGGTGGCGAGCCAGGCGCTGTTCTTCCAGCGCAACTCCCGCAACCGCGCGCCGAAGGTACCGGCGGCGTAACGAAGGCGCCAGCGCCCGGCATTTTGACGAAATCCGATCCGGCGTGCCGCAAGGTGCGCCGGATTTTTGTTGATCCGGTTGTCACGCTTGACGGCCATCGAATTCGCCGCTCATACCTCGCGCAGTGGCCGTTGCAGCCGCGGTGCCATCGGAGACGTGTTCATGGACCAGCAACTCCTCGATCGCCTCGCCATCCGCGACCTCGTCGAGAACTGGGCGGTGTGGCGCGATGCCGGCGATTGGGAGCGCTTTGCCACCGTCTGGCACGAGGAAGGCTGGATGTCCGCCACCTGGTTTCAGGGGCCGGCGCGGGATTTCATGCGGGTCAGCCAGGAGGGGTTCGCCAAGGGCGTGCGCATCCTGCATTTCCTCGGTGGCTGCAGCATCGATCTCGAGGGGGCGCGCGCCATCGCGCAGACCAAGATGACCATCTCGCAGCGCGCACCGGTGCACGACGTGCCCTGCGACGTCGTTTGCACCGGGCGCTTCTACGATTTCCTGGAGAAGCGGCAGGGAAAATGGGGCATCGTCCGCCGCCAGCCGATCTACGAAAAGGACCGGATCGACCCGGTTGATCCCTCCGCGACGCTTCAGCTCGACCAGAAAGCCCTTGCCGCGCTGCCCGAAGGCTACCGCCACCTCGCCTACATGCAGGAGCTGATCGGCTACAAGGTCAAGCGCGACATGCCAGGCCTCACCGGGCCCGAGGTTGAGAAGCTCTATGCGGAGGGGCGGGAGTGGCTTGCGGGGAAGGCGAACTGAACGCCAGACAAAAGTAAGGCGCGACTGGCATCACCACAGTCGCGCCCTACGTCGCCGGCTTATGGGGCAGGGGGGAATAGCCGGCTGTTGATACGACTCCCGTCCCTGAAAGTCGTTCCAGGGGGTTGCAAAATTTTTCGTCGGGCCATCCTTTTCGCACCCTGCCTTTTCGCACACGGTTAAGTGATCTTAACGCCTGAGAACTCTGGGTCCTCTCCTCGCGTTGTTCCCGCGATCGCCATGGGGCGAGGGACCGACAGCCATGTCACAGATTCAAAAGGTATTTTTAGGCGCCGTCGCGATCGCCGCGACGCTTGGCGCCGTCCAGGTCGGCGCCGTGCAGCTGGCCTCCGGCCATGATCCCGCCGACCGCTGGCAGGCGGTCGCTGACAAGCCGGGCCATAACGTCAATCGCTCCAGCAAAGCGGACCGGCTGGCCGACATCAAGCAGGCTGAGGTTCCGACCCGCACCGTGTCGATGCGGCTGAACGATCTGGCCGACACGTCGGTGCTGCTGCGGGTCCCCGCGGTGATCGAGACCGGCAACGCCAAGCCGCCGGTGTTGCTCCCGGACCAGAAGCAGAGCCGCAAAAAGCCGACGATCGCCTGCGAGCCGATGGTCAGCTCCCTGACCGAGGTCGCAAAGCTGCTCCAACCCGGCCGCTGTGTGACTTGATCGGCTTTGGCCACGGACAAGTCGCCCTCCGCCCGGAGGGCGATTGCTGACGTCTACTTGATCCCCTGCCCCCTCGCGTTATATCCCGGGTTTCTTCCTCTTTGGATTGACCGGGTAAACGCATGACGACGTCAGACACGGCTGTGCATACGCAGCCCTTCCAGGCCGAGGTTTCCGAGCTTCTGCACCTGATGGTGCATTCCGTCTATTCCGAGACCGATATCTTCCTGCGCGAACTCGTCTCCAATGCCTCTGACGCCTGCGACAAGCTGCGCTATGAGGCCATCGCGAATCCGGCGCTGCTGGGCGAAGGCGACGCGCTCAAGATCCGGATCATTCCGAACAAGACGGCCGGAACGCTTGCGATCGCCGACAATGGCATTGGCATGGAGCGGCAGGAGCTGATCGACCACCTCGGCACCATCGCCCGCTCGGGCACCAAGGCCTTCGTGTCGAAGCTCAAGGAGGCCAAGGATGGTCTCGGCCTGATCGGCCAGTTCGGCGTCGGCTTCTATTCCGCCTTCATGGTAGCCGACAAGATCGTCGTGGTGAGCCGCCGCGCCGGCGAGAGCGACGTCTGGACCTGGACGTCCTCGGGCGGCTCGGGCTTCGAGATCGCGCGTGCCAGCGAGGAGGATGCGGGCCGCGTGCAGCGCGGCACCGAGATCGTCCTGCATCTCAAGGACGATGCGAAGAAATATCTCGAAGCTTACGAGATCGAACGTATCGTCGGCGCTTATTCCGACAACATCCTCTTCCCCATCGAGCTCGTGCCTGAAGGGGGCGAACCGCGTCAGATCAATTCTGCGAGCGCGCTGTGGCAGCGCTCGAAATCCGAGCTCACGCCGGAAGACTACAAGAAGGCCTATCAGCAGATCGCCTCCGCCTTCGACGATCCCGCGATGACGCTGCATTATCGCGCGGAGGGACGTTACTCCTACGCCGTGCTGCTGTTCGCGCCCTCGACCAAGCCGTTCGACCTGTTCGAACCGAACCGCAAGGGGCGCGTCAAGCTCTATGTCCGCCGCGTGTTCATCACTGACGATGCCGATCTGCTGCCGGGCTATCTCCGCTTCATCCGCGGCGTCGTCGACAGCGAGGATCTCCCGCTCAACATTTCCCGCGAGATGCTTCAGAACAATCCGCAGCTCGCGCAGATCCGCAAGACCGTGGCGACCCGCGTATTGTCCGAGCTCGAAAGCCTGGCGGAGAAGGATCCGGAGAACTTCGCGAAGATCTGGGAGGCCTTCGGCGCGGTGCTGAAGGAAGGCATCTACGAGGATTTCGAACGCCGAGAAAAGCTGCTCGCGCTGTCGCGTTTCACCACGACCTCGGGCGAGAAGCGCTCGCTCAAGGACGTCGTCGCCGGTTTCAAGCCGAACCAGACCGAGATCTATTATCTCGTCGGCGACAGCATCGACCGGCTGAAGTCGAACCCCCGGCTCGAGGCGGCGACTGCGCGCGGCATCGAAGTTCTGCTGCTGTCCGATCCCGTCGACGCCTTCTGGACCTCGATGCCCTCGGAGTTTGACGGCAAGCCGCTGAAGTCGCTGAGCCAGGGCGATCTCAATCTCGACCTGATCCCGCGCGTCGACGAAGCCGACGAGGCGAAAAAGGACGAGCCGCCCGCCGACGAGGCCGCCACCATCGCGGTGATCAAGGCCGCGCTCGGCGAGCGCGTCAGCGACGTCAAGGCTTCGGCGCGTCTTACCAGCTCCGCGTCCTGCCTCGTCGCCGACAGCCAGGGCCCGAGCCGCGAGCTCGAGCGCATCCTGTCTCAGCAGAACCGTGGCATGCGCACCAAGCCGATCCTTGAGATCAACCTGCGCCATCCGCTGGTGACGGCGATCACGAAGGCTCAGGCCGGCTCCAAGACGGTTGACGATCTCAGCCTGCTCCTGCTCGAACAGGCGCAGATCCTGGACGGCGAGCTGCCGGAGGACCCTGCGGCGTTTGCGGCAAGGTTGAACCGGCTGGTGTTGCAAGGGCTCGGCGCGTAGCGGGCGCAGTGCACCGCACTCACCTTGCCGTCATCTGCGCGCAGGAACGGTCGCCTCTGCCATGGTGTTATGCCATACGAGGTGGCCGGTATCCGGGCCGCCGACATGACAGATTCGAGGATTTCTCCATGCGTTTGCCGATCCTGACCCTGACCGCAATTGCCACGCTGTTCGTGGCGGCAGATGCCAGCGCCCAGACCTACGATCCGCGTTACCCGGTGTGCATGCACGTCTATACGCCCGGTAGTTTTGGTGGGGGCGGCGGCGATTATTTCGATTGCTCCTTCACCTCGCTGCCGCAGTGCCGCGCCACGGCCTCGGGCCGCTCGGCAAGCTGCGACGTCAATCCCTACTATGCGTTCGACCAACCCCCGCCGCCGCCGCGCCGGCGCCACAAGAACGTGCACTAGCGGTCCCCAACGGCCTTCAGGGGGGAATTTTCATGCATCGCTTGTTCGGACTGATCATGACCGTCGGTGCCCTGCTCACGGCCGCGCCGTCGCATGCACAGACCTTCGATCCGCGCTATCCCGTCTGCATGCACGTCTATTCCGGTGCAAACGGCGGTGGCGGGGAGTGGTACGATTGCTCCTTCACCTCAGTGCCGCAGTGCCGAGCTACGGCTTCCGGCCGCTCCGCCAGCTGCGATCTCAATCCGTATTATCCGTTCAACGCACCGCCGCAGCGCTTGCGCCATCAGCGAGGCGGCTAGGGCTCACCGCCCGTTCGGCCGTCAATCAGACGGAGTATGCAGGGCTAGCTGCCGTGGGGCGCCTCGTTGGCCGCGGTGACGATCGCGTCGGTCAACTGCCAGGTCATCTTGTCCGTGGTCCAGTCGCTTGCGTGCAGCCTGCTGTCTCGCCCGGGTCGACCATGCGGTCGAACGAAATTCTTGCAACGTCGTGCCAGCCCTTCATCAGCGCGAAGCGGCGAAAGACGTTGACCCGCTTTGCATGCGCGATCTCGCTGATCGCTGCGACCATCGCGTTCGCCTTGTCGGCCTTGGCCGGCGTCAGCACCGCCGGCACATATTGCAGATCCATTAGGATGACGTCGATCCCTCCGTCCACAAGCAGCTGATCGACGCCGTCAGCGATGGCCCTCCTGGTTTCGTCGAAGGTCGGTGGATTCTGATCGGCCGATTGCCACACCGCATTGGTGCCGACCTGCCAGATCACGAGATCCGGCTTCTGGTCGAAGACGTCGTGCTTGAACCGCAAAAGCTCCTTGGGAGCCTCTTCGCCGCCGACGCCCCGGTTGATGACATCGATCCCGGGCTTCGGAAATATGCTCCGAAGGTCCGCCAGCAATCGTTGCGGATAGGGCGCGATGCCTCCTTCGCCCGCCGTGGTCGACGAGCCGATCGCGACCACCTTGACCTGTCCGCGCCTCAGGCCATTGGCAAAATTGGTCAGCGGCTGCTCGAACGGCGCGGCCTGGACGGGAAATTCAGACGAGCCGAGAGCCACAGGTCGTCTCCCTTTCGCAACCGGGACAATGCAGGGTCAAAAAGACTAACCCGTTTGCCCGGAGCCGCCTAGCCTCACGCCCCGACAACTGGCTTTGCTATTGCAAGAACTGCCAGGCGGCGCACCTCGATCGCCTCCGGTTTGGTAAAGGATCACTAGAGTTAATCGTGCACTAACCCGGTTTTACCTTGTCTCTTAACATCTGGGCAGGGCGTGCGAGCTAAGCTGCCGGAAACCCGCAGACACGTAAAGAATGAACGGCATGACAACCGGCGTCATCGAGCAACCGAAAGCCGCGCGCGCACCTTCGGCTTCGAAAATCTGGCTGAAGGCGATCGAGCTCACCGCACGGATCGAGACGTTGCCGGGCCGGCTGTTCGCCGATGTCGTCGACGATTGGGCGCAGCGCCAGCCAGATCGCGTTGCGCTGACCACCGATGACGCGAGCCTCGACTATGAGGGACTTTCGAAACGCATCAATCGTTATGCGCGCTGGGCGCGCTCGGCCGGTGTGGCCAAGGGCGGCACTGTCGCGCTGATCATGCCGAACGGCATCGATTATGTCGCGGCCTGGCTCGGCATCAGCCGCGTCGGCGGCGTGGTCGCGCTGATCAACACCAAGCTCGTCGGGCACTCGCTCGCGCATTGCGTCGGAGTCGCAAAGCCCGCTCACATCATTGTTGCGCATGAGCTTGCAGCGGAGCTGTCCGGCGCGTTGCCGCACTTGAAGACGGAAGCAAAGGTCTGGACCCACGGCGATGCCCGCAGCGAGCGTCCGATCGATGTCGCGCTCGACGCCCTCGATGACCGGCCGCTTTCGCCGGACGAGCGTGGTGACGTCACCATCGACGACCGGGCCCTGCTGATCTACACGTCCGGGACGACCGGCCTGCCGAAAGCCGCAAGCATCAGCCACCGCCGCATCCTCAATTGGGGCTTTTGGTTCGCCGGCCTCACCGGCGCGACGCCGCAGGACCGGCTCTACGATTGCCTGCCGCTGTTCCACTCGGTTGGCGGCATCGTGGCACCATGCAGCATGCTCGCTGCCGGGGGCTCGGTTGTGATCGCAGATAAATTCTCAGCCTCGAATTTCTGGCCCGACATCGTGCGCCACGACTGTACGCTGTTCCAGTATATCGGCGAGCTCTGCCGCTATCTGCTCAAGGCGCCGCCGTCGGAATACGAGAACCGGCATCGCCTGCGGCTCGTCTGCGGCAACGGCCTACGCGGTGACATCTGGGACGATTTTCAGGCGCGTTTCGCCATTCCGCGCATCCTCGAATTCTACGCGGCGACGGAAGGCAATTTCTCGCTGTTCAACGTCGAGGGCCAGCCCGGCGCGATCGGCCGCGTTCCGCCGTTGCTTGCGCATCGTTTCCCTGCCGGTCTCGTCAAGCTCGAGCCCGATAACGGCGCCCCGCTGCGCAATGCGGAGGGGTTTTGTATCCCCTGCGCGCGCGGCGAGGCCGGCGAAGCCATAGGCCGCATCGGCACGGCGGATGAGGGCGGCGGCCGCTTCGAGGGCTACACCGAGGCGAGCGAGACCGAGAAGAAGATCCTGCGCGATGTCTTTGCCAAGGGCGATTCCTGGTTCCGCACCGGCGACCTGATGCGGCTCGACGAGAAGGGCTTCTTCCACTTCGTCGACCGCATCGGCGACACCTTTCGCTGGAAGGGCGAGAACGTCGCGACTTCGGAGGTCAACGACGCCATGCGGGGTTTCACTGGCGTGATCGACGCCACCACCTACGGCGTCGGCATTCCCGGCACCGACGGCCGCGCCGGCATGAGTGCGATCGTGGTGAACGAAGGCTTCGCCGTCGAGGCACTGCCCGCCCATCTCGCACAGCGCCTGCCCGCCTATGCTCGCCCCGTCTTCATACGCATCTCGCGCGAGCTCGACGCGACCGAGACCTTCAAGCAGAAGAAGGGCGAGCTCGCGCGCGAGGGATTTGATCCGGGCGCGATCTCCGATCCGCTGTTCATGCTGGACCCGAAGACCGGCGCCTATGTCGCGCTGGATGCGGAGACCTATGCGCAAATCAACGAGGGTACGATCCGGCTCTAGCCACGCGAAAATCCGCCAGATAGGTCCAATTTTATCCGAATTGTCCAAGAAGCCATTTACTTCTGTCGGGTAAACAAACGGGCAAGGGAGGCGGTCATCAAGAACCGCCGCAACACGAACGACAACAGAAGCGAGCCAGCCATGTCGGTACGGTCTAAGGTCATTGAAGCGATCCAGCAGATCGCCAAGGAGCAGCACGTCGCGCTTCCCGCACTCTCGGACGAGCTGTCCCTGCACGAGACGGGCTTCGACTCGCTCGCCTTCGCCATCCTGGTGGCGCGCCTCGAGGACGAGACTGGCGTCGACCCTTTCACCATTTCCGAGGACGCAGCGTTCCCCGCCACCGTGGGCGATTTCGTGCGGGCCTACGAAAATGTCCCCGCGTGAGATCTTTGCGCTCCGCGACCATCTTGGCGCGGAGCTGACCGGCCGCACGCTGTCGGACGCGCACGATGTCGTGTCGCTGACGGATATCCTGTCGCAGACGGTCCTGGGTGGCCGCCTGGGCGAGCTGTCCGGCCGCGCGGTGCTGCTGAAATTGTCCGACCAGCTCCGATCGGGTCTTGCCATGATCGAGCTCGACGGTATTGCCCGCCGCATGCTGCTGTGCCCGCCGGATCTCAACCCGGCGCATCTCGACGCGCTGACGGCGGATGCCGGGATCGATGCCGTCGTCACCGACGAGCCCGATCGCTGGGCCGAGACTGGCGTGCCGCTGGTCGTCACCGCACAACTGCCGCTTCAAGCCACAGCGCCGGCCAGGACCGAGCGCGCCACGGAATGGCTGATGCTCACCTCGGGCACGTCGGGCGTGCCGAAAATCGTCGGCCATACGCTGGAAGCACTCACCGGCGCCATCGTCGCCGAAGGCCCGGCGCGCGGACCCGCGCCGGTATGGGCGACGTTCTACGACATCCGCCGCTATGGCGGCCTGCAGATATTCCTCCGCGCCGTCCTCTCGGGCGGCTCGATGGTGCTGTCCGATCCGCATGAGGCGCTCGCCGATCACGTCACGCGGCTGAACGCGCGGGGCGTCTCCCACATCTCCGGCACGCCCTCGCACTGGCGCAAGCTGTTGATGAGCGGCTCGGCCGCGCAGTTCGCGCCGCGCTATGTCCGCCTCTCCGGCGAGATCGCCGACCAGGCGGTGCTGGACGGCCTGAAAGCGGCGTTCCCGAATTCCTCCGTCGGCCATGCCTATGCGTCAACCGAGGCCGGCGTCGGCTTTGCCGTCAATGACGGGCTGGAAGGCTTTCCGGCGGACTATCTCGGCAACCGCAACGGCGTCGAAATGAAGGTCGTCGACGGCTCGCTACGTATCCGTTCGACGCGCACGGCGCACGCCTATATCGGCCGCGACGCGGCTGCGCTCACCGATGCAGACGGGTATGTCGACAGCGGCGATATCGTCGAATTGCGCGGCGACCGCTACTATTTCGTCGGACGCCGCGGCGGCATCATCAATATCGGTGGGCTGAAGGTTCACCCCGAAGAGATCGAGGCGGTGATCAACCGTCATCTCGATGTGCGGATGTCGAGGGCGAAGTCACGCAAGAGCCCGATCACCGGCGGCATCGTCGTCGCCGACGTGATCCTCGCCGACGGCACCGATCCGGCGCGCGCGAAAGAGATCCGCGACCAGATTCTGGATCAGTGCCGCGCTCAGCTCGCCTCCCACAAAGTGCCGGCGGTGATCCGCTTCGTCGAGGCACTCGACGTCACCCCGGCCGGCAAACTGGCGCGCACCGATGCATAATGTTCTCGTCACCGGCGGCAGCCGCGGCATCGGCCTTGCGATCGGCCAGCGGCTTGTTGATGGCGGCTACAACGTGATCGCGGCGGCGCGGCGCGAGAGCGACGAGCTCAAGGCGGCGATTGCCGGGTCGGACGGGCGCATGCATTTCCGCGCCTGCGACCTCGCTGTGATCGACGCGATCCCCGCCTATGCAAAACTCGTGCGCGATGAATTCGGCCCGATCTACGGCCTCGTCAACAATGCCGGCCTCGGCACCGAAGGCCTGCTCGCGACCATGCACAATTCCGAGATCGAGGCGCTGGTGCAGCTCAACGTGCTGTCGCCGATCATTCTCACCAAATATGTCGCGCGCCAGATGATGGCCGACGGCGCCGGCCGCATCATCAACATCTCCTCGATTATCGCGACGACCGGCTATAATGGCCTCTCGGTTTACGGTGCGACCAAGGCCGCCGCCACCGGCTTCACCCGTTCGCTCGCGCGCGAGGTCGGCAAGCTCGGCATCACCGTGAACGCGATCGCGCCCGGTTTCATCGACACTGAGCTGACGCACAACCTGTCCGACGACAGCCGCAAGCGCATCGCCGGCCGCAGCGCGCTGCGCCGCCTGCCGGAGACCGACGACGTCGCGCGGATGGTGGAGTATTTGCTGGGAGAGGGCGGTCGCAATGTGACGGGTACCGTGTTTACGGTCGACGCGGGCAACACGGCGTAGGCGGAACTCCATCGCCACAATTGCATTGATCCGGCGCAATGACATCATCCGGATTTGGTCGTAAGATCCCGCGCAATCGATTGGGTTACGTCAATCGATCTGCCCTAATCGATAGGGAGCAGTCCATGACCGCTTCGAGCCCGGACAAGGCGTCGGTAAAGCCATCTTGCGCACAGCAAAGCGACGTTCACTGCGAGCCCGTTCACTGCGAGCCGATGTCTCACCAAAATTCCGGTGACCACGGTTACGAAATGTATCCGCAGAAATTCGTGCGTCTTGTCGGCTGCCATGACGTTCCCGCCTCCGCGCTACGCAAGCGCGTGGGCGAGAAGCTGCACTAGACATTCAGGTCCGATGCTTCGGCAGGTCAATCCGTTCGTGTGAGAACTCCGGCGGGCCCTCGGTCAGGCGGCGGATCCGGCGCTCGCGTTCGTCTTCAGACAGCGCAGGATCGAGCAGTCCCCCGAGTTCACGCACCGCAAGCTCTTCGATCCTGGTGGCATCCGAAGCGAGCGGGTGCCCTGGCGGGAGTGCCGGGGGCGCGACCTTCAGGCCGAGCTCGACCAGCTTACGGATGGCTTCCGAGCGCTACAGGTGATGGGTTTCGGCCCAGCTATCCACGGCCGCGGTCAGGCTTTCCGGCGTCTTCACCGCGTTGATCGGATCACGCCCAGTGCGCCGGCTTGCCGGAGCGATGGAGTCCTTCCTGTCGAAGTCGGACACGTCGATGTTCCCGCGCAACCATGTCAGATCATCGAGACTAGACGCCATTTACGGTCAACCGTTTAATGACCTTCTGTGGCATTGCAGTGCGCCCTCATCTTGTTGTCCGGGTCCATTTCGGCCAATGGTTGCAAGGGCGCGCGCCTGGCGAACCGAATCGATTCTTCTACGTATGTCCCTTTGGACGTGCGTCCCAACCATCCGGCATCATCCGATGACATCAGCGTTCTATAGCGGCATTCCGGTCTTTCGCGGCTTCACCAGTCTGATGGACCCCGCTTTGTATTCGCCGCTGCCCGACGACTGGAGCGTCGGCGTTGCCGACATCGTGGATTCGACCAAGGCCATCGCGGCGCAGCGCTACAAGGCGGTGAACATGGCCGGTGCCGCCGTGATCGCGGCCGTGACGAATGCATTGGAGGGACGCGAATTTCCCTTCGTGTTCGGCGGCGACGGCGCGAGTTTTGCGGTCGCGCCTAATGATCTCGAACTGGCCCGCGAGGCTTTGGCTGCGACCGCGACCTGGGTGCGGGAAGATCTCGACTTGCGGATGCGCGTCGCGCTGGTGCCGGTGAGCGTCATTCGCGCGCATGGCCTAGACGTGCGCGTCGCGCGCTTCGGACCGTCGGCCAATTTGTCCTATGCGATGTTTTCTGGCGGCGGGCTCGCCTGGGCGGACGCAGCGATGAAGCGTGGCGAGTTTGCGATCACCGAAGCGCCCGCGGGGACGCAGCCCGATCTCTCCGGCCTGTCCTGCCGCTTCGAGGTGATTCCCGCTGCGCGCGGCCTGATCCTGTCCGTGCTGGTCATGCCGGCCCAAGGCGCCGATCCCTCGGCATTCCGCAACGTGATCGAGGACATCATCCATCTCGTCGAGCGCAGCCCGGATGCCGGTCGTCCCGTGCCGCCACAAGGGCCGCCGCTGACATGGCCGCCGCAAGGGCTGGAATATGAGGCGCGCACCAAGCGCGGAGGTCCGTTGCTCGCACGCCGCGCCAGCGTGCTGGCCTACACCCTTTTCGTCTATCTGATCATGCGCTTCGATCTCAAAGTCGGCGGCTTCGTGCCGAAGCTCTATACACGGCAGGTCGTGGAGAACTCCGACTTCCGAAAATATGACGACGGCCTGCGCATGATCCTCGACTGTACGCCGGAGCTCGAACGCGCCCTCAGCGATCGCCTCGCGATTGCCGCGCGCGACGGCATCGTGCGTTACGGCCTCTATCAGCAGGACGCTGCGATGATGACCTGCTTCACCCCGTCGGCGTTGCGCAGCGATCACGTCCATTTTATCGACGGCGCGCGGGGCGGCTACGCCTCGGCGGCGACGGCGCTGAAGGCGATGACGGCGTGAAGCGCTAGCGCCCCGCCCGCGTCCAGGTTTCGCCGCCGCAGAGCGCGCCGACGCAGCCTTCGACCCGCAGCGAATCTGGATGGAATCACATTCCCGCGTTTATTTGCCTGCGTGCAATGACCTGCGCTTATTTGACCCAGCGCACGAAGGCGACCGAGGCCGCGGTCGACAGCCCGAATACCGCCATGGCGCCGCCGACCAGCGCGAACAGGGTCCAGGCCGGAGCCTGCGCCATCACGAGGCCGCCGCCGCCGATCGCGACGATCAGAAGCCGTGCGGTGGAGGCGAGCACGGGACCGCCGACCCGCGCCGCGCCTTGCGAGGAGAAATACAGCGACACGCCCACGCCGAAGAACACGAAGGTTGGGCCTGCCCAGTGGAAGTAGCTGTGCGCGGCGGCGGCAACGCCGGGATCCCTGGTGAAGAGCGAAACCCACAGGGATGGATCGAGCGCGATGATGAGGCCGATCAGGCCGACGGTAAGTCCCGAGGCCCCGGCCGCGGTCCAGGCCACGCGCCGCGCGCGCTTCACCTGTCCGGCGCCCATCGCCATGCCGACCATCGGCACCGATGCGATGCCGAAGGCGAAGGTGATCGGGATCAGCAAGAATTCCAGTCGCGAGCCGATGCCGTAACCGGCGAGCATCTCGGTGCCGAAGGTCGCCAGGATCTTGGTGAAGATCAAAATGGTGAGCACGGTCTGGAGCGGCGACAGGCAGGCGACCGCGCCGACCTTGAGGATGTCGAAGAACAACGCGCGATCGAAATGGAAGGCGCCGAAATCCAGCGGCAGCCGGCTGCGGCCGGACCAGAGGTACCAGAGGAAGAAGATCGCAGCGCAGGTGAATGCGATCAACTGACCGGCGGCCACTCCGGGCATGCCGAATTGCGGCACGCCGAACAGGCCGAGCCCCAGCGTGCCGCCGAGCGCGATCTGGAGCACGCTCGTCCCGATCAGCGCCATCGAGGGCAGACGCATGTCGCCGGTGCCGCGGATCACCGACGCCAACGTGTTGACGAGCCAGATCGCGACCGCGCCGGAGAACAGCATTTGCGAATAGCCGCTGGCTTCCTCGAGCACACGCTCGCGCCCGCCCAGCAGCGCGAAGAACGAGCGGCCGAAGACGAGCATCGTCACCGTGAAGAAAAGCCCGCCGCAGAGGCCGATGATGGCGGCATGCAGCGCCAGCGTCGCCGCACGGTTCCGGTCGCCTGCGCCGAGCGCGCGGCTGATCGCAGACGAGACGCCGCCGCCCATCGCGCCTGCGCTCATCATCTGCGTCAGCATGGCGAATGGGAACACCAGCGCGATCGCGGCGAGCGGAATGGTGCCGAGCCGGCCGATATAGGAGGTCTCGGCGACCGCGACCAGCGTGCTGCCCACCATCGCGATCATGTTGGGGATCGCGAGCCGCAGCAGCGTCGGCAGGATCGGGGCCGTCAGCAAGCCGGCGATGGGGGAGGCGACCGGGGCAGGCAGCGGCACGGCGTCTATCGAGGCGTCGATCGTCATGTGTCACCGCGCGGAATATTGGATGATGATCGACATATTATATGGCGGGCAGCCCCGGCACCAGCCGCGCCTCACGCAGGGCTCACCAGGGCAGGCCGCAGAGGTCGATAGTGCCGAGTGTCGGCGCGCTGACGATGTTGCAGACATAGGGCGCCATGTGAGTGAAGCGGATCCGCCCCTCCGGCTGCTCGCAATAGACCTCGCCCTTGAAGGGGAGCCAGCTGCGGGCTTCGTAGAACGCGACATTGTGCGGCTCGCAGAACAGCAGCGCGAAGCGGACCGCCTCGTTGGCGCGCATGGTATGCACCGCGGCATCGATCGCCATGGTCGCATAGCCGCGGCCGCGCCGATCCTCCCGCGTGCAGACGCCGCCGATGCCGCCGATGTGAACCTTCTGCCCGTTCCAGGTGACGCTGCGGAAGTAGATGCCGACGTGGCAGACGAGACCATCCTCGGGCGTCTCGATCAGAACGCGCAGGTCGGCGTTGGCCCATTTGACGTGGGCCCAGGGCTGCTTCCCGACGATATCAGGTCCGAAGACCGCCTGGTGCAGCGGCTCCGCGATCCGCCAGGAGGCGTCGCCGTTCAAAATGTCGATCTCGATGCTCATGGCTCTCTCTTTCGCGTCTCCGCGCCGTCGGTGCGTGTCGTTCTGCCATAAGCACCTCAAAGGCAATGATATTTTATGGCCTGGTTGAAACGCCCTACATCCTTGCGACGATTTTATGCAATCCGGCCAAGCCGCCGCACCACGCCTTTTGGAAAATTCGCGGTATTTAACGGCCACGGAACCTTCTATAAGGGGTGACCGTTAAGTCTCGTTCCCCCATCAGTCGCGGACAACACCCATGACCTTTACGCTGCCCCCACTCCCCTACGCCTATGACGCCCTCGGACAATTCATGTCGAAGGAAACGCTCGAATTCCACCACGACAAGCATCATCAGGCCTATGTCACCAACGGCAACAACGCGCTCAAGGGCACCGAATGGGAAGGCAAGTCCCTTGAGGAGATCGTCAAGGGCTCGTTCGGCAAGAACCCCGCGGTGTTCAACAATGCCGGCCAACACTACAACCACATCCATTTCTGGAGCTGGATGAAGCCCAATGGCGGCGGCACCAAGCTGCCGGGCAAGATCGAGAAGAAGATCAACGAGGACCTCGGCGGCTTCGAGAAGTTCAAGACGGACTTCCAGGCGGCCGGCGTCGGCCAGTTCGGCTCCGGCTGGTGCTGGCTCCAAGTCAAGAACGGCAAGCTCGAGATTGCCAAGACCCCGAACGGCGAGAATCCGCTGGTGCACGGCGCCACCCCGATCCTCGGCTGCGACGTCTGGGAGCACTCCTACTACATCGACTACCGCAACCGCCGTCCCGACTATCTGAAGGCGTTTGTCGAGAACCTCGTGAACTGGGAATACGTCGAGTCGCTGTTCGACAAGGCCTGAGTTCGACGAGGCCTGGGCTTCACGCATTCCGGGGCCGGCTTTGCCGCTCCGGAATGACGGAATTGAAAGGCGGTCGCAGGCGCGGCCGCCTTTTTGTTGTGCGGAATTCGCACTTCGCCTCGCATGGCCCTGCGCGAGGTGCGCATCGCTCCCGTCATCGTACTGTTTGCATCGCATCTGCGGCGCCCTTAAGCAGGACGGGCATCACCCTCGAGCCGAACGCGCCCGTTGTCAGAACTTTCCCCGAAAGACCCTGCGCCCGCCGAGGACGCGGAATCCGAGCCGCGGCCGGGTCGCGTGCGCAAGCCGATCGGCTGGTCTACCATCATCATCGCAGCGCTGGTGGCGGTGAGCGCGGGTCTGGTCTGGCGGCGTGACGGCGCCGACGGTGTTCTCGACATACTGACCCACGATCTCTCGCTGTTCGGCGGCATCCTGCCCCGCGTGCTGGCCGGCTGCCTGCTCGGTGCGTTCATCTCCGAGATCCTGCCGCACGAAAAAGTCTCGCGCGCGCTCGGGCCGAAATCGGGCCTGAAAGGCCTTCTGATCGGCACCGCCTTCGGCGCGATCCTGCCCGGCGGTCCCTTCACCGCCTATCCCGTGGCGAGTGCGCTGCTGGCGGTCGGCGCCGATTTCGGTGCCACCATCGCCATGGTCGTGAGCTGGACCTTGATCGGCTATGGCCGGGCGGTCGCCTGGGAAATCCCGATTATGGGCACCGACTTCACGCTGTGGCGCATTGTCATCTCGCTGCCGTTGCCGGTGCTCGCAGGCGCGCTCGGCCGCTTCGTCTATGTCCGGCTTTATCCGAGGCTGGCCACCAAGGACGATGAGAATTGAGCGCCGCGCTCCTGATCGACATCCTGTTGTGGGGCTCGGTGTTCGGCGTCGGCCTGATCGCCTTTCGCCGTGGCCCACCGGTGTTCAAGGCTTCGCTGCGCGAAGGCTCCATGGACTTCATTAATATCGTGCCCCGCATCGCGCTGGGGGTGATCGGCTCCGGCTACATCGCCGCCATCATCCCGCAGGAGGTGATCAGCGGCTGGCTGGGCCCGGACAGCGGCTGGCTCGGGGTCGCGACTGCCGTGGTCGCCGGGGCCGCGACGCCCGGTGGCCCGGTAATCGGGTTCTCGATCGGGACGGTGGCCCTGAAATCGGGTGGTGGGGTGCCGCAGGTGGTCGCCTATGTCGTCGCTTGGGCGCTATTTGCCTTCCAGCGGGTGATTTTGTGGGAAATTCCGTTCATGCCGGCCCGTTTCGTCTGGTTCCGCTGCGCGGTTTCGGTGCCGTTCCCGTTCGTCGCCGCCGCCATCGCCATGCTGATCGGCAAACCCTGAGCCCGGCATGGACAGCTGTAATGTTATAATATAACATCCAGGAATGGTTCCCGCCGCGTCCCAAGCCCATCATAGCGATCATGCTCATAGCCATTCCCATGACGACGGGCATTCGCATGGACACGATCACACCCACGCACATGTCCACGGTGCGGCCTCTCCGCATCCGGCTCAGGCGGCGCACTGGTCGATCCTGCGCATGACGATGGCCGCCCGTCTCGCGGCCGCGCTCGCGGTCTGCGCCGTGCTTTGGGGCGTGGTCTTCCTGGCGATGAGGTGACCATGGCGGCGCTGCATTTCCACAACGTTACGCTCGGCTATGACCGCCATCCGGCCGTGCACCACCTCAATGGGGAGGTCGCGCCGGGCGCGCTGCTGGCCGTGATCGGCCCGAACGGCGCCGGCAAGTCGACGCTGCTGCGCGGCATCGTCGGCATCCTCAGGCCGCTCGACGGCAGCATCCATCTCGGCGGGCTCGACAGCCGCGATATCGCCTATCTGCCGCAGAGTGCGGAGATCGACCGCAGCTTCCCGATCTCGGTGCTGGATTTCGTCGCCACCGGGCTGTGGCGTGGGACCGGCCTGTTCGGCGGCATCGGCAAGGCGGCGCGCGAAAAGATCCTCCGCGCGATCGCTTCCGTTGGCCTCAACGGTTTCGAAAACCGCCCGATCGGAACGCTCTCGGGCGGCCAGATGCAGCGCGTGCTGTTCGCGCGCGTGCTGCTCCAGGACGCCCGGCTGATCGTGCTGGACGAGCCTTTCAACGCCATCGACAGCAAAACCACGGCCGATCTGCTGGCGCTGGTGAAGCGCTGGCATGGCGAGGGCCGCACAGTGCTCGCCGCACTGCACGACATGGAGATGGTGCGCACCCATTTCAGCGAGACGCTGGTGCTGGCGCGCGGCCCCGTGGCGTGGGGCCCGACGGCGGAGGTGCTGACGCCGGAAAACCTGATGGTGGCGATGCGGATGTGCGAAGCCTTCGACGACAGCGCCGCCGCCTGCTCGGCCGATGATGCCCGCTCACGGGCGGCTTGATATCCGATGCTCTATGACGCGTTGATCGGCCCGTTCACCGAATTCGAGTTCATGCGACGTGCGCTCGCGGCCGTTATCGCGCTGTCGCTCGCGGGTGCGCCGATCGGCGTGTTCCTGATGTTGCGGCGGATGAGCCTGGTCGGCGACGCCATGGCACATGCAATCCTCCCCGGCGCCGCTGTCGGTTTCCTGCTCTCCGGTCTCAATCTGTTCGCGATGACGGCCGGAGGCCTGATCGCAGGTTTTGCTGTCGCAATCCTCGCAGGCCTCGTCGCGCGCTCGACCGGGTTGAAGGAGGATGCCTCGCTCGCGACCTTCTATCTGGCCTCGCTGGCGCTCGGCGTCACCATCGTCTCGATCAAGGGCACCAATATCGACCTGCTGCACGTGCTGTTCGGCAATATTCTCGCGATGGACGACCAGACGCTGCTGGTCGTCGCATTCAACGCCACGGTCACGCTGCTGGTGCTCGCCGTGATCTACCGTCCGCTGGTGATCGAAAGCGTCGATCCGCTGTTTTTGCGCACCGTCAGCCGGGCCGGCGGGCCTGCGCATCTCGCTTTCCTCGCGCTGGTCGTGATCAACCTCGTCAACGGCTTTCAGGCGCTCGGCACGCTGCTCGCGGTCGGCCTGATGATCCTGCCGGCCGGCATCGCGCGGTTCTGGTCGCGCGATCTCACCGTCATGATCTGCATCGCGGTCGTCGCTGCCGCCGTGTCCGGCTATGCAGGTCTCGTGCTGTCGTTCCAGACCCGTGTGCCGTCGGGTCCTGCGATCATTCTGGTGGCGAGCGCGCTCTACACCGTCTCCGTCCTGTTCGGCCGGGTCGGCGGCGTCGTCAGGCAACTCTTTCCCGGCCGGCATCTGGAAGCGTGACAGCGATGCCGCGCATCCTGCTTTGTGTGCTTGTGCTGATCGCCTCGCCGCTGCACGCCGCGGAACGGCTAAAGGTCGTCGCGAGCTTCTCGATCCTGGCCGACTTCGTCCGTAATGTCGGCGGCGACCGGATCAATCTGACGACGTTGGTCGGGGCCGACAGCGACGTCCATGTCTACGCGCCCGCGCCAAGCGATGCGAAGCGGATCGCGGACGCAAAGCTGGTCATCGTCAACGGGCTTGGTCTCGAGGGCTGGCTGCCACGGCTCGTGCAGTCCTCGGGCAGCAAGGCGCAGGTGGTTATCGTGAGCGCCGGCATCGCGCCGCTCAAGCTCGGCTCGGCCGCAGATCCGCATGGCTGGCAGTCGGTCCCCAACGCCAAAATCTACGTCACCGACATCGCCAATGCGCTGGCCGCGGTCGACCCTGACGATGCGGAGTTCTTCCGCGCCCAGGCCAAGGCCTATTTGGAAAAGCTCGAAACGCTCGACCGCGAGGTCCGCGAAGCCGTGGCCAAGATCCCGCAGGAGCGTCGCAAGGTGATTTCGACCCATGACGCTTTCGGCTATTTCGCCGCCGAATACGGCGTCCAGTTCATCGCGCCCTTGGGCGTCTCCACGGAAACCGAGCCCAGCGCGCGGGACATCGCCACCATCATCGGCCAGATCAAGGCCCAAAAAATCCCCGCCGTGTTCCTGGAAAATATCAGCGACGACCGGCTGATCCGGCGGATCGCGGCGGAGACCGGCTCAAAAGTCGGTGGGACCCTGATTTCGGACGGTTTGACCGGCGAAAAGGGGCCTGCACCCACTTACATTGATATGGTCAGGCACAATATAAAGGCCCTGACCAGTGCGCTTGACCACTAGGGCAGGGGCCACCCCGCCTCGCGTCGCGCGAAAAGCCCGAAGTCCGGAGTTGTTATGTCTGAAGCGACCGCCCCAAAAATTCCCGTGACCGTCCTGACCGGCTATCTCGGTGCGGGCAAGACCACGCTGTTGAACCGCATCCTGTCGGAAAACCACGGCAAGAAATACGCCGTCATCGTCAACGAATTCGGCGAGATCGGCATCGACAACGACCTCATCATCGGTGCCGATGAGGAAGTGTTCGAAATGAACAACGGCTGCATCTGCTGCACCGTGCGCGGCGATCTCGTGCGCATCATGGAAGGCCTGATGAAGCGCAAGGGCAAGTTCGACGCCATCATCGTCGAGACCACCGGTCTTGCCGATCCGGCCCCCGTCGCCCAGACCTTCTTCGTCGACGAGGACGTGCAGAAGAGCGCGCGCCTCGATGCGGTGGTCACGGTTGCGGACGCCAAATGGCTATCCGACCGCCTCAAGGATGCACCTGAGGCCAAGAACCAGATCGCCTTTGCCGACGTCATCGTGCTGAACAAGATCGATCTCGTTTCCAAGGGAGAACTTGCCGAGGTCGAGGCCCGCATCCGCGCCATCAATCCCTATGCGAAACTGCATCGCACCGAGCGCTGCTCGGTGGCTTTGGCGGACGTGCTCGACCGCGGCGCTTTCGACCTCGACCGCATCCTCGACATCGAGCCGGACTTCCTGAATGCCGAGGATCATGACCACGACCATGATCATCACCATCACGACCATCATCACAATCATGATCACGGCCACGGCCTGAAGCACTATCACGACGAGGACATGCAGTCGCTGTCACTCAAGACCGACAAGCCGCTCGATCCGAACGTGTTCATGCCTTGGCTTCAGAACCTGGTGCAGGTGGAGGGCGGCAAGATCCTGCGCTCCAAGGGCATCCTTGCTTTCCACGACGATGATGACCGCTACGTCTTTCAGGGTGTCCACATGATGCTGGAGGGCAACCACCAGCGCAAATGGAAGGACGGCGAGCCGCGCGAGAGCCGCCTCGTCTTCATCGGTCGCGAATTGCCGCAAGACCTCATTCGCCAGGGTTTTGAGAGCTGCATCGTCTCGTGATGAAAGAGTTTACGCCACCCGCCGATTCCGCCTCGATCGTCTCCGTCACCGAGCGCGTCAAACCGCTCGCGCTCGGCATGGTCGTGACCTCCGTGCATTTCCTTGGCAACCGCGCCGCCTTCGTCGGCGGCGAGGAGAATGTCGCGCTCGTGGATAGCCAGGGTGAGATCAGCAAGATCGCCGTGCACAGCGGCGGCATTCTCTCGGCCGCCTCCGACGGCAAGCGCCTCGTGATGGGCGGCGACGATGGAAAAGTCGTGTCGCTCGAGGCCAAAGGCGAAGTGACGCTGCTTGCGACCGACCCGAAACGGCGCTGGATCGATGCGGTGGCGCTGCATCCGGACGGTGCCTACGCCTGGTCGGCTGGCAAGACTGCTTTCTTCAAGAGCGGCAAGAGCGAGGAGAAGTCGCTCGAGGTGCCCTCGACCGTCGGCGGCCTCGCGTTTGCGCCGAAGGGCCAGCGTCTCGCGATCGCCCATTACAACGGCGCGACGCTGTGGTTTCCCAACATGGCGGGGTCGGCCGAATTCCTGCCTTGGGCCGGCTCGCATCTCGGCGTCACCTTCAGCCCGGACAACAAATTCCTGGTCACCACGATGCACGAATCGGCGCTGCACGGCTGGCGGCTTGCCGACAACAGGCACATGCGCATGACCGGCTATCCCAGCCGCGTCCGCTCGATGTCGTGGAGCGCGGGCGGCAAGGCGCTGGCGACCTCGGGCGCCGACACGGTGATCCTGTGGCCGTTCGCTAGCAAGGATGGCCCGATGGGCAAGGAGCCAGCGATGCTCGCGCCGCTGCAGGCGCGCGTGTCGGTCGTCGCCTGCCACCCCAGGAACGACATCTTCGCCGCTGGCTACAGCGACGGCACCGTGCTGATGGTCCGTCTGGAGGACGGCGCCGAGATCCTCGTCCGCCGCAACGGCACGCCCGCAGTCGCCGCGCTCGCCTGGAACGCGAAGGGGACGCTGTTGGCGTTCGCCGACGAAAATGGTGATGGCGGCCTGCTCGAGCTTTAATCTGTCATCGTTCCGACCGTGGATGAGGCCATTTGGCGCGCAGCCGTCGAGTTCCGGCCGCCACGGCGGGAACCGCAGAGCGGCAATTTCGTTGATCCCGCAGACAAAGGCGGTGATCGACATGCCCGGCCAATATGACAAGCGCAGACTGAAGCTCGACTTGATGGTCGCCGGCTCGCTGTTCGCGGCAGGCGTCGTGGTGTCAGGCATGTCGCTGGCGCAAATCCGCGCCGAGACCCGGATGCAGACAGCCCAAGCGACGCAACCCCTTCAGGGCACACCGTCCGACGATCAGAATAAGCCCGCGGAAGCCAAGCCCGGCGGCGACCGGCCGACCACGCCCGCCCCAGAGCCCGCGCGGCCCGAACCGCAGACGCAGGGCGCTGCCGGCGCGGCGAAACCAGCATTGCCGCCAGCCCCAGCCGAGAAGATCGCACCGCCGATCGAGAGGAAGTAGGTTCTGCATCTACGCGGGTGCTGTCATCGTCCGCGAAGGCGGACGATCCAGTATTCCAGAGGCTGTGCGTGGATACGGAGATGCTGCGGCGTACTGGATGCCCGCCTGCCGCTTACGCTAAAGCTTCGGCGTGCCTGGACCTCAACCTCGGCTAAGCCTTGGCGTAGCCGGGTCGCGGGGCATGACAGCAGTGGCCGTGGCGCGACGCCGCCTCACCGCACCAGAACATTCCGGAACTGCCAGGGATCGCTAGTGTCGATGTCCTCCGGGAACAGTCCCGGACGGTCCGTCAGCGGCGTCCAGGCGGTATAAAAACCCTTCACCGGGCCGAGATACGGCAGCTGAATTTCCAGCAGACGATCGAAATCCATCTCGTCGGCTTCGACGATGCCCTCGTTCGGGTTTTCCAGCGCCCACACCATGCCGCCGAGCACGGCGGAGGTCACTTGCAGACCGGTGGCGTTCTGATAGGGCGCGAGCTTGCGGGTCTCTTCGATGGAGAGCTGCGAGCCGTACCAGTAGGCATTGTTGTCATGGCCGAACAGCAGCACGCCGAGTTCGTCGATGCCGTCGACGATTTCGTTCTCGTCGAGGATGTGGTGCTTTTCCTGCATCTTCGCGGCGCGGCCGAACATTTCATGCAGCGACAGCACGGCATCGTCAGCCGGATGATAGGCATAGTGGCAGGTCGGTCGATAGACCGCCGTGCCCGATGCGTCGCGCACGGTGAAATAGTCAGCGATCGAGATCGACTCGTTGTGGGTGACAAGGAAGCCATACTGCGCGCCGCGAGTCGGGCACCAGGTGCGCACGCGCGTGTTGGCGCCGGGCTGCATCAGATAGATGGCAGCGCCGCAGCCGGCTTCGTGAGTCCGCGCATTCTCGGGCATCCATTTTTCGTGGGTGCCCCAGCCGAGCTCGGAGGGCTGCACGCCTTCCGACAGGAAACCTTCCACCGACCAGGTGTTGACGAAGACATCGGGCTCTTTCGGCTTCTTGGAGCGCTGGGTGTCGCGTTCGGCGATATGGATGCCCTTGATGCCGGCTTGTCGCATCAAGTCCGCCCATTCGGCTTTTGTCTTCGGCTTGGGGGCATTGAGCTTCAGATCGGCGGCGACGTTGAGCAGCGCCTGCTTGACGAAAAACGAGACCATGCCGGGATTGGCACCACAGCAGGAGACGGCCGTCGTCGACCCCGCAGGGCGCGCCTTCTTGGCGGCCAGCGTCGCTTCGCGAAGGGCGTAGTTGGAGCGCGCTTCCGGGCCTTTCGAGGAGTCGAAATAGAAGCCGAGCCAGGGCTCGTTGACGGTGTCGATATAGAGAGCGCCGAGCTCGTTGCAGAGCTCCATGATGTCGGTGGAGCCGGTGTCGACCGAGAGATTGACGCAAAAGCCCTGGCCGCCGCCCTCAGTGAGCAGCGGGGTCAGCAACTCCCGATAATTGTCCTTGGTCACGCCCTTCTGGATGAAGCGCACATTGTGCTTCTCGCAATGAGCCTTGCGACCCTCGTCCTTTGGGTCGATCACGGTAACGCGCGACTTGTCGTAATCGAGATGCCGCTCGATCAGCGGCAACGTGCCTTTGCCGATGGAGCCGAAGCCGACCATGACGATGGGACCAGTGATCTTCGCGTAGATCTGCGAGGCGGGGCTCATGGGATGGTTTCTCCGGAACGTGCTGGCGAACAAATGGTGAGGGATGGCTCAGGCGCTGCGGCGCTTGGCGGTGGCTTCGATTTCGACCTTCATCTCGGACTTGTAGAGCGCCGAGACGACGAGAAGCGTGGCGGCCGGGCGGATCTCGCCGAGGACTTCGCCGCAGACCGCGAAATGCGCGTCCGCATCCTTGATGTTGGTGAGGTAGTAGGTCACGCGGACGATGTCGGCCATCTCGAAGCCACCCTCCTTCAGGGCAGCTTCGATGGTCTTGAAGCAGTTGCGTGACTGGCTCGTGACATCGGCCGGCATCGTCATGGTGGTGTAGTCGTAACCGGTGGTTCCCGCGACGAAGGCGAACTCGCCGTCGATCACGGCGCGGCTGTAGCCGGCGGTCTTCTCGAACGGGGAGCCGGTGGAAATCAGGCGGCGGGACATGGTCGTAGGCCTCGACTGAAGAGGAATTTCGTGGGGTTTACGCAATTTGCCGGCCTGCGCAACCCCAAAGGAATGGAGCTTAACGCAGGCACAGCCGGGCGTTGCCGCTTAACGCGGCTAGGTCGTCGCCATCATGGCGATCCTTAAGCCGCGCGCGCCTGGAGGGCGCGAACTACCCTTCGTTTGGGCAGGGCCGCACCAGTCGGGACGATCATCCCGGCGGCGCCGTCCAGCGCGCCTGTTGTGAATTCGATCGCCAGCAGGCGGTCGCGCTCGAACGGACCGGGCAGCGACAGCTCGCCGGTGTTGGCGGCCGAGAAGCCGAAGCGGGCGTAATAGGGGGCATCGCCGAGCAGGATCACGGCGGCATGCCCGCGCGCCCGGGCGGCAGCCAGCGCTTGTTGCATCAGCGCGGCGCCGATCCCGAGCTCGCGGCAGGCAGGGTCCACTGCCAGCGGTCCGAGGACCAGAGCGGGCCTGCCTCCGGCGCTGACGTGCCACAGCCGCACGGTTCCCACAAGCTTCCCCTCGCGCATCGCGGCCAGCGCAAGGCCGGCAGCGGGTGCGCGTCCGTCACGCAGGCGCTGACAGGTACGGCCATGGCGGTTCTCGCCAAAGGACGCATCGAGCAGCGCTTCACGCATCGCAACGTCGACAGCACGCTCCGCACGGATCGCGAACGGAGCGGCTTTCGAAGTGGGGTCAATTTGTGTCTTCCGAAGAGCAGTCATGGCGCGTCAGTCCCCGCTTGAAACTGACGTGCGCAAAGCACGCCAGTTCAAGGCGTCGTCAGAGATCGAAATGTCAGGGAGGGAGCCGGCAAGCCGGCTCCCGGGTTCGTCAGGCCTCAGACGCGAGGCGGATCAGATGTGGTAGGTTTTCAGCGGCGGGATGCCGTTGAAAGCCACCGCCGAGTAGGTCGACGTATAGGCCCCGGTGCCTTCGATCAGCAGCTTGTCGCCGATCTCGAGCGTCACCGGAAGCGGATACGGGTTCTTCTCGTACAGCACGTCGGCGCTGTCACAGGTCGGGCCCGCGAGCACGCACGGCGTCATGTCCGCGCCGTCATGCGGGGTGCGGATGGCGTAACGGATCGACTCGTCCATGGTCTCGGCGAGACCGCCGAACTTGCCGATGTCCAGATAAACCCAGCGCACCTCGTCCTCGTCGCTCTTCTTCGAGATGAGCACGACTTCGGACTCGATGATGCCGGCGTTGCCCACCATGCCGCGGCCCGGCTCGATGATGGTCTCCGGAATCTGGTTGCCGAAGTGCTTGCGCAGCGCGCGGAAGATCGAGCGCCCGTAGGTCACCACCGGCGGTACGTCCTTCAGGTACTTGGTCGGGAAACCGCCGCCCATGTTGACCATGGTCAGGTTGATGCCGCGCTCGGCGCAGTCGCGGAACACCTGCGAGGCCATTGCCAGCGCACGGTCCCACGCCTTCACCTTGCGCTGCTGCGAGCCGACATGGAAGGAGATGCCGCACGGCTCCAGGCCCAGACGCTTGGCAACGTCGAGCACGTCGACGGCCATCTCCGGGTCGCAGCCGAACTTGCGCGACAGCGGCCATTCGGCGCCGGCGCAGTCATAGAGGATGCGGCAGAACACCTTTGCGCCGGGCGCGGCACGGGCGACCTTCTCGACTTCGGCGGCGCAATCGACCGCGAACAGCCGAATGCCGAGCGCGAAGGCGCGCGCGATGTCGCGCTCCTTCTTGATCGTGTTGCCGAAGGAGATGCGGTCGGGCGTCGCACCGGCGGCCAGCGCCATCTCGATCTCGGCGACCGTCGCGGTGTCGAAGCAGGAGCCCATGGAGGCGAGCAAAGCCAGCACTTCCGGCGCCGGGTTCGCCTTGACGGCATAGAACACGCGGCTGTCGGGCAGCGCCTTGGCAAAGGTCTGGTAATTGTCGCGCACGACTTCGAGGTCGACGACGAGGCACGGCTCGGTGTCGAGGCCCTCGCTGCGGCGGTTGCGCAGGAATTCCTGGATACGGTCGGTCATAGCACTCTCCCAAACGGCCCAGCGACGGGGATCCGTTCAAAAAATGACGTCGGATAAGAGCGCTCCGGCCAGATCGCGCGATGGAGGCGCGACGAGCCAAAGACTCACATCAGACTGTGCTGCCGTGGATTGGTTGGGAATGTTCCCGCCCGCACACCTGGCAATGAAGGACAAGCCTTTTCAGTAGCCCGCGCCGGCGTTGGACTGCCGGTAGAGACCAAAAAAGCCCGATCCGTCGTTGCTTTAAGTCGCGTCCCCCGTTGAGAGCGGGGTGCGCCGGTTCGCCTCCGGCTGCCAGTCACGGTTGCAAAGAGCAAAGTCACCTTCGACAAGGCATCTCTTTGAGAGAGATGCTGGACGCTCCGGGTTTGCTTTCGTCTTCCGGCGATGAGCCTTCCGACTTCCACACTTCCGAAGAGCCCCTCGGCTTCTTCACCCCTTGGCGGCTGTCCGGCCTCTTGTCCGGATACCTACCGACTGACACACGACCACAGGCACGTGCGAAATTGGGCAATCCGCACATAAGTGTTTTGACTCTGCTTCGCAAGAGATTTTTTAGGCTGCGAACAGAATTGCCTAACATCTGCTTGCGCAGTGTTGCGCGCGCGACGCGAAAGATGAACGCGCGTTAAGTTTTCTGCGCGGCGCGCGTCACTCGCGAGCGTCCGCGCTTCAGCCGCGCTTCGTGAACGGCTCGACGCGTTGAGCGGCGCGGATGAAGGCCGTCATCACGAGCACGCCGAGCGCAAACAGCGTGGCCTGAAGGATGTGCGTGCCTTGCTCGCCCAGCCCGAACAGGATCGCGAGCGCCCAGCCGCCGGCAAACGCCGCGCCGAACACCTCGGCGCCGATCAGGATGGCGGCGCTGACGACGGTGATGACGCTCGGCCAGACGATCCGACGGAAAGACGAGGAGGTCGCGTTCATGAGCTCAGGGGTCCTAGGCTTGGAGGGCCGCAATCTCACCGAAAAGGCAGCCGGGAGCAAGGGCAAACGGCCCAAAAAAGCCCTATCGCGTGCTATAGCTGGCCGCAACAATCGAGCCACAAATCGGGACTTGTAATGTCAGAACCCCGCCAAACTACGGACTCCGAGACCAACCCGCTGCTGAAGGCGTGGGTGACGCCGTTTGCGACCCCGCCCTTCGACGAAATCAAGCCGGAGCACTTCCTCCCGGCCTTCGAGCAGGCCTTCGCCGACCACTCCGCCGAGATCGCAGCGATCACCAACGACCCGACCGCGCCCGACTTCGCCAACACCATCACGGCGCTGGAGCGCTCGGGCAAGCTGCTCAGCAAGGTCGCGTCGGTCTTCTACGACCTCGTCTCGGCGCATTCCAACCCGGCCATTCTGGAGATCGACAAGGAGGTTTCCTTGCGGATGGCGCGGCACTGGAATCCGATCATGATGAACGCCGTGCTGTTTGGCCGCATTGCCCAGCTACACGAGAACCGCGCCAATCTCGGTCTGACACCGGAACAGCTCCGCCTGCTCGAGCGCACCTACACCCGCTTCCACCGCTCCGGCGCCGGCCTCTCCGAAGAGGCCAAGACGCGGATGGCGGAGATCAACGAGAGACTCGCCCAGCTCGGCACCAGCTTCAGTCATCATCTGCTCGGCGACGAGCAGGAATGGTTCATGGAGCTCGGCGAAGCCGACCGCCAGGGCCTGCCGGAGAGTTTTGTCGCCAGCGCCAAGGCTGCGGCGGAAGAACGCGGCATGGCCGGCAAGGCCATCGTCACCCTGTCGCGCTCCTCGGTCGAACAGTTCCTGAAGAGCTCGGCCCGGCGTGACCTGCGCGAGAAGGTCTACAAGGCCTTCACCGCGCGGGGCGACAACGGCAATGCCAACGACAACAACGCGACCATCGTCGAGGTCCTGAAGCTGCGCGAGGAGAGCGCCAATCTCCTGGGTTATCCGACCTTCGCGGCCTACCGGCTCGAGGATTCCATGGCCAAGACGCCGGAAGCGGTGCGCGGCCTTCTGGAGCGGGTCTGGAAGCCGGCCCGGGCGCGGGCGCTCGCCGACCGCGACGACATGCAGGCGCTGATCACGGAGGAGGGCGGCAATTTCAAGCTCGCCCCCTGGGACTGGCGCTTCTATGCCGAAAAGCTGCGCCTTCAGCGCGCCAATTTCGACGACGCCGCGATCAAGCCGTATCTCGCGCTCGATCACATGATCGCCGCCGCCTTCGACTGTGCCACGCGCCTGTTCGGCGTCACTTTCGAGGAGCGCAAGAACGTGCCGGTCTGGCATCCGGACGTCCGGGTCTGGGAGATGAAGGGGCGGGACGGCAAGCACAAGGCGCTGTTCTATGGCGACTACTTCGCCCGGCCGTCGAAGCGCTCCGGCGCCTGGATGACCTCGCTGCGCGACCAGCAGAAGCTCGACGGCGAGGTCGCGCCGCTGATCCTCAACATCTGCAACTTCTCCAAGGGCGCGGACGGGGAACCCTCGCTGCTGTCGCCCGACGATGCCCGCACCCTGTTCCACGAGTTCGGCCATGGCCTGCACGGCATGCTCTCCAACGTGACCTATCCGTCGCTGTCGGGCACCTCCGTGTTCACCGACTTCGTCGAATTGCCCTCCCAGCTGTACGAGCATTGGCAGGAGCGGCCCGAGGTGCTGCAAAAGTTTGCCCGCCACTACCAGACCGGCGAGCCGCTGCCGGACGATCTGCTGCAACGGTTCCTGGCCGCGCGAAAATTCAACCAGGGTTTCGCCACGGTCGAGTTCGTCTCCTCGGCGCTGATCGATCTCGAATTCCACACCCAGCCGGCCTCCGCCGCGCAGGACGTCCGCGCCTTCGAGAGACGCGAGCTGGAGAAGATCGGCATGCCCGAGGAGATCTCGCTGCGTCACCGTCCGACGCAATTCGGTCACATCTTCACCGGCGATCATTATGCCGCCGGCTATTACAGCTACATGTGGTCGGAGGTGATGGACGCCGACGCCTTCGGCGCATTCGAGGAAGCCGGCGACATCTTCGATCCCGCCGTCGCAAAACGCCTGCACGACGACATCTACTCGAGCGGCGGATCGGTCGATCCGGAAGCCGCCTATGAGGCCTTCCGCGGCCGCCCGCCGGAGCCCGATGCGCTGCTGCGTCGCCGAGGTCTGCTTGACGCCCCGAAGGCGGCCTGATGGGCGTGCGCGCCCTGCTCGGGCTGCTGCTCGCCGCTGGCCTCACCTTTGTGGCCGGGGCGGCGCAGGCGCACCCGCATGTCTGGATCACCGCGACCAGCGAGTTGCTCTATGCCGCGGACGGCACCATCACCGGCGTGCGCCACGCCTGGACGTTTGACGACATGTTCTCGGCCTATGCCGTGCAGGGGCTCGAGAGCAAGACCAAGGGCGTCTATACCCGCGAGGAGCTCGGACCGCTGGCGCAGACCAATGTCGAGTCGCTGAAGGAATATGCCTACTTCACCTTCGCGCGAGCCGACGGCAAGAAGGAGCGATTCCAGGAGCCGGTCGACTACTTCCTCGACTACAAGGATACGGTCCTGACCCTGCACTTCACGCTGCCGCTGAAGAATCCGGTCAAGCCCAAGCAATTGATGCTCGAAGTGTTCGACCGCTCATTCTTCATCGACTTCCAGATGGCCAAGGACAACCCGATCAAGCTGGTCGGCGCGCCCGCCGGCTGCCAGATGAAACTTGAGCGGCCGAGCGACGGCACCGCGAGTGCGCAGAAGCTCAACGAGCAGACCTTCATGAACGGCGAGAACTCCAATTTCGGCATGATGTTCGCCAACAAGATCACGGTGGATTGCCCTTGATCGGTCGTCTTCGTTCGCCGCTTGCCCGCGGGCTTCTCGCCTGCGCCGCCGTTATTGTCGTGCTGGGCGTGGCCGATGCCGCGCTGCATGATCTCCTTGCCCAGAACCCGTTCGGCGCGCCGCGGCCAGCCCCGGCGGCCGAGCCTGAGGCCAGTGGCCTCATCGGCTGGCTCTTGGCAAAACAATCGGAATTTTATCGCCAGATGTCGGCGACCATTCGCGCCGCCAAGTCCGACGGCTCGGCGGTGTGGACGCTGCTCTTCATCTCCTTTGCCTACGGCATCTTCCACGCCGCAGGGCCCGGCCACGGCAAGGCGGTGATCGCCTCCTATCTCGTCGCCAATCGCGAGACTGCCCGGCGCGGCATCGTGCTGTCGTTTGCATCGGCGTTGATGCAGTCGCTGGTGGCGATCCTGATTGTCGGCATCTCGGCCTGGGTGCTGAATGCGACCGCCAGGACCATGTGCAAGGCGGAAGGCGCGATCGAGATCGCAAGCTACGCCCTGATCGCGCTTTTCGGCCTGCGCCTGGTCTGGGTCAAGGGCCGCACCTTCATCCGTGCGCTGCAGGCGGTTCAGCCGGTGCCGGCGATCGCGGGCGTGCCGCATGACCATCATGATCACGGTCACCACCATCATGATGCGCATGATCATCATCGTCACGATCATGCGCACGCCCATCATCACCACGCGCATCACCACGTTCATGACGAGCATTGCGGCCATTCCCACGGCGCCATGCCGAGCGAGCTCGCCGGCCCCGGAGGCTGGGGACGCGGCTTTACCGCGATCCTGACCGTCGGCATCCGTCCCTGTTCGGGCGCGATCCTGGTGCTGGTGTTCGCGTTGGCCCAAGGCCTGTTCTGGGCCGGCATCGCCGCAACTCTGCTGATGGGGCTCGGCACCGCGATCACCGTCGCGGTCATTGCCGTGGTCGCCGTCTCCGCCCAGGACATCGCCGCCCGCCTGAGCGCCGGACGCGACGGCAACGGCGCGCTGTTCATGCGCGGCATCGAAATCGCCGCCGCCGGCCTCGTGCTGCTGTTCGGTGCAGGCCTGTTGTTGGGTTACATCGCGGCCGAACGGACGACGTGTTTCTGAGTTTTTCCCTCTCCCCTTGTGGGCGAGGGTGGCTCGCCGCGTAGCGGCGAGACGGGTGAGGGGTTGTCTCCGCGAGCGATCCTCTTGCAGCTGCGTTCGCCGATAGAACTCCTCATCCGGCGCTTCGCGCCACCTTCTCCCACAAAGGGAGAGTCACACCGGCAAGAACTGCTTCAACGCCGGCATGAAGAAGATCCCGAGATTGATCGCAAAGCCGATGCTCCAGAGGATGGAGCGCAGCGTCGGGCGGTTCCCGAGATAGGTCAGCACATAGGCGATCCGTACGATCAGGAACAGCACCGCGAGCTCGTCGATCATCCGCTGCGGCGAGTCCCGGAATTCGGCCAGCAGCACTGCGAAGGCGAAGAACGGAAAGGTCTCGATACCATTCTGGTGGGCGCCGAGCGCGCGCTGCGCGATGGCCTCTTCGTAGAAGACGGGATCGCGCGGGCGTGAATTGTCGAACCCGCGAAACCTGATCCATTTGACCGAGACGATCGTCACCAAATAGAGCAGCAACGCTCCGAAGAGGCACCATTCCGCGAGTGTCATCTTTCCTCCCCCGCCTCGGTGCGACCCTAGCGAAACCGGCCTGATCTTGACAAGCTCGGGACAACGCGCGACCCAACGAGGCATGACAACCCTAGCCCCTCTCAAGACCACGAAGCCGCTGCCTCAGTCCGGCCAGCCGCGCGTCGGCGTACTCCTGGTCAATCTCGGCACGCCCGATACCGCCGACGCGCGCGGCGTGCGGGTCTATCTGAAGGAGTTCCTCTCGGACGCCCGCGTGATCGAGGATCAGGGCTTGATCTGGAAGCTGGTGCTGAACGGCATCATCCTGCGCACGCGCCCCCGCGCCAAGGCGCGCGATTATCTCAAGATCTGGAACACCGAGAAGAACGAGTCGCCGCTCAAGACCATCACGCGCTCGCAGAGCGACAAGCTCGGAGCCATGCTGTCGGACCGCGACCAGGTCACGGTGGAATGGGCTATGCGCTACGGCAATCCCTCGATCAAGTCGGGCGTCGATGCGCTGATTGCGAAGGGCTGCGATCGCATTCTTGCCGTCCCTCTCTATCCGCAATATTCCGCCGCGACGTCGGCCACCGTCTGCGATGAGGTGTTTCGCGTGCTTGCGCGGCTGCGCGCGCAGCCGACGCTGCGGGTGACGCCGCCTTACTACGAGGACGAAGCCTATATCGAGGCGCTCGCCACCTCGATCGAGACGCATCTGGCGAGCCTGTCGTTCAAGCCAGAGCTGATCGTCGCCTCCTTCCACGGCATGCCGAAGGCCTATGTCGACAAGGGCGACCCCTATCAGGACCAATGCGTGGCGACCACCGAGGCGCTGCGGCGCCGGCTCGGCATGGACGAGACAAAGCTGCTGCTGACCTTCCAGTCGCGCTTCGGATTCGACGAGTGGCTGCAGCCCTACACTGACAAGACCATGGAGCGTCTGGCGAAAGAGGGCGTGCGCCGTATCGCGGTGATCACGCCGGGTTTTTCCGCCGACTGCCTGGAGACGCTGGAGGAGATCGCGCAGGAGAATGCCGAGATCTTCAAGCACAATGGTGGGGAGCAGTTTTCCGCGATCCCCTGCCTCAACGACAGCGACCCCGGCATGCATGTGATCCGAACGCTGGTGCTGCGCGAGCTCCAGGGCTGGGTATAGTGAGCCTGGATCCGAGGAGCGCCCCATGAACCGCCGCGAGGTTCTGGCGCTTCTTGGGGTGACCACGATGCTGCCGGCCTCGGTGCTGGCGCAAGCGAATGCGACGCGCCGGCTCGGCGTGCTCTCGGTCACTGCGGCGGACGATGCGATCGGGCAGACGCGTAGCGCGGTCCTGGTCGAGGCGCTTGCCGGCCATGGCTGGAAGGAGCACGGCAGCCTTGAGATCGATTGGCGCAACGGCGGCGGCGACCGCGCGCGGATCGCGCAACTCGCCGACGAACTCGTGGCGCTCAAGCCCGACATCCTGCTTGCGGTCGGCACGCCCTCAGTGGAGGAGCTGCGCCAGCGCACGACGACGATCCCGATCGTTTTCGCCGTCGTCACCGATCCTGTCAGCCAGGGCTTTGTCCAGAATCTCGCCCATCCCGGCGGCAATATCACCGGCTTCACCGATTACGACGGCCCGCTGGCCGGCAAATGGCTGGAGATGCTGACGCAGGTCGTGCCAAAGCCGTCACGCGTTTCCGTCGTCTACAATCCCGCCACCGCGCCGTTCGCGCCGCTGATGCTGCGGACGATCGAAGACGCCGGCCGCGCGCTCGATGTGACGGTGGTGCCCGCGCCGGTCCATGACACGGCCTCGATCGCCGCCCTGGCCTTGCGGAAAGACGGCGGCCTGCTGGTGCTGCCGGATTTCTTCACCATGTCCAACCGTGCGCTTCTCCTGGCAGCCATCAATGAAGCGCGCGTGCCGGCGGTGTTCTGGAGCCGGACCTTCGTCGACGAGGGTGGCTTGATGTCCTACAGCACCGACAGCGCCGAGCAGCTCCGCCGCGCCGCCACCTATATCGATCGCATCCTGAAGGGTGCGCGAGCGGCCGACTTGCCGGTCCAGAATCCGACCACGTTCGAGCTGGCGATCAACTTGAAGACGGCCAAGGCGATCGGCGTCACGCTTCCGCCAAGCCTGCTCGCAACCGCGAACGAGGTCATCGAGTAGGATTTGGCTGCGACCGCCGGATTCGTTAACGTCGTCGCTAGGTGTGCGCCAGCACGCTTTCAAGAGCGCCTCGCAAATACATAATCGCGACCATTCCCTCTCCCGGTGTCTTGTGTAGAATCCTACCGATGCCGAAATCAGGCACGACCGCTGAGCCTTGAATCCTTCTGAACTCTTTACTGAACGCTTTACTGAACCCTTGGGGTCGTGATCCCGACCAATGACAGCGCGGAAAAGGCCTTTTCCCGCCAATCTTTTCCGCCTTGGAGGAAATATGAGCGGTTTCGACATTTTCGCGATTGTTCTGGTCTTGCTCGTCATCGTCACGCTGGTGGCCGGCGTGAAGACGGTGCCGCAGGGCTATGACTGGACCATCGAGCGGTTCGGCAAATACACCCAGACGCTGAGCCCCGGGCTCAATCTGATCGTGCCCTATTTCGATCGCGTCGGACGCAAGATCAACATGATGGAGCAGGTGATCGACATTCCCGAGCAGGAGGTGATCACCAAGGACAACGCCACCGTGACGGTCGACGGCGTCGCCTTCTTTCAGGTGTTCGATGCCGCCAAGGCGAGCTACGAGGTCTCTAACCTGACCCAAGCCGTCACCGTGCTGACCATGACCAACATCCGTTCGGTGATGGGCTCGATGGATCTCGACCAGGTGTTGTCGCACCGCGACGAAATCAACGAGCGCCTGCTGCGTGTAGTCGATGCCGCCGTCTCGCCCTGGGGCCTCAAGGTCAATCGTATCGAGATCAAGGACATTGTGCCGCCGGCGGACCTCGTCGAAGCCATGGGCCGACAGATGAAGGCCGAGCGCGTCAAACGCGCCGACATCCTTCAGGCCGAAGGTGCACGCCAGTCCGAGATCCTGCGCGCAGAGGGTGCCAAGCAGGGCCAGATCCTCCAGGCGGAAGGTCGCCGCGAGGCCGCCTTCCGCGACGCCGAAGCACGCGAGCGGTCGGCGGAAGCTGAGGCCAAGGCGACGCAGATGGTCAGTGAAGCCATTGCCAAGGGCGACGTCGCGGCGCTGAACTACTTTATCGCCGACAAATATATCAAGGCGTTCGGGCAGTTTGCGGACTCGCCGAACCAGAAGATCATCATGCTGCCGATCGAGGCCACCAGCATGCTCGGCTCGCTCGCCGGCATCGGCGAGATCGCCAAGGCGACGTTCGGCGAGAGTGCGGCATCCGCCGCTGCCGCCGCTCGTCGCGGTTCGGTGCCGACGACTGGGAGCACGCCCCCGGCGGTGCCGCCGCGGCAGGGGTAAAGCGCATGCCCCGGAAAAGTGGACACCGGTTTTCCGACAAGGGCATGCGCCATTTCAAAGAGGTCGTGTCATGACCGACATGTTCGTATCGCTCGGCACCTGGAACTGGCTGATCTTCGGCTTCATCCTGATGGCGCTGGAGGTGCTGGCGCCGGGAGTCTTCCTGTTCTGGCTCGGGCTCGCCGCGCTGCTGGTCGGGCTGATCTCGTTCGGAGTGGCGATATCCTGGCAGATCCAGCTCGTGATGTTCGCGATCTTCGCCGCCGCCGCCGTGCCGGTTTGGCGTCGGCTCGCCCGGCCGAAGCCGGATGCAATTGCCGCCAGCCCCTTCCTCAACAAGCGCGCGGATGCGCTGCTCGGCCGCGAGTTCACGCTGGAGAAGCCGATCGTCGACGGCAACGGCACCATGCGCATCGGCGACACCGTCTGGCGCGTCGCAGGTCCCGATACGCCGGCGGGCACGCGTGTGAAGGTGGTGCAAGTGGACGGTGCGAATCTGACGGTGGCGGCGGCTTAGTCCACCGTCATTGCGAGCGCAGCGAAGCGAAGCAATCCAGACTGATGCCGGTGGAAAGATTCTGGATTGCTTCGCTTCGCTCGCAATGACGAGCTAGTCGGGACGGCATCGCCAGACTTACGCGCCGCTCTTGCTGCGCCACCGCTCCGCAAACCTATGCAGCGGCATGAACGTCTCGCACAAGTCCCGCCCGAGCGCCGTCAGCGCGTAACCGCCGGCTTCGCCGAGCTCCACGAACCCGGCCTCGCGCAAATCGTCCAGCCGCGCCTGCAGCACCGTCGGCGAGGCCTCGTCGCAGGCGGTGCGCAATGCGCGCGAGGTGAGGGGGGCGTCGCGCAGCTCCCACAGGATTCGCAGGCTCCAGCGTCGTCCGAGGAGGTCGAGCAGCACCATGATCGGCCGCCCGCTGCGCGGGCCACGGACGCCGCGCGATCTCGAAGTGGTCTGTTTCGCCATCGTCGCCCTCTTGCGTGGTGCTACAAATAGTGTAGCTTCATGCTACGTTAAATGTAGCAAGAGAGGCGGCCAATGTCCCCGGTCACAGCGCGCATTGCCCCGCTCACCCCGCCTTATCCCCCGGAGATCCAGGCCCAGTTCGACCGCATCATGCGCGGCGCGCCGCCACTGCTGCTGTTCCGGGTCATGGCGGCCCACACCCGCGCCTGGGACAAGTTTCGCGCCGGCGGCTTGCTCGATCCCGGACCGCTGTCGCTACGCCAGCGCGAGATCGTGATCGACCGCACCTGCGCGCTGAACAAATGCGAATATGAATGGGGCGTGCATGTCGCGGTCTTTGCCGGGCCGGCGAAACTCACCGAGGAGGAAGTGCGCGCCACCGTGCAGGGTGATGCGGCGTCGTCGTGCTGGTCCCCGGCCGAGCAGACGCTGATCGCCGCCGTCGACGCGCTGCATCACAGCGCGACGTTTGACGACGCTGAGTTCGCTGCGCTGTCGGCGCATTACGACGAGGCGCAGATCCTGGAGATCATGCTGCTGTGCGGCTTCTACCGCACGGTCTCGTATCTGGCGAACGGACTGCGGTTGCCGCTGGAGGAGACGGCGGCAAGATTTCCTGCGCCGCTCTAGCCGCCGTCGTTGCGAGCGTAGCGAAGCAATCCAGAGTCTTTCCGCGGTGGCACTCTGGATGTTTCGCTGCGCTCGCAATGACGGTGAGTGGCTCCCTACGCCACGCCTGCCCGCAGCAGATCGTGCAGGTGCACGATGCCCACCACCTTGTCCGCCTCGGTCACGACCAGCGTCGTGATCTTGCGGGTGTTGAGCACCTCGATCATCTCCGTGGCCAGCATCGAGGGCGGTACGGTTTTCGGCTGCCTGGTCATGATGTCGTCGACCGACGCCGTCAGCAGGTCGGGCCGCATGTGGCGGCGCAGATCGCCGTCGGTGATGATGCCGAGAGCCTCGTTCGCCTCGTTGACGATGCAGACGCACCCCAAACCCTTGGCGGACATCTCCATCACCGCGTCCGACATCTTGGTGCCGAGCGGCTTGACCGGGATTTCCGCACCGGTGCGCATGTAGTCGCGGACGAATTTCAGCATCGCCCCTAACTTGCCGCCGGGGTGGAAATGCGCGAACTCCAGCGCGGTGAAGCCGCGGCCTTCGAGCAGCGCGATCGCAAGCGCATCGCCTATCGCGGCCTGCATCAGGGTCGAGGTGGTCGGCGCCAGATTGTGCGGGCAGGCCTCGCGCGCCTTCGGCAGCTCGATCACGACGTCGGCCGCTTGTCCCAGCGAGGATGCCGCGTTCGACGTCACCGCGATCATCGGGATTGCGAATCTTGCGGAATAGTTCACGAGAGTCTTCATCTCCGGCTGCTCGCCGGACCAGGACAGCGCCATGATGACGTCGTCGGTGGTAATCATGCCGAGGTCGCCATGGGCGGCTTCGGCGGTGTGCACGAAGAAGGCGGGCGTGCCGGTCGAGGCCAACGTTGCCGCGATCTTGCGGCCCATATGGCCCGACTTGCCGAGCCCGGTGACGATGACGCGGCCCTTCGCGTTGCGGATCAGATCGACCGCCTGGGCGAAGCTCGCGCCAAGCGGGCCGCGCAGGGCGGCGGCGAGCGCGTTGATACCGCCGCTCTCCGTTTCCAGCGTGCGGAGTGCGGATTCGACGCTGTCGGGAATGGGGCCGGATGATTGGGTCATCAGCGGTTTCGAACTCGGCATGTTCTGGTCCAGGAGGAGGGGCCTTCGCCCGTTGGCGCCTGCTTAACACGCCGCGGCCTTCGAGGCGACGAGCCCGACCCGACCCTCAACCGGTCGTTAACCATAATTGTTTTAACTCCATTAACGATAGTTCCCGCCGATCGGTGGGGACAATCGCGAAAGTGTTTGATTTCGTTGGAGTTCTTCCATCGTGGGGTCGTCTCCAGGCACGAGCCGGAGCAAACGCGCGCATTTCCTGCGCGCGGCTTTGCCGTGCTTTGCGCTGACGGTCCTCGGAAGCGCCCCCGTGGCCGCCCAGAGCCTCACCCCCGACCTGTTCAGTCCCAACCGCGGTGGCTTCGCCTCGCCCGACACGCTGCCGACGCGCCGCACCGCGGGCGTTCCGCAGGCACCGTCGGATGCGCTGCCGGCGCTGCCCGATCTCAACTCCGACTTTCGCAAGCGCCAGCAGGCGCCGGCGCGCCCAGGGCAGAACCCGACGAACCAAAACGCGACCAGCCAGGTCCCGACCTATGGCCTGCCTGCCGCCAACGGTGCGAGCAGCTCCGGCTACGACTCGCTGAACCGCAAGCGGCAGCAGCCGAAGTTCTATCCGGGTCAGCCCAAGCCGAAGCGCCCTGCTGGTCCCGGCTCGCGGGCGCCGACCACTACGCCGCCGCCATCCACGCTCGGTCCGCCGAAGATCGCGCCGCCCCCGTCCGCCTCCGCCAACAAGGCGCCCGTGCCGGCGGCGATGGCGGGCACCGTGCCCGGCCAGCCGCTGCGCCGCCGCCTCAAGGCCGATGACGATGCGTTCGGCGCGGTCGGCGACTATGCCGGCAGTTTCCTGATCAAGGGCGGGCTCGAGCTCTCCACCGGTTACGACACCAATCCGGCGCGTCTGAACAAGCCGGTTGGCTCGCCGGCCTATGTGGTTGCACCCGATCTCCTCGTGGCGTCCGATTGGGAGCGCCACGCGCTGGTCGCGGATCTGCGCGGCTCGTTCTCGGGCTACACCAACAACATGCCGGCGACGATCGACGGCTTTGCCTCGCCTTCGCCGGTCGAGGTCGACCGCCCCGACTTCAACGGCCATGTCGACGGCCGCCTCGACGTCAATCGCGATCTCAAGCTGACCACGCAGCTGCGCCTGCGGCTCGCCACCGATAATCCCGGCAGCCCGAACGTGCAGGCCGGCCTGCAAAAATATCCTGTTTATGCCGCCTATGGCACGACCGTCGGCTTCGACCAGAGCTTCAACCGCTTCCAGATCGCGGCCGGCGCCACTGTCGATCGCACCGCCTACACCAACTCCAAGCTCACCGACGGCGCCACCTTCAGCAACGACGATCGCGACTTCAACCAGTATGGCGGCGTCGGACGCTTCTCCTACGATCTCAAGCCGGGTCTGAAGCCGTTCGTCGAGATCCAGGGCGACACCCGCGTGCACGACCGGGCCGCCGACCGCAACGGCTACTTCCGCGATTCGGACGGCGGCTACGCCAAGGTCGGCACGTCCTTCGAGTTCTCGCGTATCCTCACCGGCGAGGTCTCGGTCGGCTATTCCGCGCGCAATTACGTCGATCCGCGCCTCAGCCAGCTCGCGGGCTTCCTCACCTCGGGCTCGCTGATCTGGAACGCAAGCGGCCTCACCACCGTGAAATTCGCCACCGACACACAGATCGCCGAGACCACCGTCCCCGGCTCCTCCGGCGTGCTGGTGCACACCTACGCCGCCGAAGTCGATCACGATTTCCGCCGCTGGCTTACGGCAGTGGGCAAATTCACCTACGGCACCTACGACTACCAGGGCCAGAATCGCAACGACAAGACCTACTCGTTCGAAAGCAATCTGATCTACAAGCTCAACCGCAACATCTGGATCAAGGGCACGCTCCGACACGACATCCTGGATTCGAACCAGCCGGGGTCAAGCTCGCAGGCGACGGTCGTGATGGTCGGGGTGAGGTTGCAGAATTAGAGGGGGCGACGGCCGCTTTTTGAGCGTACGTGGCTTAGTTGACTCCGCTCGGACCACTCACTCAGCTGTCATGCCCGGCTTGACCGGGGCATCCAGTACGCCGCGGCGTTTCGGCCCAATCACTGCGGTCTCTGGAATACTGGATCGCCCGCTTTCGCGGGCGATGACACCGTGTGAAAATTAGGCGGCAAAGCTTGTCCAGTCGAGCCTACCGCGGCAGATCCGTCTTCCCCATCAGGAACGTATCGATCGACCGGGCACACAGCCGGCCCTCGCGGATGGCCCAGACCACCAGCGATTGACCTCGGCGCATGTCGCCGGCGGTGAACACGTTGGGGCGTGAGGTCTGATAGTCCAGCGTGTTGGCCTTGACGTTGCCGCGGGGGTCGAGCTCGACCGAGAGCATCTTGAGCAGGCCCTCGTGCACGGGATGGACGAAGCCCATCGCGAGCAGGACGAGGTCGGCGTCGAGTTCGAACTCGGTGCCGGCGATCGGCTTGAACTTGTCGTCGACGCGCACGCAGTGCAGCTTCTTGACCTTGCCGTTCTCGCCGGTGAACTTCTGCGTCAGCACGGCGAATTCGCGGATCGCGCCTTCGGCCTGGCTGGAGGACGTCCGCATCTTCAGCGGCCAGTTCGGCCAGGTGAGGCCCTTGTTCTCGTGCTCCGGCGGGGCGGGCATGATCTCGAGCTGGGTCACGGAGAGCGCGCCCTGGCGCAGCGAGGTGCCGATGCAATCGGATCCGGTGTCGCCGCCGCCGATGACGACGACATGCTTGCCACCGGCCAAAATCTCCTGGACGCCGTTCAACGGTTCCTCCGACACGCGGCGGTTCTGTTGCGGCAGAAAGTCCATGGCATAGTGGATGCCGGCAAGGTCGCGGCCGGGAATCGGGAGGTCGCGCGGGGCTTCGGCGCCGCCGGTCAGCGCCACGGCATCGTACTCGTTGAGCATCTCGCGTGGGTCGACATTGCCGTCGGCGCCGACATGGCTGTTGTAATGGAAGGTGACGCCTTCGCCTTCCATCTGCGCGACGCGGCGGTCGATGATGCCCTTCTCCATCTTGAAGTCGGGGATGCCGTAGCGCAGCAGGCCGCCGGCCTTGGCGAACTTCTCGAACAGATGCACGTCGTGGCCGGCGCGCGCGAGCTGCTGCGCGCAGGCCATGCCGGCCGGACCGGAGCCGATCACCGCGACCTTCTTGCCGGTCTTATGGGCGGCGATTTCGGGCTTCAGCCAGCCATTGTCCCAGGCGCGATCGACGATCGCGCATTCGATGGTCTTGATGGTGACGGGGTTGTCGTCGATGTTGAGCGTGCAGGACGCCTCACACGGCGCCGGGCAGATGCGCCCCGTGAACTCCGGGAAATTGTTGGTCGAGTGCAGATTGCGCGAGGCTTCTTCCCAGTTGCCCTGATAGACGAGGTCGTTCCAGTCCGGGATCTGGTTGTTGACCGGGCAGCCGGGCGTGCCGGGCGAGACCGAGCCGGTGCCGTGGCAATAGGGAATGCCGCAATTCATGCAGCGCGCGGCCTGGTCGCGCGTTTCCTTCTCGGAGAGGGGAACGACGAACTCGTGGAAATGTTTCACGCGCTCGGCGACCGGGGTGTACTTGCGGTCATGCCGTTCGATTTCGAGAAAACCCGTGATCTTGCCCATTAAACCCGAAGTCCCTGCCGCTTAAATTCGTTGTGTTTCTCTCTCGTCGTCATTGCGAGGAGCGTGAGCTTCGAAGCAATCCAGTCTGCATCCGAGGAGAAAGTCTGGATTGCTTCGCTACGCTCGCAATGACGGGCGCTGATATTTCTTACGCCCCGATCGCGATTTTCGGCTCGGCGTCCGCGTTGGCGGCCATCTCGCGCAGCGCGCGCCGGTATTCGACCGGCATCACCTTGCGGAATTTTGGCAGCCAGTCCTTCCAGTTGGCCAGGATGTCGGCGGCGCGCCTGGAGCCTGTCGCCTTCGCATGGCGCGTGATCAGGACGTGCAGCCGCTCGACGTCGGAGGCGAGCAGGTCCTTGAACACGTCGACCCGGCCGTGCGCTTCGAGGTCACCGGAGTGGTGATAGGTGCCGGCGTTGATCAGCTCTTCCGACAGCACCGGCTCGAGCTCGACCATCGCCATGTTGCACAGCCTGTCGAAGTCGCCGGTCTCGTCCAGCACATAGGCGATGCCGCCGGACATGCCGGCCGCGAAGTTGCGTCCGGTCTTGCCGAGCACGACCACGATGCCGCCGGTCATGTATTCGCAGCAATGGTCGCCGGCGCCCTCGACCACCGCCACGGCGCCGGAATTGCGCACGGCAAAACGCTCGCCGGCGATGCCTCGGAAGTAGCACTCGCCTTGAATGGCGCCGTACATCACGGTGTTGCCGACGATGATGCTCTCTTCCGGCACGATGCCGCTGTTGGCCGGCGGCTTGACGATGATCTTGCCGCCCGAGAGGCCCTTGCCGACATAGTCGTTGGCTTCGCCTTCGAGCTCGAAGGTGACGCCTTGCGCCAGCCAGGCGCCGAAGGCCTGGCCGGCGGTGCCCTTGAGGCTGACATGGATGGTCTCATGCGGCAGGCCGGCATGGCCGTAGATCTTGGCGACCGCACCCGACAGCATCGCGCCCGCGGAGCGGTTGGTGCTGTTGATCTTGGCCTCGATCTTCACCGGCGCACCGCGGTCGAGCGCAGGCGTCGCCTGCTCGATCAGCGTGCGGTCGAGCACCGCTTCCAGATGATGGTTCTGGCGCTCGGAGTGATAGATCTTCTGGCCCTTCTCTTCCTTCTGCTTGACGAAGAGCTTGGAGAAATCGAGCCCCTTGGCCTTCCAGTGCGCGACCAGCTTGGTCTGGTCGAGCAGCTGCACCTGGCCGATCATCTCGTTGAAGCTGCGGAAGCCGAGCGAGGCCATGATCTCGCGGACCTCCTCGGCGACGAAGAAGAAGTAGTTGATCACATGCTCGGGCTGGCCGGTGAAGCGCTTGCGCAGGACGGGGTCCTGGGTCGCGACGCCGACCGGGCAGGTGTTGAGATGGCACTTGCGCATCATGATGCAGCCGGCCGCGATCAGGGGCGCGGTGGCGAAGCCGAACTCGTCGGCGCCGAGCAGCGCGCCGATCACGACGTCGCGGCCGGTGCGGAAACCGCCGTCGACCTGGACCACGATGCGGCTGCGCAGCCGCTCGCGCACCAGCGTCTGGTGGGTTTCGGCGAGGCCGATCTCCCACGGCGAGCCGGCGTGCTTGATCGAGGTCAGCGGCGAAGCGCCGGTGCCGCCCTCGAAGCCCGCGATGGTGACATGGTCGGCGCGCGCCTTGGCGACGCCCGCGGCTACGGTGCCGACGCCGATCTCCGAGACGAGCTTGACCGAGACCGCGCCGTCCGGGTTGACGTTCTTGAGGTCGTAGATGAGCTGCGCCAGATCCTCGATCGAGTAGATGTCGTGGTGCGGTGGCGGCGAGATCAGGCCGACGCCCGGCGTCGAATGCCGGACCTTTGCGATGGTGGCATCGACCTTGTGGCCGGGCAACTGGCCGCCTTCGCCGGGTTTTGCACCCTGCGCCATCTTGATCTGCATCATGTCGGAGTTGACGAGATACTCCGTGGTGACGCCGAAGCGGCCCGAGGCGACCTGCTTGATTGCCGAGCGCATGCTGTCACCGTTCGGCATCGGCTTGAAGCGGTCGGCTTCCTCGCCGCCTTCGCCGGTGTTCGACTTGCCGCCGATCCGGTTCATGGCGATCGCGAGCGTGGTGTGCGCCTCGCGCGAGATCGAGCCGAAGCTCATCGCGCCGGTGGCGAAACGCTTGACGATGTCCTTGGCCGGCTCGACCTGGTCGAGCGGTACCGGCTTGCGCTTCTCTTCGTCCGCATTCTTGATCCGGAACAGGCCGCGCAGCGTCAGGAGACGCTCCGACTGCTCGTTGAGGATCTTCGCGAAGGCGCGGTAGCGTTCCAGCGAATTGCCGCGCGCGGCGTGCTGGAGCAGCCCCACCGACTCGGCGGTCCATGCATGGTCCTCGCCGCGGCTGCGATAGGCATATTCGCCGCCGACATCGAGCGAGGTCTTGTACACGAGCGCGTCGCCGAACGCGTCGGCATGACGGCGCACCGCCTCTTCGGCGATCTCGCCAAGACCGACGCCCTCGACGCGGGTGTGCGTGCCGGCGAAGAATTTTCCGACGAATTCCGCCTTCAGGCCAATGGCGTCAAAGATCTGCGCGCCGCAATAGGACTGGTAGGTCGAGATGCCCATCTTGGACATCACCTTGAGCAGGCCCTTGCCGATCGACTTGATGTAGCGCTTGACGATCTCGTAGTCGTCGAGCGAGCCGGGCAGGCGGTCCTTCATCGCGATGATGGTCTCGAACGCCAGATACGGATTGATCGCTTCCGCGCCGTAGCCGGCGAGACAGGCGAAGTGATGCACTTCGCGCGGCTCGCCGGATTCGACGACGAGGCCGACCGAAGTGCGCAATCCGGTGCGGATCAGATGATGATGCACGGCGGCGCAGGCCAGCAGCGACGGGATCGGAACCCGGTCGGTGCCGACCATGCGGTCGGACAGGATGATGATGTTGACGCCCTCGCGCACCGCGCTCTCGGCGCGCGCGCAGAGCTCGTCCAGCACCTGGTCCATGCCGGCCGCGCCGAGGCCGGCGTGGAAGGTGGTGTCCAGCGTGCGCGACTTGAAGTGCGACTCGGCGACCTCGGAGATTGAGCGGATCTTTTCGAGGTCCGCGTCGGTCAGGATCGGCTGGCGCGCTTCGAGGCGCTTGGTAGTGGCTAGGCCTTGCAGGTCGAACAGGTTCGGCCGCGGTCCGATGATGGAGACGAGGCTCATCACCAGCTCCTCGCGGATCGGATCGATCGGCGGATTGGTGACCTGCGCAAAGTTCTGCTTGAAGTAGGTGAACAGCGGCTTGGCCTTGGCCGACAGCGCCGAGATCGGCGTGTCGTTGCCCATCGAGCCTGCGGCTTCCTCGCCGGTGGAGGCCATCGGCGTCATCAGGATGGTGATGTCTTCCTGGCTGTAGCCGAACGCCTGCTGGCGATCGAGCAGCGACAGGTTGGAGCGCACGCCGGTGGTCGGCACCTTCGGCAGCTCTTCCAGCACGATCTGGGTCCGCTCCAGCCACTCCGTGTAGGGATGGCTCCTTGCGAGCTCGGCCTTGATCTCGTCGTCGGGGATGAGGCGGCCCTGCTCGAGGTCGACCAGCAGCATCTTGCCGGGCTGCAAGCGCCACTTGGTGATGATCTGGTCCTCGGGAATCGTCAGCACGCCCATCTCGGACGCCATCACGATGCGGTCGTCCTTGGTGACGAGATAGCGCGCCGGCCGAAGGCCGTTGCGGTCCAGCGTGGCACCGATCTGGCGGCCGTCGGTGAAGGCGATCGCGGCGGGGCCGTCCCACGGCTCCATCAGGGCTGCATGATATTCGTAGAAGGCGCGGCGCTTCTCATCCATCAAGGGATTGCCGGCCCACGCCTCCGGAATCATCATCATGACGGCGTGCGGCAGCGAGTAGCCGCCCTGCACCAGGAATTCGAGCGCGTTGTCGAAGCAGGCGGTGTCCGACTGGCCTTCGTAGGAGATCGGCCAGAGCCGGTTGATGTCCTTGCCGTACAGCTCGGAGCTCACCGAGGCCTGGCGCGCCGCCATCCAGTTGACGTTGCCGCGCAGCGTGTTGATCTCGCCATTATGCGCGATCATGCGGTAGGGATGCGCCAGCGACCACGCCGGGAAGGTGTTGGTCGAGAAACGCTGGTGCACGAGCGCCAGCGCGCTCTCGAAATCCTTCTCGTGCAAATCGGGATAGTACTTGCCGAGCTGGTCGGCGAGGAACATGCCCTTGTAGATCACGGTGCGGCAGGACATCGAGCACGGATAGTAGCCGGCGAGGCCGCGGTCGCGGCGCTGATAGATCGCTTGCGAGATCGACTTGCGCAGGATGTAAAGCCGGCGCTCGAAATCGTCCTCGGTCTTGGCGGTGCCGTTGCGGCCAATGAACACCTGCATGCAGGCGGGCTCGGTCGGCTTTACGGTGACGCCGAGCGAGGAATTGTCGGTTGGCACGTCGCGCCAGCCGAGCAGCGTCAGGCCCTCTTCCTTGATCTGGTCGGCGATGATGCTCTTGATGACGTTGCGCCAGGCAGTGTCGCGCGGCATGAACAACGCGCCGATGGCGTATTCGCCCGGATTGGGCAGCACGAAGCCGAGCTCCTTCGCCTTGCGGCTGAAGAAAGCATGCGGGATCTGCACCAGAATGCCGGCGCCGTCACCGGCGCGCGGGTCGGCGCCGACGGCGCCGCGGTGCTCGAGGTTACAGAGGATGCTGAGCGCGTCCGCGACGATCTCGTGCGACTTCTGGCCCTTGATGTTGGCGATGAAGCCGACGCCGCAGGAATCTTTTTCCAGGCTCGGATCGTACAGGCCTACGGCCGGCGGCCGTGAATTGTGTTCCTGAATCGGATCGGTCGTTTTCGAGGCGACCGTCGCCGACAGTTGTTCTGCCACGATGTTTCCGCGCTCGACTTGCGACCCGTTCATGTTCTCGTCCTCTCCATGCGGCAAGCTGCCTCACCGCCATCTTCGGCGCACCTTGGGCGTCCCGCGGCACCCGCTTCTGGGTCACCGCTCGTCCGCTCGCGAGCCGCATTTTCTTAAATTCAGGCCAAGGCGTTCTTCGTCCCCGAGAACGGCTTTGCCTGTTGCCTTCTTGGCGCTCGAAAGCACCGACTTTCGTTGCAATCCCTATGCCGGAACCGCAAGCAAAATTGAGACAGTCTTCCTGTCCTAACCATCACCTTGCCAAATTTTTGTCTATCACACAAGCGCGCGCAAGTCCCGATTCCCCATATGTCAATCAATCGCTTTCCAAAAGTTGCGCGGCCCCGGTTTTGAAGCAAACGCGCCCTGATCCGGCCCTGCCGACGCCGGAATCCCCAATGAAGCTTCGGATCAACCCTTTGGAAGACCCGCCACGCCGCAAGAAGCGAAAGAGCGCGATCCATCCGGGGGCCTGACAGGAGCGTCTCGACCATGAAGTTTTTCACAGGATGTGTGGCCGCCGCCACGCTGGCGCTGGCCGCGACCGCGGCTCAAGCGCAGGTTCCAGCGCGAGGGGCGATGATCGCGGTCTCGGATTTCGACGCCCCCTATGCGCCGTCGGAGGCCGCGCCGCCGCCGCGCTACGGCTATGGCTACGAAGAACGCGGGCCGGCCCCGGTGCTGCTGCCATCGACCGAGGTCTACGCGGTGCTGCGCGAGAACGGCTTCTCTCCACTGGGCATCCCGCGCCTGCGCGGCGGCGTCTACACCATCGCGGTGATTGACCGCCGGGGGGAGGACGGCCGGCTCGTGATCGATGCCCGCGACGGAAGGATTTTGCGCTTCATGCCGGCTGCCGACGCCTACGGCATGGCACCCGGCTACGAGCAGCCTGCGGTTGCACCTTACCGCCCGCAAAGCGCGCTGCCGCCGCCGACCATGGTCCGCAGTGGTCCGCCCCGCCCTCCGGCCCCGATCCCGCATGTCGCCAGCCGTTCCGTGCCGCTGCCCAAGGCGGCTCCGCCGCGCGAGGCCCCGGGCGTCCCCGCCAAGCCGGCCGAGCCTGCGACGCCGCAGGCCCAGGTGCCGCAGGCACAACCTGTGACGCAGACCGCGGCCGCCGTGCCGTCCAAGCCCGCTGAGGTCGCACCGCAAGCCGCCGCGCCAACCGTAGGTCAGGTCAAGCCTGCCGCGACTATCCTGCCTACGCAGGAGATGCCGGCGGCACAGGGGCTGGACTAAGCGCGGGCGTTTGAGGCGATGGCCCGCATCATCCCAACGGTGTCGTCCTGGCGAAGGCCAGGACCCATACCGCGAGGTGCATCATATGAGTGACGCGGGAGTACCGAACTCCGAATCTTCGCCAAACTCCTCCCTGTGGTGATGGGTCCTGGCCTTCGCCAGGACGAGGTTGGGGAGAGAGTTAGCGCAAACAGAAGGCGTCTCAGCACTCAGGCGCCTTCTGAACCATGACGAGCGCGGCTCAGCTCCGGCCATACCCCGCCGCTTCCAGGATCAAATTCGCCACCTCCTTCGGATGCGACACCAGCGAGAGATGGCCGGCGTCGAGCTCGATCGTGGTTGCGTTCATGCGCTTGGCGAGGAAGCGTTCGAGATCGGGATTGATGGTGTAGTCGTTCTTCGACACCGCGTACCAGCTCGGCTTGGAATGCCATGCCGCCTCCGTGGTGCGACCGGCGAAGATCGAGGCGGCCGTCGGCCATTGCACGGCGTAGAGCTCCTTGGCCTGCTCCGGCTTAACGCCATTGGCGAAGTACTTCAGGAAGGCGTCTTCTGACAGCTTGGTGTAGCCGTCGCGCTCGACGACGCCGGCGCGTGCCGGTCCCGCCGGAAACTGCTTCGACAGCGCGACAAAATCCTCGTTGGCATCGGGCGCACGGGCGGCGACATAGACGAGGCCGGTGACCTTCGGGTCGGTGCCGACCTGGCTGATCACGGTGCCGCCCCAGGAATGCGCGACCAGCACGGTCGGACCATCCTGTTCGGCCAGCACGCGCTTGGTCGCCTCGACGGAATCCGCAAGCGACGACAACGGATTTTGCACGGCAGTTACGTTGAGCCCTGCGGCCTGGAGGATCGGGATCACTTCCGACCAGCTTGAGCCGTCGGCCCAGGCGCCGTGCACCAGCACAACGTTCTTGGCCTTTACGGTCTGCGGCGTCTGCGCGTGAGCGAGGCTGAGAGGGGCCGCCAGCAGGCTCGCGGCGACGAAAAGGCTGCGCCAGAAAGTCATGATTGTTCTCCGTCTTGTTTTTGGGTTCGATATCCAAAAGACGATGCGCGGGGCGGCGGTGTTACGCCATTTCACCGCTCTGTGATGCGGCGCAACAGTCCAGCACGGCCGTTCAGCAATCGGTGACGTCCCGGCGACGACCGAGACCATCCTCTCTGGTAAGGTATGGCAGATCCGTCGTTCGGTATTTCTTCCGTGCACGATTGATCGATCTCGCGGCAGGATTCCCCGGCTCTCGCCGGGACGAGGAGAGCCCAACAAAAAAACGCCCCGGGGCACCGGGGCGTTTTCGCAACCTGGAAGCGGCCGACGTGATTTACGCGGCTACCGAGTTCTCGATCACCTGTGCGCCTTGCGCACCGGTGTTGATCGCGATGTGGCGGGGCTTCTTCGCTTCGGGAATCTCACGGACGAGGTCGACGTGAAGCAGCCCGTTCTCGAGCGAGGCGTTCTTCACCTGCACGAAGTCGGCAAGCTGGAAGGCGCGCTCGAAGGCACGCGCGGCGATGCCACGGTACAGCACTTCGGCCTTCGAGTTCTCGTTGGCGACTTTCTCGCCCTTAATCGTCAACGTGTTTTCCTTCGCGACGATGGAGAGCTCATCCTTGGCAAAGCCCGAAACCGCAACGGTGATGCGGTAGTCGTTCTCACCGGTACGCTCGATATTGTAGGGGGGATAACCGGGGCTGCCGTCCGAACCGGCCTGGTCGAGCAGGTTGAAGAGACGGTCGAAGCCGACGGTGGAACGGTAGAAGGGGGTCAGGTCGTAGGTACGCATGGTCAAGTCCTCCATTGAGCGACTGTTGAGTAACCCGCCCGCCAATCGGGCCGGGCTTTCGTCTGTGTGCAGCCTGATGTTCCGGTTCCGAAACACTGGTAGCGGCCTGCACCAAGGTGATATGGGTTCAGGGGAACGGCGTTCAAGAGGGCGGATACTCAGCCTTTTCGGCGCTCCCGCCCCTGATTTGCAGCTCTTCGTGCCCAAGCCCTCCCCATCATGACGCTGGTCTCGATACCGTCCAATCCCGTTCCCGAAGACGTCGTCAGCGGCACCATCAAGACCCCTGATGGCGTCGAGCTGCGCTTTGCGCGCTGGGCACCGCCGGCGAACCGCAAGGGCACGGTCTGCGTCTTCACCGGACGCAGCGAGCAGATCGAGAAGTATTTCGAGACCGTGCGCGACCTGCGCGACCGCGGTTTTGCGGTGGCGATGATCGACTGGCGCGGGCAGGGCCACTCCTCGCGCCGCCTGCGCGATCCGCGCAAGGGCTATGTCCGCGACTTCGCTGATTTCGAGATCGACGTCGAGACCTTCGTGCAGCAGGTGGTGCTGCCGGATTGCCCGCCGCCCTTCTTCGCGCTCGCCCACTCCATGGGCGGCACCGTGATGCTGCGGGTGGCGCATGCGGGCAAGCGCTGGTTCGACCGCATGGTGCTGTCTGCGCCGATGATCGACCTCCCCGGCCGCGCCACCTCGTTTCCGGCGCGGGCTCTGCTGAAGACGATGCGCGTGCTGGGGATGGGCGGCCGTTATGTCCCCGGCGGCAGCGACCAGATCACCGGGCTCAATCCCTTCATCAACAATCCGCTGACCAGCGACCCCGTGCGCTATGCGCGCAATGCCGCAATCCTGGAGGAGGATCCGACCCTCGGGCTCGCGTCACCGACGGTCGCCTGGGCCGATACCGCCTTCCGCGCGATGAACACCTTCAAGGGCAAAAACTACCCGTCCGAGATCCGTCAGCCGATCCTGATGCTGGCGGCCTCCAGCGACACCGTGGTCTCGATCGCGGCGATCGAGGAGTTCGCCTATCATTTGCGCGCAGGCTCCCATCTCGTGATCGCCGGTGCCAAGCACGAGATTCTCCAGGAGCAGGACCGCTACCGTTCCCAATTCTGGGCAGCCTTCGACGCCTTCGTGCCAGGCACGCCGCTGTTCAAGTGAGGGGAGGCGATGCTGCCCTGCGACCACACGCCGGCATGCCGGGACAAGCCCGGCCATGACGAGGAAGTAGCATCACCCACTACAGCGTCTTCAGATACTCGATCAGATCGTAGCGCTCGTTGTCGTCCTTGAACACGCGGCCGATGACACCGGGACGTTTTTCCTCGCCCGGCTTGCGCTCGAAGGAATGGCCGAGCACGCTGTTGCCCTGGATCGGATCCTTGTCCGACCCGGCCGAGAACTCGGTTTCACCCGTCTTGCACTTCTCGTTGGCGGTGACCGCAAAGCCGACGGTCACGGGATCATAGTCGCGGCGGCCCATGCAGAATTTTTGCGGGCGCTCGCTTGCAGGCTTCAGCAACCAGTAGAGAGAGGGCACCGAACCGTTGTGCAGATAGGGTGCCGTGGCCCAGACGCCGTTCAGCGGCCGTGCCCGATAGCGTGCTCCCCCCACCGGATTGAGGCAGTTCTTGCGCGCGAGATTCCACAATTTCGACCGCTCGGCGTCCGGAGTCTTCTCGTCGTCCATCCATTTGCGGGCGACGAGATCCACCACCGTCATCAACCCGAGCGCATAAACCATCGCGGTCGGCGAGCTTGCGGTCGAGACGTCGCATTGCCACCATTTCTGGAGGTCGGCCGTATTCACCTTCAGGAAGCCGGGCAGATCGACGATCCTGTTGCTGAGCACGAGCGACTGTTCGGGATCCGTCTTGATCTCGTCGAGGGGGATCGTCACCGCGTTCAGCACCTTGCTGTCGCCGCTCGGCTCCCAATGTCCCGACGACCAGAAAGCCGGGGTGTCGATCGCCGGCAGATGGCATCCGGAGCACATCTCGGCGTAGATCTTGCGGCCATTGTCGACCTTCTTTTGATCGAGCCTCCAATTGTCGCCAAGGATCTGCGAGGGCCATTTCGGCGCCAGCAGGCCGCCGAACTTCGGGCCGGTGGAGGGATCTGCCGTCTTGAACGGGTCTGGCCCCCTGAGCATGTCCTCGATCCAGCCGAGCGTGTTGATATGAACCGAGGAGCGCCACAGCCTGTCCTCCGGGTAGGCGTCGGACAGGTTGAGCAGCGCCGTCACGCCGAGGGCTTCGCCGGCGTTGCGGATCAGCGGCTGCTCGATCGAGGCGTCGTACTGGGCGAACTTGAACCAGGGCACGGTCCAGATCGGGGGATAGCTGACCGGCGCGTCCTGGGCGTGCAGGTTCTTCTCGAATCCCTTGATCCCGCTCAGCGCGAGATCCTGCGAAAAAACTTGATTGCCGATGCGATTGAGAGCGTCGAGGCGACCGAACCCTTCCTCGGTGTCCTGCTGCTGCCTGCCGTTCCAGGTCTTCTTGCCTTCAATCGTCTTTTGCTGGGTTTGCGCCCAGTCGATCAGGAAGTTGCCGATCGCGCTGAGCTTCTGCTTGAGCGCGGCGCGGTCAGCCTTGCTGGCATCGGGGCCGAGCACGCGATCGGCGAAGCGCTGGAAGCGGAACGGCACGTAAAGCGTGTAGGCAATCGACAGGCCGGTGGAGACCTCGAGCTTCTTCAGGTCGGTCATGGCCGGGCCGCCGTCGAAACGCACGTCCACGCCCTGGTAGTGGATCTGGCCGGTATGGCAGGCCGCGCAGGTCAGCCCGATCTTGTCCTCTTCGCGACGGCCGGTCGCGGGATCGACGACACCGGTCATCCGTGCGAAGCCGACCGGCAGGCCGTCGACGTTCTCCGCCGGCGTCCACCTGGTCGACCAGTCCGGCACCTGTGTCGTCTCGTAGACATTGGCATAGCCGAAGCGGCGCAGTGACGTCGCGTCAGTCTGGATCGACTGCGGGCTCGGGATGAACCCGAAGCGCTCGAGATAGGTGCCGTCCGTCATCATGCCCGGCGCCGAGAACAGATGCAGGCGCGGCTGCTCCAGGGCCATGAACCATTCATAGGGCACCGGGAAGGTCGCCGTGCCCTGGCTGGCATGGTGAAACCAGTGCCTGTCCTTCAGCGACCAATTCTGTTCGAGCCAAAAGGCCGCCTTCGTCTCCGGGACCGTGGGCAAGGGTGGCGGCAGGAGATTCACGAGAATTCCCTTTTGCGGCAGCATGGCGCACACCTGGTCGGGAAATTCGGCGACCGCAACGAGCAAGGCGAGACCGAGGGCGAGCAGCAGGGCCGCAACCTTGAGGGCGCCCCGCACCACGCGCTGGCAGGTGGACAGCACCGGCTGCGATACCAGCCGCTGGTTGATGCGAGCAGGGAATTCCCGCTCGTTGAACAGAGTGCGCACGTCGGCCACGCTGAGATAGCGGTCCTCACCCGCGCCCTTGCCCATGATCTTCAGGAGGATCGGCCACTCGAACTTCATCAGCAGGGGGTAGTACCAGCGCGCGGCGCTGCCGGCGCGCTTGAGGTTGTCGCGCATGAAGACGCCGATTTCCGAGGCGTTGAGACCGGGCTCAGAGCCGCCGCCGTTCGGATCCCGGTAGTCCCGGCCGAAGCTCGCAAACCGCGCAAGCTCGTCCTCATCGACCTTGCCGTCGACGCCGAGGACGCGCGAGCCGGCACCGCGCTTGTCGAGAGGGCCGCCACGCAACGCGTCGAGCTGTGCGCCCGAAAATATGCTCTTCAGGATGTGACCGAGCCCGTTGGCGATAAGCGCAACGCCGCGGACCTGGATGCGGGCCGAGACCTTCTTCAGCCCGGTCTCGCCGCTCGCATTCGCGATCGTTTGCGACAGCGTACCGAGCGGAACGGTTCCGCCGTCAACAAACCCCTCGCCGACGAGGCCGCGGAGGAATGGACAGGGATTGTTCGGCGAGACCTGGATCGAAGGGTCTAAGGGGGGCTTCGGAGCGGAGTCATGCATGGCCCAAATCCTGAAAACGGCGAATCGTGAAATACAGACGCGGCGATAGAGCGCGGAAAGTCCTGACAAACCGACAACACGTTATACTACTTCAGCGTGTAGCCGAGTGTGGCTGAATTCACTGTCGTGTCAATAAAGGCGGAGGGGACATTGCCGCGTGGCCGCGGCTGGCTCTCAGGATTCGGCGACGCGTTTGACGTCGCTCGAAACCAGGGTCAGTTTGCCGAGCGGCACGCCCGCATTCAAGAGTCCGGCGCGGTAATGGGCGAGGTCCTCGGGCCGCTTCCAGTGGAAATTGCGCAAATGGCGGTCGACATTGAGAGTCGGGTAGTTAGCCATGAGCACGCGGGTCGCCTCGACCGCCTCGTCGCCGCGCCCCAATTGCGCCAGCGCCGCGGCGCGGATTGCCAGCGCCTGCAAATGGTTCGGGTTGATGTAGAGCTGTTCTCGAGCCCATGACAGGGTCGCGTCATATTGGCCCAGCAGATAATGGCTGAAGGCGTTCAGTGCGGCCCATTGGTAGCGCGGATCGCTGTTGTCGCGCTGTGCGGCCATCGAGAACAGCTCGATCGCCTCGCGGTGCTCGCCGATGACGAAATGGCAGATGCCGAGCACGCCGCGCGCGCCGTTGTCGTAGGGGTTGAGCGCGACGGCGCGCTTGGCGGCGTCCATCGCGGCCTCGTAATGCCCCTCCAGCGCGTGGGTCCAGGAGAGGATCGAGAACGCAAATGACGAGCGCGGATCGAGCCGAACGCTGGTTTCGGCAAGCTTCATCGCCTCGGCCCACATCTCGCGCGTGCCCTTGACCCAGCCGAACTGGATGCTCTGGATCTGAATCGTGGCGAGATAGGCGTGCGCAATCGACAGCTTGGGCTCGAGCCTGATGGCCTCCCGGAACAGGTCGACGGCGATGGCCAGGTCTTCCTTGGTTTGCCGATAATAGTGCGACAGTCCTTTGAGGAAGCGGTCCCAGGCGGTGACGTCGGTCGAGAGCCGCGCCGGCGCCGAGGCTTCGGCCCGGACGATCTCGGTGGCGATGGCGGCGGACAGGTTGGTGGTGATCTCGTCCTGCATCGCGAAGAGATCGCCGATGTCGCGGTCGTAGCGGCCAGTCCAGAGCTGCTCGCCGGTCTCCGGCGCGATCAGCTCTGCGGTCACGCGGATCTTGGCTCCGGCACGCCGCACCGAACCCTGGATCAGATAGGTGGCGTCGATCTCCCGCGCGATCAGGCGGGTGCTGGCGTTGTTGCCCTTGAACACGAACGTCGAGTTGCGGCTCAGCACGCGATAGAAGGATTGCAGCGACAGCGCGTGGATCAGATCCTCGGTCAGGCCGTCGGAGAAATACTCGTCCTGTGCGTCGCTGAGATTGGCGAAAGGGAGCACGCCGACGATCGCGGTGCGATACTGCTGCGAGAGGGCGGATGCCTCCCTCAGCGCGGGCGCAAGCGCCGGTGCACCTTCAGGCGTCCAGGTCCAGACCCCGATCGGATCCTTGATGTTCTTGAAGCGGTGGTTGCCGGCATCGACCAGCGGCACGGTGAGATGCTTGCTGGCCTCCTTGTAGGCCTTGGCCGAGATGGCGAAGCCGCCGGGGCTCGCCACGGCTTCGAGGCGGACGGCAATGTTGACATCGTCACCGAAGACCTCGTCCTCGTCGGCGATGACGTCACCCATATGGATCCCGAGGCGGAACTGCATGGCGCGATCGGCGGGCAGATGGTGATTGCGCTCCGCCATCAGGGTCTGCATCGCGATCGCGGCCTCGGTGGCGCCGACGATCGAGGGGAATTCCAGCAGGAAGCCGTCGCCGGTGTTTTTGACGACGCGGCCGCCGTGATTGAGGATGATGGGATGGATCGCGCTGCGATGGGCCTTGAAGGCGGCATGGGTGCCGGCCTCATCGGTGCCCATCATGCGCGAATAGCCGGCGACATCGGCGCAGACAATGGCAGCCAGACGTCTTTCCATATTCCGGAGCTCCAAGAGACTTGCAAGAGACTTGGAAGAGATCGAGGACCGGCCACGGCGTGGCAGTCGCCTCGAATCCCGCATTCAAAGAACCCGTTCCTTATAGAGCAGATGAGGCCGAGCGAAAGTATGATCCGCATTGCAAATTCGAGGTAAATCCTCGGCAATCCCGGCAGTGGACGGGGACGAGCGAACGCACTAAGCCGACCTCTTGGGCTACGGTTGGGCGGCGGAGGCACGTCACACATGCTGGGCATTCACGAAATCTGGCTCTTCGTCCTGTCGGGCGTGCTGCTCAACATCACGCCGGGGCCTGATACGGTCTATGTGATCGGCCGCAGCATGCAGCTGGGCTGGCGAGGTGGCGCCGCGGCTGCGCTGGGCATCAGTTGCGGCTGCTTTTTCCACGTCGCGGGCGCCGCGATCGGCCTTTCGGCCCTGCTGATGGCCTCATCGACCGCGTTCTCGATCCTGAAGCTGGTCGGAGCGGCCTATCTCGTCGTGACCGGGCTTCTGATGCTGTGGTCGCGCCCGGTACTGGCCTCGGCCATCGACGCGCCGGTGCAGAGCTCGCTGCGGCGGGTTTTCCTCCAGGGCGTCTTCACCAACGCGCTCAATCCCAAGGTCGCGCTGTTCTTCCTGGCCTTCCTGCCGCAATTCGTCGCAGCCGACTCGGCGCACAAGCCGCTCGCCTTCCTGACGCTTGGCCTGATCTTCATCTGCACGGGAACGCTGTGGTGCCTGGTGCTGGCGGCGTTCGCGGCAAGGGCCGCCCACCGCTTGCGGAGCTCCGAAGGCGCGGTCGCCTGGGTCAACCGTGCCCTCGGCGGCCTCTTCATCTATCTCGGCATCCGCGTCGCCATGCTGGAGACGCGGTAACGTCCTTTACGCGAATTCCTTCAGCAGCGCGCTGCCGGCGAGATAGAGGCCGAGCAGGATCATCGCGATCAGGAACCAGCGGCGAAACGCTTCCGCAGGCATCCGCGCCCGCACCGTTTGGCCGATGTACATGCCGGCAAACGCGCATGCCATGCCCACGGCGCCCGGCACCGCGTTGGCCGGCGTCAGCAATCCGCCCGCGGTGAGGTTGAAGGCGAGCGCCAGTGTCGCTGTCGTGAAAAACACGCCGAGCGCCTGCACCAGCTCGTCCTTCTCCATGCCGATCGCCTGCATGAACGGCATCGAGGGGATCACCTGCACGCCGGTCGAGGCCGAGATCACGCCGGTGACCACGCCGACCACGCCGCCGACCCATTTCTCGTTCTTTGGCGCAACATGAAACTGGAATTTGTTCAGCCCGATGATCGCGTAGATGACCAGGAGCACGCCGAGCACGATCGTGCCGTAGCGCGCATGCGGGCCGGTGAGCGCGCCGGCATTGAGCCAGCACCCGATCACGGTGCCGATCATCAGCGGCCACAGCCGCCTCAGGATATCGCGCAAATGGGGGCCGACGAAGGTCTGCCAGATGTTGGTGACGATGGCGGGGACGATCACGATGGCGATCGCGCGGCTCGGCGCCATGCTCACCGCGAGCAGGCCCATGGAGACCGTCGGCAGGCCGAGCCCGACCACGCCCTTGACGAATCCGGCGATCAGGAAAACGGCGGCGATGAGAATGAGGAGCGGGTCGATCATATCTGCACATTGACCGATGCAGCGCGCCGGCACAATCTGTAGCTTACGGAGAAAGCCTTCGTTTGGAACGAAGGCTGAAGGGACCCCCGATGCGCTTCGACCTCGTCGACCTCCAGCTGTTCATCGCGGTCGCCGACCAGCGCAGCATCACCCGCGGCGCGGAGCGGTCGCATCTGGCGCTGGCCTCAGCCAGCGCGCGCATCAAGGGGCTGGAGGATGCGCTCGGCGTCGCGCTGCTCAAGCGCGGGCGCCGCGGCGTTGAGTTGACCTCGGCCGGCGAGAGCCTGCTCGATCACGCCCGTCTCGTCATTCACCAGATCGACGCCATGCGCGGCGATCTCGCCGGCTTTGCCAGCGGCGTGCGCGCCAGCGTGCACTTCCTCGCCAATACCTCGGGGCTTTCGGAGCATCTGCCGAAGGCGCTCGCCGGCTTCCTGCGCGAGCATCGCGACGTTGCCATCGACATCGAGGAGCGCGAGAGCACCGACATCGCGGCCGCGATCACTGCGGGCGCGGCCGATCTCGGCTTCGCCGCCGAGCACGCGCTGCCCGATCATATCGAGCGATTCGCCTTCAGCGAGGATCGCCTGACGCTGGTGACGTCTAGGCGCGGCCCGTTCGCCGGCCGCCGCGCGATCGATTTCCAGGAGGCGGGCGCTTGCGACTTCGTCGGGCTCACCAGCGCCACCGCGCTTCAGGTGCATATTTCGAAGCACGCCGCCCGGCTCGGCATGCGGCCGCATTACCGCGCACGCTTGCGCGACTTCGATGCGATCTGCCAGATGGTCGCCGCCGATGTCGGCGTCGCGCTGGTGCCCGAAGCCGCGGCCCGCCGCTGCGCAAAACTGATGCCGCTCGCCATGGTCCGCCTGCGCGATAGCTGGGCCAACCGCAAACTCGTGATCTGCGCGCGAAGCTTCAAGACACTACCGCGCCCGGCGAAGATGCTGGTGGAGCATTTGCGGTCTGCGGCGGTGTGAGTTCTGGGATTTCCCCTCCCTTTAGAAGAGGTTAAGACGCAGCTACTTCGCCGTCTCCACGCCAGCGTCCTTGATCACCTTCGCCCATTTCTTCGTCTCGTCCGCGATGAATGTGCGAAAATGCTCCGGCTCATCGCCGACCAGCGTCGCGCCCTGGGCAGCGAGCTTTTCCTTCACCGCCGGATCCGCCATCGCCTTCGTGGCCAGATCATGTAGCGCGGTGACGATCTCCTTCGGCGTGCCCTTCGGCGCGACCATGCCGTACCAGTTCTCGATGCGCAGATCCGCAAAGCCCGCTTCTGTGGTGGTCGGCACGTCAGGCGCCGTCGGCGAACGCTCGGCGGAGCCGACCGCGATCGGTCGCAGGGCGCCCGCCTTGACCTGCGGCAGCAGCACGGGGAGGTCCAGGAACGTCATCTGCACCTGCTGGCCCAGCAGATCGTTCACGGCGGGCGCCGCGCCGCGATAGGGCACGTGCACGATGTCGATCTTGGCCGTCAGCTTGAACAATTCACCGGCGAGATGCGGCAGGCTGCCGGGTCCGGAGGAGGCGAAGTTGAGTTTTCCCGGCTGCGCCTTGGCGAGCGCGATCAATTCCGCGATGTCCTTTGCGGGGACGTTGGTGGCGACCACCAACATTTCCGGCACGGTTGCGACCAACGTCACGGGCGTGAGGTCGTTGAGCGTATCGTAGGCGACCCTTTCCATGCTCGGGCTGATCGCCAGCGCGCCGGCGCTGGAGATCGCGATGGTGTAGCCGTCAGGTGCAGCCTTGGAGACGGCATCGGTGCCGAGCACGCCACCCTGGCCGCCGCGATTGTCGATCAGCACCGGCTGCCCTGACAGTTCCGACATGCGCTGGCCGATCACCCGCGCGATGATATCGTTGGGGCCGCCGGCCGGAAACGGCACGATCAGCTTGGCCGGGAAATTCTGGGCGGAGGCGAGCGTCGGAAAAAGAAGCAAGGCCGCGAGAAGGAGCGTACGCCGGTTGGTCATGCAGGCTCCTAGATCGCCTAGCCGTTGAGCAGTTTCAGTGCTTCTTCGTGAACCCTGGCGTCGCCGGCCGCGACGATGCGGCCGCCGCCCTGGGCCGGCTTGCCTTCCCAGGTGGTGACGACGCCGCCGGCACCGGTCACGATCGGGATCAGGGCTGCGATGTCGTAAGGCTTCAGCTCGGTCTCGACCACGAGATCGACGTGACCTGCCGCCAGCATGCAATAGGAGTAGCAGTCGCCGCCATAGCGCGACAGCCGCGCGCCCGTTTCGATGCGGCCGAAGATGGCGCGGTCGCGCTCGCTCATCAGCAGCGGGCTGGTGGTGTAGGTCGTCGCCTCCGACAGCAAGGCGCAGCGCCGGACCTGGAGCCGGCGCTCGCCGGACGGGCCTTTATAATGAGCCGAGCCGCTGTCGCCGGAAAAGCGTTCGCCGATGAAGGGCTGGTGCATCATGCCGTAGACCGGCGTGCCCTTGTGCAGGAGCGCGATCAGCGTGCCCCAGATCGGAAAGCCGCCGATGAAGGATTTGGTGCCGTCGATGGGGTCGAGCACCCAGACATAATCCGAATCCTCGCGCTCGTTGCCGAATTCCTCGCCGACGATGCCGTGCTGGGGAAAGTTGGCCTTGATCAGACGCCGCATCACCGCCTCCGCGGCGCGATCGGCCTCGGTCACGGGGTCGAAATCCTTGGTCTTGCTCTTGTCCTCGATCGACAGCGAGGTGCGGAAGAACGGTAGGATGGTTTCGCCGGAGGCGGTGGCGAGCCGTCCGATGAAGGCGGAGAAATCGATCACCGTCACGGCGTATCCTCAAAAAGCGAAAGTCGGGCGAAGCTCACTCCTGCCTAGCTCAAATCGGAAGAATCGTGCAGCGCTGTCTTGCTTTTGCACCCTGGTATTTTGGATGCCGGATGCGTCCCTCCTTCAAAGAACTTGGCTGGCCAAAAATCGATCATTGAGTTGAAACCTTAGTTCCGGATCTGCCTCGTTCGTATGCAAATGACTATCAACCCATTGAATTTCCTTATCAAAGGAACTGAATCTGGGTTTCTCTAGAAGCAACCGAGCTATGTCCTCATTGCATGGGAAACCGGTCGAAAGCCCTTGCACTTTGTGCGTCGCGGCCGCATATTGTTGCGGTGCGGTAGCGCTTCTCGCGTTACTGCTGCCCTCCTTGGGCGTTTCCTCCCTAGACTTGGGCCGCTTCTTCATTAGAAGCGGCCCTTTTTTCTTTCAGCCTCTGCTTTCTCTCGGCATCGGCTTTCATTTCGATGCTCGCCGCGAAACGCATTCGCGCTGATCGCACCAACACAATTGTTCGAAGAAAACGTCGCGCCTATTCAGCCGCGGCCTGGAACGGGCCGAGATCGCCGAACGGGACCGTGGTCGCCAGCACGTCTGCGAGCACGCCGAAGTCCGACGCCACTTGTGCAAAGCGCGGACTGCGCTCGCGCCGCCGCTCGTCCATGTAGATTGCGCGGTTGAGCTCGAGCTGCACGGCATGCAGGCCACTGGCCGGGTTACCGTAATGCTCGGTGATGAAGCCGCCGGCGTAGGGCTTGTTGCGGCCGATCGAATAGCCGAGGCCGGCCATGGTCTCCTCGACCCGGTCGGGCAATAGCGGCGTGCAGCTCGTGCCGTAGCGGTCGCCGATGACGATGTCGGGCCGGCGCGGCTCGTCGCGGGAGACGCCGACCGAGGGCATCGAATGGCAGTCGACCAGCACGACGGTGCCGAACATCTGGTGCACCTTGTTGATCAGCCGGCGCAGCGCGCGATGATACGGCTTGTACAGCGTCTCGATCCGCCCCAGCGCGTCGTCGACCAGGATGCGCTCGCGATAGATCTCCTGGCCGTCGCCGACCACGCGCGGAATGGTGCCAAGTCCGCCGGCAACCCGCATCGAGCGGGTGTTGGCAAAGCTCGGCAGGCGCCCGGTGAACATCCGGGGATCGAGCTCATAGGGCTCGCGGTTGACGTCGACATAGGAGCGCGGAAAGTTGACCCGCACGGTCGGAAAGCCGCGCTCGCTGAGATGGCCGATCAGCTCGTCCATGAAGGAATCTTCGGAACGCCGCAGCGTCGGCAGGTCGATCCTGGAGGCGCTGAGGAATTCGTCCGGATAGGTCGAGCCGGAATGGGGCGAGTTGAAGATAACCGGCGCGCGCCATTGCGCGGGCTCAACGATCTCGAAGGCTGGCGACTTGTCGCCGTCAAACCGGGTCATCTTCTCAGGCTTCGTCCCTTGGTGTCAGGCCCCTTGGCAATCAGGCTCCGCCTCTCGGTATCAGGCTTCGCCCTTGGCGCATTGATTCGGCCGATCGGGCGGCTCTTATGTGTCGTCATTGTCCGGAATCGCAACCATCCTGCCAAGCGAAAAGATGAGATCTGCGCTGGAACATGTCTTAACCCTGCGGGCAGCGAGGTGGGGACCGGCAGGTACGGCTCGATTGCTTCGTGCCGTATTCCGGTTCACAAGAGTCCGGCAGCGCGAGCTGCGGAGGGTAAAGATTTTCACCCCAAATTTACCGTCCGTCGGGCTTAGTGACCTCCGCTGATATCCTCTGGGGATTCGACATTTCCGCCATGCCAAAGATCCTGCTCGCCGAAGACGACAACGACATGCGCCGTTTCCTGGTCAAGGCGCTGGAAAACGCCGGTTTTCAGGTCTCGTCCCACGATAACGGCATGGCCGCCTATCAGCGGCTACGGGAAGAGCCGTTCGAGATGCTGCTCACCGACATCGTGATGCCGGAGATGGACGGCATCGAGCTCGCCCGCCGGGCCTCGGAACTCGACCCCGACATCAAGATCATGTTCATCACGGGCTTCGCCGCGGTCGCCCTGAACTCCGATTCGGATGCCCCCAAGAACGCCAAGGTGCTGTCCAAGCCCGTGCATTTGCGCGAATTGGTCAGCGAAGTGAACAAGATGCTGGCGGCCTAAATCGGCCCCCTTCCGTCCTTGCACCGGCTCCCGTGAGCCGTTATAGGGACCCGACCCGATCTAGAGACATCTAGGGCGCGTAGCTCAGCGGGAGAGCACTACCTTGACATGGTAGGGGTCACAGGTTCGATCCCTGTCGCGCCCACCATCCTTCGCTCGCGATAGCCGAGTGAAGGATGCCACGCCGAAGCCCAACGGGCGCAGGCGGGCTGCCGCCGCGAGCTTCGGCTCGGAAGCCACCAATCTCATTTTGGCGAAGCGTGTCCGGCGTAGCTCGAAGAGCGGACACGGACTGGAGCGGCAGCCTCCTGCGCCGACACACAGCCACTAAATCCCCTATTTCAGTTCCGTATTCGCGACCGGAAGGATTGAGGCGACGTGCCAGCCGTCCGCATCCTGAACGTAGGTCTGGCTGATCAGAAACGTATTTTGTTGTGGCGGCTTGCCCGGAAGGCCGCGCGTAAAGACGATCGGCACGAGGATCTGCATGATCTCGTTCGAGATCACGGCGACGCGGAATTTCGACATGTCGGGTTCGAGGTGCCAGGTGCCCTCGTAATAGGTCTTGAAGCGTTCGGCGACCTCATCGCGACCGCGCGTCTCGATGTTTCTGGCAAACAACAGCGTTCCGGGTGAATTCAGGAGCATGGCCTTCATGGCGTCCGCATCATGCGCATTCTGCGCCGCGATGAATTTCTCGAAGATGGTTCGTGCTTCGGCATCATTTGCGGCAGCCTGCGCGCCTCCGGCCGGCCAGAACGTTGCGGCGAGAAACAGCGCTGCGGCAAACGCCGCAACTTGAGGGCGCCGTGAAAACACTCGTGGCGTGAAATTGCCTGAAGGCATTTTGGGTCGGATCATGGTCACCTCTGGTCATTTGCCGGCGGAATTTGAATGGTGAGCGTCATACCATTGTGGCCAGGTCGATGTTTTCAGGATTGCACGATCGGCGATGACCCCGACATCACGGAAACGTAGACTTCCGGATGCCACGGGACCAGGCAAGCAAACCCTCGCCGCGAGCAGCGAGTTGAGTTATCGTCTTGTGGTGTGAAGTAACCCGGATGAAGGTTGCCCATGAGCGTGTCCGTCATCGAGCAGGCAAAGATCCAGGCGCAGGTGCTGGTGCCCCTGGTTAAGGCGTTGCAGGCCGAACTCGGCGAGGCGCGCGCCAATGCATTGGTGCGCAAGGCGCTTGGCGACCTCTATCGCGGCTTCGGCGAGGAATTCTGGAAGGCAAAGAACAGCACGAACAACGAAGCCGATCTCGGCAAGGCCGTCGCGTCGGCGTTCAAGACCTATGCCCGAGACGACGCGCTCGCCTATGACATCATCGAGCAGACCCAGGACGCCTTTGCGTTCGACGTGACGCGATGCGCCTATGCCGAGTTCTACAAGGCGCTGGGCGAGCCGGAGCTCGGTTTCCTGCTGGTCTGCACCGCCGACTTCGCGACCGCTGATGGATTTGGCGCCGACGTCAGGCTCACGCGCACGCAAACCATCATGCAAGGCGCGTCCCATTGCGATTTCCGCTACTGGCGCGACGAGCGCGGATCAAAATGAAGGGAATGCGGGTGATGCGGGCGAGCTATGTTGCCCTGATGGTGCTGGCGCTGATGTCGTCGCGCGCCGCTGCTGCGGTCATCGACTGGCAGGCCGAACTGCAGCGCTGCCGCGCATTGCGCGAAAGCGTGGCGCCGCTGCTTCAGGCCGGCGAGGGCATCTCGGCCGTCGGCCGCTCCAACAGATCCATCCGCCGCTGCATCTGGATCCAGCGCATCGCGGTGCGCAGGAAGATTCCCGGCGCGGAGGTTTGGTAGCGTAGCTGGTCATGCAGCGCTGCTGTCTCACACTCCGTCATTGCGAGCGCAACGAAGCAATCCAGACTGTTTCCGCGGAGGGGGTCTGGATTGCTTGGCCGCGCTCGCAATGACGATGTGGAAGCAGCAACGTGTTCAGCTCATCGCCTTCACGATGGAGATTCCGATACCGAGCTCCTCGTGGAACTTACGCACCAGCGCGGCCTGCCAGCTCTCGCCGAACTCGATCTCGCCGCCGATCGCGACGACGCGATGTGCGAATGAAGGCGCCATGTGGTCATGGGGGATCGTTATCGTGCACCACCTCGGTGCAATGCGCAGCTTGATCCGCGACTCCCCGCCTGCCATTGTCCGCCCACCACGCCAGCGAGAAATGAAGGCAGGTTATCGATATGAGCAGCGTGAACAAACCAGGTGGCAACTACTTGCCGGTGATCATCCATGGTGGAATTGCGTATGTCAGTGGTCAGCTGCCGCGTCGCGGCGAAGCCCTGCTGTGCTCCGGTAAAGTCGGCGCAGGTGTCGATGTCGCCGCCGCACAGGGGGCGGCGGCCCTCTGCGCAGATCTCTGCATTTCGGCCATCAATCACGCAACAGGTGGAGAGGACAAGATCGTCCAGGTCTTGCAGCTCGTTGGATACATCGCCTCGGCCCCTGGATTCACTCAGCAATCGCAAGTCATGAACGGCGCTTCCGACCGGTTGATCGAGCGCCTAGGCGATCGCGGTCGTCACACGCGTACATCTGTCGGCGTCGCCGAGTTGCCGCGGGGTGCACCGGTCGAGCTGAGTATGATTGCCGCTGTTCAGTCGTAGGAAGGCATGCCGTTCGCTGATCGTCAGCTTCGACGTTCGCACTTCGATACGTCGCGACGACACGCGGTCTATTCGACCAGATACTTCTTCACCGCAGCCTCGTCCCACGCGATCCCGTTGCCGGGCTCCTCGTTCGGCAGGGCAAAGCCGTCCTTGATGATCAGCCGCGTTGAAAGCACTGCGTCGGCCCAGTCGACATATTCGAGCCAATGCGCGGTCGGCGTCACGCACAAAAGATGCGCGCTGACTTCCGAGAACAGATGCGTCGACATCTCGATCCCGGCGGCATGCGCCAGCGCGGCGGCGCGCAGCCAGCCGGTGACGCCGCCGATGCGCTGCACGTCGGGCATCACGTAGTCGCAGGCTTCGGCTGAGAGCGCGGTCTGCATCGCGAAGGCGCTGTCGAAATTCTCGCCGATCTGGACCGGCGTGCGCAGCGCATCCGCGATGCGGGCGTTACCCTCATAATCGTCGTGACGGATCGGCTCCTCGATCCAGGTCAGGCCCTCATCGTCGAGCATCTCGCCACGGCGGATCGCCTCGGTGGCCGTCAGCGCCTGGTTATAGTCGCACATCAAGGTCACGTCGTCGCCGACGGCCTTGCGCACCGCGCGCACCACCTTCAGGTCTTCCCGTGCATCGGGACGGCCGACGCGGATCTTTGCGGCCTGAAAGCCCTCGGCCAGCAGCTTGTGGGCTTCCTCCACCGCGGCACCCGCCGGCATGATGCCGAGCCCCTTCGAATTGTAGGCCCTGACCGGTCTTGGCGCGCCGCCGAGCAGCCGCGCTAGCGGCAGGCCGCGTGCGCGCGCCAGTGCGTCCCATGCCGCCATGTCGATGCCGGATTGTGCCAGCCGCTGCAGGCCGGCGAGCCCCAGCAGGGTGAAGCGCTGGGTCAGCTTGCGCTCGATCTCGAACGGTAGCAGCTCGTCGCCCGCAAGCAGCTCCGACATTTCCGCGACCATCGCCGTCAGCGGCTTCAAGGCCGATGGCGTGATCGAGAACAGATAGGCGTGCCCCTGGACGCCCTGGTCGGTCTCGCAGTCGATCAGCACCAGCGGTGCCTTTGCGACAGCCCCGGTCGAGGTCTGGAGCGGGAGGTTCATCGGCACGATGACGGAGCGCGCATTGAAGCGCTTGATGCGGATGGTCTCGGCCATTTGGTGGATCTCCTGGCGGAGTGAATGCAGATAAATGCCGATCTTAAACATTCGCCATGAAACGAAAAGCCGCTTGGCGCGACCACCATAAAATGGGGTTGCGCGGGAGCGCGTTTATTGGCTCTGTTCCGCAAATCGCCCCGAGTTCGAGACAGGAACGCAATCACGGAGCCAAAGAGTGAAGCAAGAGATCTCCGAAGAACAGCGCAAGAGCGGCATCCTGACCGGTGCCGCGATCGCCTTCCTGCTGCTCGCCTTGCCGCTCGCGGTGTGGCTGGACCTGACCGAACTCAGCAAGACCGCGCTGCGCCGGCAGGCGATCGACCTGAATTCGGTGATCACGAGCGTGCGCAGCTACTACGCGACCAACGTGGTCGGGCGCATCATCGCCAATCCGAACGGTACGACCAGGGTGATTCACAACTACGAATCCATCCCCGGCGCGATCCCGATCCCGGCGACATTGTCGCTGGAGCTAGGGCGGGTGATCGGGGCGCAGCAGGAAAACATCACCTACCGTTTCGTCTCGGACTTCCCGTTCCAGAACCGCGCCCCGCACCAGCTCGACAAGTTCGAGAAGGACGCGCTCGAATCGCTTCGCAACGATCCCGAGCAGAAGATCGTCGACACCGAGACCTCGCTGTTCAACGACAAGGTCCGGCTGATTGCTCCGGTGACGATGGGCCCGGCCTGCGTCAGCTGCCACAACAGCCACCCCGAGAGCCCGAAGAAGGACTGGAAGGTTGGTGACGTCAGAGGCATCCAGGAGGTGATCATCGCCCAGCCGATCGCCGCCAACATCTTCTCGTTCAAGTTCCTGCTGGCCTATTTCCTGATCGCCGCCGGCAGCGGCCTGTCGTTTCTCTCGCTGCAGCGCCGCCAGGCGAGCCGTATCAAGGGCATGAACAAGGAGCTCGAATCCGCCAACGACTTCCTGGCTTCGCTGTCGATGAAGATCTCGCGCTACATCCCGCCGCAGGTCTACAAGAGCATCTTCTCCGGCCAGAAGGACGTCACCATCCACACCGAGCGCAAGAAGCTCACCATCTTCTTCTCCGACATCCAGAATTTCACCGCGACGGCGGAGCGGCTCCAGCCGGAGTTGCTGACCCAGCTCCTCAACGAATATTTCACCGAGATGTCGGCGGTCGCCCACGAATTTGGCGGCACCATCGACAAGTTCATCGGCGATGCCATGCTGATCTTCTTCGGCGACCCCGATACCAAAGGCGACCGCGCCGACGCGCAGGCCTGCCTTCAGATGGCCTGGCGCATGCAGCACCGGCTCACCGAGCTCAATGCGAAATGGCGCGCCTCCGGCATCGAGCTGCCGTTCAAGGCCCGCATGGGCATCAATTCCGGCTATTGCAATGTCGGCAATTTCGGCAGCAGCGATCGCATGGACTACACCATCATCGGTGCGGAGGCGAACCTCGCCGCGCGCCTGCAATCGATCGCCGAGCCCGGCGGCATCGTGCTGAGCTACGAGACCTTCGCGCTGGTCAGCGACATCGTCCGCGCCCACGCGCTGCCCGCGATCACGATGAAGGGCATCAGCCGCGAAATCATTCCCTATTCGGTCGACGCGCTGAACGACGCGGCCGCCGAAAGGAGCGGGATCATCACCGAGCGAGCGCCGGGGCTGGAGCTCTATCTCGACCCCGCCGTGGTCAAATCCGGCGACGCGGCGCGGGTGCGCTCGCTGCTGGAGAATGCGCTGGCCTCGCTGAACCCGGCGTGAGGAGCACGCGCGTTGCCGTCTCCCATCGAGAGAGTGTGCCGTGTGGCACCCCCTCCCTAGCCCTCCCCCACAAGGAGGGAGGGAAACACATCTTTAACGTGGCGACGTTGTCCAACTTCGCGGAAAGTCGATCATGGTGCGACGCTGCTCCGTTCTCCGCTCGGCTCCCTCCCCCCCTTGTGGGAGAGGGCGGGGGAGAGGGGTAGCCCAGCAATAGGTGGGCCCGAGTCAACTCACCGCGCCGCGCCTTCCGTGAAGGCGGTTTCGATCACGTCGCCGAAGGGTTGCCAGGAGCGGCCGTCGAACTGGACCAGCCGCATCTGCCGGATCGGCAGGTAGCTGTTTGGCGAGGTGTTCATCCTGATGTTGGGCAGGGCGACCGAAGGCTGATAATTCCTCAGCGAAGCCGCCTGACGCATGATGTTCTCGCGCGAGAGGTCGTCGCCGCATTGCTTCAGCACCTGCGTCAGCGCCTCTGCCGCGGCGTAGCCATAGAGCGCGGCGCTGCTGTTGGTGCTTTCGTCGTGATGGTATTTGTCCATGAAAGTGAACCAGTCCTTCATGGCGGGATCGTCCTTCCATGCGGGATCGCTCGGGTCCTTCAGAAAGGCCGCCGAGATCACGCCGGAGGAATTCTCCAGGCCTGCGGGCGCCATCGCATTGGCGATTGAGGCGGAGGCGTCGTTGACGATGAAGACCGGGCGCCACTTGAGCGACGCCGCCAGCTTGATCACCTTGGACGCCGTCGACGGTACACCGAGAAAGACGAAGATATCGGCGCCGGCGCGCTTGAGGATCGAGACGTGTCCGTCGAGATGCTCATCGGCAATGTCGAAGGCGATGTCGACGAGGACGAGACGGTTCAGATCGCCAAGACCTTCCTCCAGGCCCTTGAGAAGCGCACGCCCGAACTGGTCGTTCTGCCAGAGCACCACGATCTTCTTCCTGGGATAATAGGCCTGGAGATAGTTGGCGTAGATGCGCCCCTCCGACCGGAACGACGGCTGCCAGCCCATGGTCCAGGGAAACGCCTTGGCCTGGCTCAGCTCCTCGTCGCCGGAGGCGACGAACAGTTGTGGGATCTTCTTCGCGTTCAGATACCAGCGCGTGGCGAGATTACCGGGCGTGCCGAACGATCCGAACATCAAATGCACGTCGTCCGTCTCGACCAGATTGCGCGTCAGCTCCAGCGCGGTCGTCGGATCGGAATTGTCATCGCGCGTGATGAAGCGGATCTTGCGGCCGTTGATGCCGCCGCGCGCGTTGACCATGTCGAAATAGGCCGCTTCCGCCTGGCCGATGGCGCCGAATTCGGACAGCGGTCCCGAATACGGCATGACATTGCCGATACGGATTTCGTTGTCGGCGGTGGGTTGATCGGCGCGCTCCTGCGACATCGCCCCGAGCGATGCCAGGGCAACCATCAACACGAACAGCATCCTGCCGGAGACGCGCATGCCCGATACCTTGACGTTGGCCCCTCATCGAGGTCGGCTCAATCCGCACCAAGGCTGCTTGATCTAGGTCAAGCGTTTGTCAAAGCTGTGGCGCGGTGCGCAGCTGGAGGGCCGGACGAAACGGCAGGCGTGCTGACGCGCCGACTGGGGCGCGCCGCTAGGGCAGCCCGCGGACTTTGAACTCCATCTCGACCCGGCGGTCGTGAAATCGGGCGATATAGCCCGGGTGCGCTCGCTGTTCCGCACTCGTCCGATGAAAAATGAATCGATCTGTGAAAGATCATGTTTGGGATAGCGGGCCGTAATTTGGATGGTGGTCTATATTGACCGGTGGCGGCAGAGCTCTCGGTTCCATGATGGTCCATCACCGCCCGCATCGGCGCCCATCGGTGACTGAGAGTATCGCGCTCCCGCCGGATTCAGGCGAGCCTCATGGCCATTCAGCGACCACCTTGTCCTACATGCCGGATAACAACGACGCTGGCGCGCATCACGCCAAGCTCCGCCGGTTCTGAGATTTGGACCTTCGAATGTCCCGCTTGCGATTTCGTCGACCAGATCGCGGTCGTGCTGGTCGACCCAATGAGATCGTCTGATACCTTGGCTTGGTTTCAGGGCGAATTGCGGGCGCCTACATAGGGCGCGCGCTACCTGGAACGATCGAGCGCCGAAGGCCTGGACGTAGGCATTGGTCGAGAAGAACCGGTTGCAGCGCTCGGCTTGGCAACGACGGTGACGTTCAGCGAGCTTGGTGCTGCGCTTCATCAGCAGAGGTAGTCACCCGAAAATCCGCATCATTAATGCTTTGCCGATCGGGGCGGCGTGGATGCCGCTGAATGCGCTGACGTAGTCACCGGAATAGAAAGCGCGAATGAGAGCGATGCGGGTGTTGAGGGTTTCATCAAACCGGATTGCAAAGCCATTCCCCGTGCGTCGCACGACCAGGGCCGCGACGTTTCTCTCCTGGAGGGTGCAGCGAACCGCGGTCCCGACAGGTGGTGGATTGTCGCTCACGAAGCGAGCGCCCGTGATCGACATGTCTGCCAAACGGTAGATGCACTGCCGGGAACCGATATTGAAAAGGACAGGCTCATCTCGCTCGAACCGCTCGGCCTTCCGTCGCCGCGGCTGCTCGATGGACACCAGGCAGACGATCAACAGAATGATGGCGTTGTACAAACTCCAGGCGAGCGCCAGACCGCCATAGGCGATCATGTCACCTTGCACATGAAGCACGAAGGCATAGACGATACCCGCGAGCGTAATCGCCAATGCGGTGCCGTATATCCTGAGCAGTGGCCATTCGACGAAGCGTTGGTCGCGATCCCCGCCCTTCGCCGTGACCTTGAATGTGTGTCCCTGCGTCTGGAGCAGTCCCGCCGCCACGGCCTTGAGAACCGCCGGCAGTGCAATGTATTGAGCGACATCCGACATCACCGCCATGGAGCGTCCGCGGGAAATCCAGGCCATGGTGAGCGAATACCAGACATAAAAAGGCAGGAAATATCCGAGGAGTTCGAAAAGATCGGCCTGGACCGCTTTGATGCCGAAGAGAAGATAAAGGCTTGGAACGACGAGACCGAAGACCTTGACGACATAGGTCGAGGTCCAACTCATGAATGCTTCGATGAGAGAAAGCCTGTCGACAACGTCCAGCTGCGATCTTCGGGAAAAGGGACCACTGCGCCCCCGAAAGATTTGCATGAAGCCAAGACACCATCGGCTGCGCTGAGTGATGTACTCCTTGAGTCCCTCCGGGGCCAGCCCCAAGGTCAGACGCTCGTTCAGGTACACCGTGCGTGATCCAATTTCCGTCAGCCGCAGCGTCAGCAAGTAGTCCTCCGTCACGGAATCGGTCGGAAAGCCGCCGATCTTCACGAGGGACGAGAATCGGATGACCGACGACGTGCCGCAACAAAACGCCACGCCCCAAGCGTCCTTCGATGGCATCAGGATATCGAAGAAAAAGCGCTGCTCGTCCGGCCAGACCTTGGTCGCGGCCAAATTGGTTTGGATCGGATCCGCATTGATGAAATGCTGAGGTGTCTGTACCACGCCTACGCCCTGGTCGCGGAACAGGCACGTCGCGCGGCTGAGAAATTCGGGCATAGGCACGAAATCGGCGTCGAGAATCGAAATGAAATCTGGGGGATCGGCGAGCTCCGCCACATGCCACAGGGCGTGATTGATGTTGCCGGCCTTGGCGTCCTTGTTGTCCGGGCGCGCCAGATACCGGCAGCCGAGCTGGCCGGCAAGCTTTTCGAGCCAGTCACGCCGTCCGTCGTCCAGAACCCAGACGCGGTAGTTGGGATAGTTCATTCCCGTGGCGCCGATGATTGTGCGCTCCAGAATCGACGTTTCCTCGTTGTAGGTGCAAATGAATACGTCGATCAGCGGAGCTTGCCGTCCGGCAAGCCACCGCCTGTTGACTTCGACTTGCGGCGTTCGATTGGTCGAGCGGCTGAGAAACACCAGTGTCAGTGCACCCGCCGCAAGCGATACAGCCTCGACGAAGAGGAACACGGATCCCACGGCGAAGTCGGCGGTCCAGCCGACGGGCGGCACCGTGGCTGTCATGCGCCATCCAAAATAGCGGATCATGAGCAGCAATGCGATTGAGATCATCAGCGAGCGCGCCGTGGAGTTCTCGTGCCGCAACCAGGGAAGGACGGCAACGCAGAACCCGAGCGCAATAAGGCCCGGTGTCAGCGCGGCGATCATGGCTTTCTCGCAGTGTCTGGCGAGAAGATGACGCGTCCGGTTCGCCCGACTGGACAATCGTTGGAGCCATCGTTGAGGTCGGGGACCGAAATCGTCGCACGATACGGTTCCTTGCTCAGCGCATCGGGATTAATGGCGAGGTTCGCTGCGACCCCTGCGGAGCCGGTGAGATTGACGACGGTGCCAGTCAATTCGGGGCCGCCGGCGCTCGGCCGGAAATGTGCGAGAGATCCCAGTTGCAGCCCGTTATACACGCTCTCAGTGACGTTCGCCGTCACTACGGCGCCGGAACAATCGAGTAGACGAATGAGCGGTTGTCCGGCCCGGACGTCCTCTCCAGGTGCCGTCATGACCTCCCATATTCGGCCGGCGACGGGGAACTTGATGTCCGCCTCGGAGCGGCCGATGTAACGAGATCGCTCTGATTCTATCTCGCCGACGAGCCACGAGATTTGCGCATCGGCGTGCGCTACGTCCGCGGTGAGGCCTTCAGCCCGCTGCCGCATTTCCTCCTCACGCTGCACCGAGCTCGGACGATCGTTGTAGCTGTCGCCGAGGAAAGTGCCCTCGCGCGCGGCGGTGAGCTCGACCTGGGTTGCATCCAGACGGCGTCGCGCGCCGATTTCGGTCTGCTGAGCAATGGTTTGATCCCGCGTCAGGCGCCCAAGCTCGACAGACGAAACGCTGCCCGATTTGATGAGCGATGATGCTCGTTCCACCGCGGCTGCCGCCTCTTCACGACGCGCTGCGGCCGCTTCGATTGATGTTTGGATTTCTGCGATGCGCGCCTCGAGCTGACGAATGCGCCCCGCTGTGAACAGGGCCGCCTGACGCGCCAGATCCTTCTGCCCCGCCTGGGCTGAAGCTATCTTCGAAACGAGGCTCGGCCTTTCGTTTTCGAGGCGAGACATCTGACTGCGCAGGTCATCGAGCCGCACGCGGTCGCCGCGCGGATTGACGACACGGAGGATGAAAGTGCCCTCACCGACGGTGCCTAAATCGCCTGACAGACTGGCCCCGGCTGAAATCTTCCCGTCAATCGGCGACCTCAACGTCACGAGCCTCGAATTGACGACGGCTTCGACGCTTGACGTCTGGAAAAGCGCTCTGAGCGGCAGCCAGCCGAATACTGCGACGATGGCGATGCCCGCCGCGGCCTTCACAAATCGGAGAAGCGTCCGGCTCGGCTTGGATTGCGCTACATCCGCGGCGGCATCGCCGCCGGTTGCGGGGGCATCGGCATTGCCGGGACTGAGACGCGCATCCAACGCGCGTTGCAAACCGTGCGCGTCATGGTTTCCGTCCACCGCGAGAGGTTTTGCGATATCTGGACCGCCGCCGCCTTCGAATGTCGAATCGAAACGCGTTTTGTTTTGCATCATACACCTGAGAGTCAACGCGCAACCTCCGCGCGAGATACGGCCGGCCGAATCCAAATGCGATGTTGGTGTTGCAAAGGCTAACTGAAACATGAGAATTGTCTGCGATAGCGGATCGCCAAGAGTCGCATTGGGCCGATAGAGGCACGGGTCCGTGCTACCGTTCAGCCGATGTGTTGACGAGGTGCAGCTTGGTCGCGGGCGAAGCCCGCGGCATTGCTTTCTCAAACTCCGCGAGAATGCTGGCGCCGAGCTCTGAGGCGGGGATCGGCCGGCCGAAGAAGAAGCCCTGGACCTGATCACCGTTGGCCGCGTCGAGGAAAGCTGCCTGGTTGGCGGTCTCGACGCCTTCGACCGTCACCCGCATGCGCAGTTCCCGTCCGAGCGCGATGATCGCTTTTACTACTGTCCCGACCTGACAATGAGGGCCGTCGAGGCTCTGCATGAAGGCTCGATCGATCTTGATCTTGTCAAACGGAAAGCGCCACAGATAGCTGAGGCTCGAATAGCCAGCCCCGAAATCGTCCATCACGATGGCAACGCCCATCGTCTTGAGCGTCCGGAGCTGAGCCATGATCGTTTCGGTGTTGCCGAGCAGCAGGCTTTCGGTGATCTCCAGTTCGAGTCGGTGCGCCGCGAGTCCGGCGTCTTTTAGTGCGGCGGCGACGATGTCACCGATGTTGCCCGCCACGAACTGCACGGGTGACAGGTTCACTGCAACGGTCAGGTGCGCCGGCCAGGTCGCGGCCGTGCGGCATGCCTCCCGCAACACCCACGCCCCGATCTTGTCGACAAGCCGCAAGTCCTCGGCGACCGGAATGAAGGTCAATGGCGGAATGAGGGTTCCGTCCGCCGCGGGCATCCGGATCAGCGCTTCGAAGCCGGCAAGGCGGCGCTGGGATATTTCGAAGAGCGGCTGGTAATGCAATTCGAAGCGATCATTCAGTACCGCGTCGCGAATCGCCCTCTCGAGCTCGATGCGCGCTTGTAGCTCAGTGTCCATTTCAGGCAGGAAAAACCGGATGCAGTTGCGGCCGGCTGCCTTGGCCGCGTAGAGCGCGAGGTCGGCACTCTTGAGCAACCGCTCGGCGGTGGTGTCTTCCCCCGTCGCCAGCGCCACGCCGATGCTAGCGGTGGTGAGGATCTCGTGCTGCTTGAATTTCACGGTCGCATTTACCGCGGCGGCGAGATGGCTCGCAAACGACTCGGCCTGAGCTTTGCCGGCGATCCCGCTCTGCACGACCACGAATTCGTCGCCGCCGAGCCGCGCCACCACGTCGTCGATCCTGGCCGCGGCGCGAAGACGCTTGGCGATGGACTTGAGCAGAAAATCGCCACCGTCGTGACCAAGCGAATCGTTGACCTCCTTGAAACGGTCGATGTCGATGAAGTGTACGGCAAGGCTGCCGCCCCGCATCGGCAGGCGAGCGATGGCGCTCTCCAGTTTTTCGATCAGCTGCGGGCGATTGGTCAGCCCGGTCAACGCGTCATGATGGGCGAGAAACCGGATGCGCCGGTCAGCGTGCTTCACCTTTGTTTCCCGATACCAGGCAATTGCGGGAATGGAGAAGGCGAGACCTGACAGCAGGCAAAGGAACACGGCCGCGGTCAGGAACGTATTGTGGACATTCTTGCGTTGCTCGGTTTCATCCACGTAGGCCGCAACGACAGCGGTGAGGCGACCGTCGGTCTGGACCGGGACATAGGCGCGGGCGAAGAATGCCGGCCGGTCGGGCGAATTTCCCTCCCTGACGTCGACGATCGGGAGACCGTCAACCGCTGATCGCGCCGCATCGGGGCTATATTCAGACAAGTCGACGAGCGCGATCTTTTCGCGGGTCGAAACGAACTGGGAGTAGCCATTACGGTTGAATATTTCGTAGTGAAAGACCTCGCCGGAATTTCGCGCCGACAGGAAGAACGCCATGCTCGCGGCGGAAGGCTGCTCGCCGCCGGCGATCTGCTCGAGATCGGTGACACTGGCCGCCAGGAACCTCGCCCAGCTACGAGCGGTCGACGTCGCATCTTGACGGAGAAGATGATCGGTCGTGATCTTCAGGGTCGTCCCGGCGCCCAGCAACAGAATGGCAAGCGCGGCGACGATGGTGACGATGTTTCGCTGAGGCCAGATACTGGCGAGTGACGGCATCAGTGCTACCGGGTCGATCGCATTTTCGTGAGCTCGGCCCGAACCGTTTTTAGCAGTTCGGCATTGCGCTCACTTTTCGAAGCCCAATCGTCGGCAACGGCCGCGAACACGGCATTGGCCGCATCGAGGTCCGACGGCGTGGGTATGGTCACTTGGCGTTTGGGATCGGACTTCAGCTCCCCCATAATGCTGTTTTCAACGGCTTCGTAGGTATCCATGAAACGTCCGGCAGACCACGCACCGCTGTATTTGAGGATGGTCGCCTGTGCAGGTTTCGGCAGCCGGTTGAATATTTTCCGGTTCATCAAAACCATCAGCGGTGCGCCGCTGATGCCAAGAAGGTAATGATAGGTCGCAACGCGTTTGATGCCGTAATCGACCAATGGAGATGGTGGTACCAGGGCGCCATCGATGCTGCCGCTGCCGATGGCTTCGGAGATCTTGGTGACCGGCAGAAATACGGGCCGCGCTCCGAGCTTTTCGAGCGCTGCGGCTTCGCCCGGATTGTTGACGCGAATTCTCTTGTCCTTCAGATCATTCAGCGACGTGATCGGAATGTTGCTGTGGATCGTCTCGGGCTCGGTGACATAGGCACCGATCACCACGTAGTCGTCGTATCCTTGCAGCGCGCCGGCGGCCATAAGCCGGTTGAACACCGCAACGGACTCCCGCATGTTCGTAAACAGGCCGGGCATCTCGATGATTGCATTGTCTGCGAACCGGTTGCGAGTCAGTCCCGTCACGACGTAGGCGATGTCGGCCGTACCATCGAGCACGAGCTGGGGTTGCTCAGCCGGATCCTTTCCAAGCACGCCGCTGAAATAGGTCTCGATTTCGATCTGGCCTCTTGCCTCGGCGTTGACCGCGTCGACGAATGGCTTGACCGCAGCGAGATAACTCGTCGAGCGGTCGGAACTGGGGAAGGCCAATTTGAGCTTGACCGGTTCGGCGGCGGAGGCCGAGATCAACGCAAAAGAGATCACCGCGCATCGTGCAAGCAAACTAAGCATCGGTTTTCCGATCGTGGCGGCGGCGCGTCGAAACGCCGATTTGCTTGGTCCCTAACGAACCCCCACAGATAGAAATGCTTCAGAGAGCTCTCCTAGATAGCACGCGGCGATCCGGGCGGCGACCAGATCGCGAATCGTAGTTTGAAGCGTGCTAACGCCGGCGAGACAATTGTCTGAGAGCGCGCGGCCGCGAGAGGGGCAACCCAGCTAAAGGTGGACGTTATCAGCGCGCTGCCGGCAACACGCCGCTACGGCAGACCGCGCGCCTCGAGCTGATGCACCAGCAGCAGCGTCGGCTCGGCGAGGCTGTCGCCGGAGCCGTCGAGGCCGAAGGCGCTCGCGATGCCGTCGCGGCTGCGCAGCAGCGCGCTACGCGGGCAATGGCCGGCGCCGCAGAGCGTCTTCTTCAGGGTTTCGCCCTGCGCCGTGATGCCGGCGGAATCATCCGCGGCCCAGGCCAGCACGATCGGGACGTCGACATTGAGGATGCCGGGGAAGACCGAGCGCTTGTTGTACTGGCTGGCGTCGCTGCCGAGATAGGCCTTCTCGCTGTCGCTGGCGTCCTTGCCGGCGCGGTAGATCCCGGACACCAGCACGACCGCCGCGACATCGGCGCGGTCGGTCTGGAGTTCGGGATGGGCCAGCAGGGTGGCGACGTGGAAGGCGCCGGCGCCGTAGCCGACCGCAACGATCTCGCGGGCATCGCCGTTGAATAGGTCGATATTGCCGTGGACCCAGGACAGCGCCGCCGCCACGTCGCTCGCACCCGCCGGCCACGTCGCCGAGGGCGCCAGCCGGTAGTTGACGCGCACGCCGATCATGTCGTTGCGCGCGGCAAAGCACATGGCCTGGTCCTGGATCTGGCGCGACAGCTCCGGCGCGGCGCGGTCGCCAGTGAAAGTGTCGCCGGTCACGAACAGCAGCACCGGCCGCGGCGTATCCGCCTTGGTCGTGGCGGTGGCGACATCGAGCACATTGGCTTCGCTCTCGCCGTAGCGCAGGCCGCGCGAGAAGGTGACCTGCTCGCATAGCCGCGCGGTGCCGCCTGCGGTGGTGTCGCTATCTGTGAGGCCGACCTGGACAAGATCGGACGGCGCAGCCGGCCGCGGCGGCAAGGGGCCGTGCGCGGAGGCTGCCGTCAGGCCCAGAATCAGAAAAAATGCGAGAAAATTCTTCATGTCGGTGGTGGCCCTGCGTGCCCGATATGGGCTCGCGCGTTTGGCCCGTCTTTTCAATTCGCCTTATTAGTTAGTTGGTCATGAGGCGATTTCGCGGCACCCATGGTTCTCTCGGCTCGTCCTCCACGCGTGGCTCAATTCCCCGGCTGGAACGTGCAATCCGCCCCGCTGCCGTCCTTCCGGCGGATGGCATTGGGGTCGATCGTGCAGCTCAGCTTGGTCAGGCTCTCGAAATTCGATCCCGCGGCGCCGTCGGCCGGAATGCCGGCCAGAGCTTCGGTGGCGAAGATCTCGTTGGCCGTGGAGCCATTCACCGTCCGGGTCTTCTTGCCGAAGGTGACCTCGCAGTTCCGGACGGTGATGTCGACATTGCCGGCGCGACAGATGATTCGATCGGCGGTCACCATGATCGGCTTCTTGTAGGGAATGTCGCTGTTGGCGGCGAACAGCATCGCCATTGCCTTCTTCTCGGCGCCAGACAGGACCGACGACAGCGGCGCGATCACCCCCGCGAGCGCCAGCGCCGTCGCGCCCGAGACTTTTGCGGGCGTCGCGTCGGAGGCTCCCGCGACGCCGGAGGCGGCTGCGAGGACGAGGGTGCAGGCGAAGATCAATCGACCGGCTTTCATCTTCCCTCCCTGGACCTGCAATCGCGGCTTCCCTCCGGGAAGCGCGCGGAACCAGATTAGCATGTAAATCCGAATTGGAAGGCAAGTTCGCCTCGCCTTGCGCCTTCGCGCGCTACGGCTGTTTTGCTCCGAGGTGTCAAACGGTTACGCCGCGGGGCCGAGCCCCGCGCCGAGACGGCCGTTCTACTGTGCATGGGGTTGTTTTCGCGTTTTTTTGTTTGGCCGACCTGTCAGGCCTGCTTCATCGTCCGGAAGGTGATGGAATAGCGGCGCGCCTCGACCGGCGGGATGCTGTGCTCCCATTGCGACCGCGCCTCGCCGTCCATCATGTAAAGCGAGCGCGGCCGGGCTTCGAGCGTGTGGCGCTCCCATTTGTCGCCGCTACGGCGGCGGAAACGGAATTTGCAGGACGAGCCCAGCGACATGCCGAGGATTTTGTCGAAATGCGGCTTGTCGCGATGCCAGCCGATGCCGACGCCGGCCTCGTATTCGGTGCAGAGCACCTGCCGCACGCTGCCGCCAGCAAGCCCAGCCCATGCCTCGACCTGCCGCGCGACGGCCAGGACCCAGTCCGGGATCGGCTCGGCCTCGGCCAGCCGCTGCAGCGAATAGTCATAGCGATAGCCGAAGGACGCCACCCGGCGGTTGCCCTCGAAGGCGCCGAACTGGAAGCGCTGGAGCGGCAATGCTGCGATGCGGCCGATGAGCGCCTGCTCGACGGCGGTCTCGACGAAGTCATCGGCATAGCGAAGGCCGGCGGGCCCTGCGTGCGGATCGTCGAACAAGCCAAGCTGCGTCATTCCTCGCATTTCCGTGATGGAACCTAATGATGGCTGATGCGACTTACATATGACGCGGAAAGTAACATGCGAGGCTGTCATGGCAGAGAAGCATACCGCCGATCCGGCAGAGATCATGCGGGCGACCGGTCATCCTGAGCTGGAATACGCAGCCGGCTGGACCATCGCCGGTCTGGTCACCATCGGCACCATCGTCGCCGCCTGGGTGTTCGCGATCTAGCCCATTGGAAACTGCAGCTCGAACGCCGCGCCCTGATCGGTCGGCGTGAGCCTGATCGAGCCGCCATGGCTCGCCATCACCGCGCGCGCGATCGCCAGCCCCATCCCGGTGCCGCCCTGGTCGCGGCGCGTGGTGAAGAACGCGTCGAAGATCCTGTCGCGGTTCGGCGTCGAGATCGGCTCGCCGTCATTGCTTACCGTCACACGCAGGGTCGTACGCTCGTCGATCGCTTTCAGCCTGATTGTCCCAGCCTTGTGTCGCATCGCATTATCGGCGAGATGCGACAGCACGATGAGCGCCTTCTCGGCCGACATGCCGATCATCAGGTCGAGGCTGCCGCTGGCCTCTATCGAGCTCGCCGGAAATCGGCTCCTGAGGTCGGCAATCACCGGCGCCAATTCCGTGCGCTCGTTTTGCGGCAGGCTTTCGGCACGTGCGAGTTCACGCAGCCGCTGCGCCATCGCTTCCAGCCGCTTTGTGTCGGACAGGATGTTGGCGATGAACGTCTCCTGCTCGGCCGGCGTCAGGCTGCCCGCTTTGCCCTGAAGCGTCCGCGTCGTGTAGATCACCCCCGCGACGTGGTTGTTGACGATGACAGGCATTGCCGAAAACACGTGGACGCCGAGGCCGCGGCCATCAATTCTACGGCGTCACCGCTCCGCGGGGCACGGCGCGTGGGGCGGTCAGCTCCTTCCACGTCGAATTGGCGACATGCACGGGCGAGAACGCCGGGCGCTCGACATAACGGCCGTCGCCGGCCTCGGCGCGCAGATCGCCGTCTTTCCAGACGATTCGGCCGCGCGACAGCGTCGCCGCCGGTCCGCCGGTGCAGGAAAACCCCTCGAACACGTTGTAATCGATCCGGCTCATCTGCCGCTTCGCGCTGATGGTCTTGCTCGCCTTGGGATCCCAAACCACGATATCTGCATCCGAGCCGACGGCGACCGCGCCCTTGCGCGGATAGATGTTGAGGATGCGGGCGATATTCGCCGAGGTGACTGCGACGAATTCTTCCTTCGTCAACCGTCCCGTGGCGACGCCCGCGGTCCACAGCAGGGCGAGGCGATCTTCGAGGCCGCCGGTGCCGTTCGGGATCTTTCTGAAATCGCCGAACCCGAACCGCTTCTGCTCGGTGGTGAAGGCGCAGTGGTCGGTCGCGACCACCTGCAGCGAGCCGGCTTGCAGACCGGCCCAAAGACTATCCTGATGCGACCTGTCGCGGAACGGTGGCGACATCACGCGCTGCGCGGCATGATCCCAGTCCTTGTTCTGATATTCACCGGCGTCCAGCAACAAGTGCTGGATCAACGGCTCGCCATAGACGCGCTTGCCCGCCGCACGTGCGCGCGCGATCGCCTCATGCGCTTCGCGGCAGCTCGTGTGCACGATGTAGACCGGCGTCCCCGTCATGTCGGCGATCATGATGGCGCGGTTGGTGGCTTCACCCTCCACCTCCGGCGGCCGTGAATAAGCGTGTCCCTCGGGCCCGGTGATGCCGCGCGCGATCAGCGCCTCCTGCATCAGGGCGACGACGTCGCCGTTCTCCGCATGCACGACCGGCATGGCGCCGAGATGGGCGCAGCGGGCGAACGAGTTGTAGAGCTCGTCGTCGTTCACCATCAGCGCGCCTTTGTAGGCCATGAAGTGCTTGAAGGTGTTGATGCCGTAGGTTTTGACCACGGTCTCCATCTCGTCATGGATTTGCTTCGACCACGACGTTACCGCCATGTGGAAGCCGTAATCGGAGGCCGCCTTCTCGGATTTGTGCCGCCACTCCTGATAGGCCGCGAGCATCGACTGGCCTGGATCGGGCAGACAGAAATCCACCACCATGGTGGTGCCGCCGGCCAGCGCCGCCTTGGTCCCCGATTCGAAATCATCGGCGGTGACCGTGCCCATGAACGGCATTTCGAGATGGGTGTGCGGATCGATGCCGCCCGGGATGACGTAAGCGCCGCCCGCATCGATGATCTCGCACCCCGTCGGCGCATCGAGCGACCGCCCGATCGCGACGACGGTCGCGCCGTCGATCAGCACGTCCGCGCGGCGCGAATGATCATGATTGACGACGGTGCCGCCGCGGATGAGGAGGGGCATTGGATGCTCCGGAGAGGGAAGTGGACCTCGCGAAGCTAAGCGCGCGGCACACGACGCGACAGGTGAAATTTTAGTCAGGCACGCCGACAGTTGAGCCGTGCTCTCTCGGCCTCTACGCCGCCCGCGCGATCAGCCCGTCAATCATCGCGCGCACCAGGCCCGCGATTTCCTTCCGGAGCGCCGGCAGCGGCACCGCGACCAGTTTCTGCTCCAGTCCCAGCGCCACCATGCCATGCACCGCCGAGAACAGGCTGCGCGCGGTGATGCCGAGCTCCTCCCGACTGCGTTTTGGAAATAGCGCGGCCAGCGGCTGGTAGACGTGGCGAAACAGCTGCAGCTGGTCGTCGATGGACCAGTCGGGGAGGGGCTTGTCGGCTGCCATGCGGTGCTCGAACAGAGCGCGCCACAGCTCGAGATTCTCCGCGGCGAAATCGCAATAGGCGAGAGCAATGCGGACCAGGGTCTCCTGCGGCGACGGCTCGCGCGCGCTTTCCGCCGCGCTCAGGGCCCGGTCGAGCCGAAGCAAAGTGCGCGAGCCCACGCGTAGGATCAGTTCATCGACATCGGCGACGAGATTGTAGACCGCGCCGTTGGCGCAGCCGATCTCGCGGGCGAGATCGCGGGTCTTTAAACCCGCCAATCCCCTGTCGGCGATCATTCGTTCCGCCGCCAGGATCAAATCGGATCGAAGTTTCTCTCGGCGTTCCAATGGCTTAGTCATCCGCAAACCAAATTCTTAAGCGTCGTTCAAATATTCCTTGAACGATGTTCAAGTTTCTTGCTACAAACCATCCGTGAGCAACGCTCATAACAGGGAGCTTCAGATGTTCAAGACCGTAGTGACACTTTTCCGCGGCAGCGTGGCCGCCGCCAGCGAGGAGCTGGAAGACCGGACGGCCCTTCTGATCCTCGATCAACAGATGCGCGACGCGGCCGCGGCCGTCGAGCGCGGCAAACGGACCCTTGCGCTGGCGATTGCGCAGGACCAGCAGGAAGCTCGCAAGCTCGAGGCGACCGTCGCCCGCATCGCTGATCTCGAGATGCGCGCGGTCGCGGCGCTCGACGGGGACCGCGAGGATCTCGCCAACGATGCTGCCGAAGCCATCGCGGGCCTGGAGGCCGATCGCGATGCGGCGCTGACGGCCCGCGCACTGTTCGCAACCGAAATCGCGCGGCTGAAGCGGCACGTCGCAAGCGCGCAGGCCCGCATCACCGAGCTCGACCGCGGCCGCCGCGTCGCCCGTGCCTCGGAAGCGGTGCGCTCGCTTCGCCGCAGCGGCATCGAGGCGGCACGCCCCTACGAATCCACGCTGCCGGAGGCGGAGAGCACTTTGAGGCGTCTTCGTGAGCGGCAGATGGAAGCCCACGCCGCCGACGACGCGCTGGTCGAGCTCGATGCGGCCACCGGTCCGCTCGCCACCGCCGAAAAACTCGCCGAGCAGGGTTTTGGCCCCAGGCTCAAGACGACCGCGGACGACGTGCTGGCACGGTTGAAGTCCAAGCGCACGCCGACGGTCTGATCCCAAACCCATCATCATTCGAACCAACAGGAGACCATCATGAACCAGAATGGCCAGCCCCACAGCGGCGCCTGGGTGACTTTCACTTACGTGTCCTTCGCAGCCTCCGCCTTCCTCATCGCCATCGGCATCTTCTTCCTGCCGATCGACCTCTGGATGAAGGGTTATCTCACCATGGGCATCGTCATGTTGATCCAGACTTGCATCACCCTGACCAAGACGGTCCGGGACAACCATGAAAGTAGCCGGATGGTGAACCGCATCGAGGATGCCAGGGCGGAACGTTTACTGATGGAAGTCTCCAAGGCGGCTTGAGAGGCATGACAATACGCGAGGAAGCAGCGGAGTAATTCGCTCCGCTGCCTCGGCGCCGACCTGCATTCCGCCAAACTTCGTATTGCGCCTGCGAAATGCAACCGAGCCATGACGGATCGCGCGGGCGTGCGCTCTTGCGCACCGGCAGCGGCCGGAGCACTCTGCACGAGCGGCACACAAAGAATGCCGCCAAAAAGATGTGCTTACAAGATCTCGGCGAGGAACTTCATGGCGGTGACGCGGATCGACTGCGACATCCACCCGGCGGTTGGTGGCACGCGCACGACGCTGCTGCCCTATCTCAGCGATCACTGGAAAGAGCAGGTCGTGAGCCGCGCCATCGACGGGCTCGATCTCACCTCCTATCCGCCCAGCATGCCGCTGGCGGGCCGCGCCGACTGGCGTCCGGCGAACGGCGCAAAGCCTGGTTCCGATCTTGCGATGGTACAGAAGGGCGCATTCGAGCAGTTGGGTGCCAGCCACGCGATTCTCAACGTGCTCTACGGCGCTCAGGCCGTGTTCGATCCCTACATGGCGGCCGACTTCTGCAGGGCGATCAACGACTGGATCGCGACTGAGTGGCTGTCGCGCGATGCGCGCTTGCGTGCCTCGATCGTGGTGCCGATGCAGGATCCGGATCTGGCGGTCGAGGAGATCGAGCGCCGCGCCGGCGATCACCGCTTCGTCTCGATCCTCGTGCTGGCGCAGGGCGAGACGCTGCTGGGACGCCGGCATTTCTGGCCGGTCTATCGGCTCGCGGAAAAGTACAAGCTGCCGCTCGCGATCCACGCCGGCACGCAATATCGGCAGGCGCCGAGCTCGGCCGGATGGCCGTCGCACCGCTACGAATATTACTTCGTCGAGGCGCAGGCATTTCAGGCGCAGATCCTGAGCCTGATCTATGAGGGCGTGTTCGGCAAGTTTCCGGACCTCAAGGTCGTGCTGATGGAATCCGGCGTGAGCTGGCTCCCGGCTTTCATGTGGCGCGCCAACAAGACCTGGCGCGGCGTGCGCGTCGAGGTGCCCTGGGTCGAGCGCGAGCCGGCAGCGATCATCCGCGACAGTTTTCGTGTCACAATGCAGCCGTTCGACGCGCCGGGCGACGCCAAAAGCGTCGAGGAGATCATCGACCAGATCGGCTCGGACAAGATGTTCCTGTTCGCGTCCGACTATCCGCACTGGCAGTTCGACGGCGACGATCCGATCCCGCCGGACCTGCCGAACAGCATCATCTCGAAGATGTGCGTCGACAACCCGCTGGAGACGTTTCCGCGGCTGTCGCTCGCCAACTAGACCGGAGTTTCGCATGAGTGACGTCATCGACCGCCCACTACGAGAAGACGAAAAGCCTGCCGCTTCGCGGCTGCGCATCGTCGATTGCGACGTTCATCCGAGCCTGCATTCGTTCGACGATCTCAACGAGTTTCTGCCAAAGCGCTGGCAGCAGCATCTGAAGGAATATGGCAGCCATTTGCGCACGCCCTATCTGTTCACCACGCCCTATCCGCGCTCTTCGCCGCTGATCGCGCGGCGCGATGCCTGGCCGCCGACCGGCGGGCCGCCCGGTTCGGATCTCGCCTTCATGCAGAAGCAGCATCTCGATCCGCTCGATGTCGAGTTCGGGATTTTGCAGGTGCTCGATCTCTTCATCTTCTCGCAGCAGAACCTCGAATTCGGCGCCGCGATCCAGCGTGCCATCAACGACTGGCAACTGGCGTTCTGGTCGCATCGCGACCCGCGCCTGAAGGCTTCGATCCTGGTCGGGCAGGACGGCGTCGATCTCGCCATTGCCGAGATCGAACGCTGCGCGAAAATCGGCGAATACGTCCAGATCAACGTCTCGCCGCGCGCCAACGAGCCGTTGGGCCGCCGCCGCTACTGGCCGATCTACGAGCGTGCCCAAGAACTGGACCTGCCGCTCGGCATCCATGTCGGCGGCTATGGCGGGCATGCGCCGACCGGTGGCGGCTGGCCGTCCTATTATGTCGAGGAGCACCAGTCCAACGCGCACACCATTGCGGCGCAGCTTGCCAGCCTCGTGATCGAGGGTGTGCCGGAGCGTTTTCCGAAATTGAAGTTTGTCTTTATCGAGGGCGGCTTCGGCTGGATCCCGTCCGCGGTGTGGCGAATGGACCAGCATTTTGAGCGGTTTCGCAGCGAGGTGCCGCATCTCAAGCGCAAGCCGTCGGAATATGTCCGCGAGCATTTCTGGTTCACGACGCAACCGATCGACGAACCTGACGAAGCCCGGCACCTGCGCTCGTTGATCGAATGGGTCGGCATCGACCGTCTCCTGTTCTCGTCGGACTATCCGCACTGGGATTTCGACGATCCGCGCTTTGCGTTCAAGACGCCACTGACGGAGGCCGAGCGAAGGAAGATCTTCAGCACCAATGCCCGCGCGGTCTACAAGTTCTGAGAAGGTCTGCACGGATGGCCCGTCACATCGTCGCGTCCACCTCGGAGATCCCACCCGGTGGCAACAAGGTCGTCGATGTCGCCGGCCGCGACATTGTCGTGTTCCACGTCAATGGCGAGTTCTTCGCTTTGCTGAACCGCTGCCCGCACGAAGGCGCGCCGCTGGAGAAAGCGGCCTGTGTCGCGCGACTGACCTCGCCCGAGCCCGGCATCTATCAGCGCTCGCGCGTCGGCGAGATGCTGCGCTGTCCCTGGCATGGCTGGGAGTTCGACATGCGCAACGGCCAATCCTGGTTCGACCCGAAGCGCGTCAAGATTAGGTCATATCCGGTCGCGGTGGAGCGAGGCGAGGAACTCCAGAAAGGCCCGTATGTTGCCGAGACCTTTCCGGTGCATGTCGAGGACAGCTACGTGATTGTGGAGGTCTGAGCAGCCGTTTCGGATTGTGATTTCGCCGCAGGTGGGATAAGCCTCGCCCGCATTTATGGCGGAGACGAGCTTTGTCGAAACAATCCCTGCGTGAGGAGGCCGAGCGCCTGATCCGCGAATCGATGGAAAAGAAAACCGTCGTCGTCAAGCAGGGGGATACCCGCATCGAGGCCGTCTGCGGTAAATGCGGCGCCCCGAACCGGGTGCAGGCGCCAAAGGGCCAGACCCGCATCAAATTCGCATGCAAGAATTGCGGGCACCAGCAAGAGACGCTGTAGGTTTCTTCGCCCTCTCCCCCTGTGGGAGAGGGTGGCTCGCCGCATAGCGGCGAGACGGGCGAGGGGTTTCTCTCTGCGAGAGACACTGCTCCTGAATTTGCGGATGCAACCCCTCATCCGGCGCTTCGCGCCACCTTCTCCCACAAGGGGAGAAGGAAAAACGCCTAATCCCCCTTCACGAATTTCGCGAATGCATCCGCATGGTCCGGGTGCCAGCGTGACAGCGGCGGGCGGTTCTCCACGATATCGCCCGCGGCCCACAGCATGCGCTTTTCGTCGAGCGCGCGCGGGACGTCGTTGTCCGGGCACAGAATGTAGAAATCCCCGGCCTCCAGCCGCGCCAGCATGAAATGCACGGTCTGCTCGGCCGTCCACGCCCCGGCCGGCTTCTCCGTCCGGCCCTTCGCGGTAAGGCCGGTAAAGACGAAGCCGGGAATCAGCAGATGCGCGGTGATGCGGCAACCCGCAGTGTTGCGCAGCTCGTGCTGGAGCGCTTCCGTAAAAGCTTTCACGCCGGCCTTGGAGACGTTGTAGGCGGGATCGCCGGGCGGGGTGGTGATGCCCTGCTTCGAGCCGGTGTTGATGATGAGCCCCGCCCTGCCGCGCGCGATCATGTTGGGCGCGAAGATGCGCGAGCCGTCGATGATGCCCCACATGTTGACGCCGATGATGCGCTGCCAGTTGTCGGGTTCGCCGAACAGCGTGCTGCCGGGCTGGATGCCCGCATTGTTCATGAGGATGTCGGTGCCGCCGAAGCGCTCGCGGACGGCGCGCTCCAGTTCCATCACGCTCTCGGCCTTGCTGACGTCAATCGCGAAGGTCATCACATGTGCGGCGGACGTGAGGGATGAGAGTCTTGTCGCGGCGTCCGCCAGCCGCGCCTGATCCACATCGGCGATACACACCTTCACGCCGTTTCGCGCGAAGGCTGCGGCGGCGGCGAATCCGATGCCGGACGCGCCACCGGTGATCACGGCAACATTGTCTTTGATGATCGCGGGATGTGGCATGGATCGGTCTCCGGGGAGGGGCTCGGTCGTGCTATAACATGGCACTCGCGCGACCCCGCACAAGTCGGCATGGGAGGTGTTCGTTCCGCGCCGACTCTACGCCTCTACTTTACGCCTGTCCGGCATCGCAGTATTCTATCGACCAACGATCCCACCCAGATCGAACCAATCAATCATTGACAGGGAGTTCAGCCATGGCTGTGTCGCAGGCTATTCCGATCACACGCCATCCATTCGCCAACGGATCCTACAAGCAGATGCTGATCGACGGGAAGTGGGTCGATGCTGCCTCAGGCAAGCGCTTCGAGACCCACAACCCCGCGACCGGCGAACTGCTCGCAACAGTGGCCGAGGGCGACAAGGAAGATATCGATCGCGCAGTTGCTGCCGCTCGCCGCGCCTTCGAAGGGCCCTGGAGCAAGGTCAAGCCGTTCGAGCGGCAGAATCTGCTCCTGAAGCTTGCCGACCTCGTCGAGAAGAATTTCGACGAATTGTCGCAGCTCGACACGCTCGACATGGGCGCGCCGCTCAGCCGTACCCGTGCCTATCGCCTGCGCGCCGTCGGCATGCTGCGCTATTATGCCGGCCAGACCACCGCGATCCATGGCGAGACCATCGAGAACTCGCTGCCCGGCGAAATCTTCTCCTACACGCTGAAGGAGCCGATCGGCGTCGTCGGCGCCATCATTCCCTGGAATGGTCCGCTGACTGCGACGATCTGGAAGATCGGTCCGGCGATCGCGACCGGCTGCACCGTCGTGCTCAAACCGGCCGAAGAAGCGCCGCTGACCTCGCTGCGCATCGCCGAGCTGGCGATGGAAGCGGGCGTTCCGCCCGGCGTCATCAACGTCGTGCCTGGCTATGGCGAGACTGCGGGCGCGGCGCTTGCCGCACACCACGACGTCGACAAGGTTGCCTTCACCGGCTCGCATGTCACGGGCCAGTCGATCATCCGCGCCTCGGCCGGCAACCTCAAGCGCGTCTCGCTCGAGCTCGGCGGCAAGTCGCCGGACATCGTGTTCGCGGATGCCGATCTCGATGCGGCCGTGCCGGGCGCTGCGATGGCGGTGTTCGCCAATTCGGGACAGATCTGCAGCGCCGGCACCCGGCTTTTCGTCGAGCAGTCGATCTATGAGGAGTTCGTCGGCCGCGTGGCCGAGTTCGGCAAGAAACTGCAGGTCGGCAACGGCCTCGATCCCAACACCCAGATCGGACCGCTGGTGTCCGAGCAACAGCTCGAGCGCGTCACCAGCTATCTCGACATCGGCCAAAAGGAAGGCGCGCGGGCGCTTGCCGGCGGTGGCCGCGTCACCGAAGGCGCGCTTGCAAAAGGCTTCTTCGTCTCGCCGACAGTGTTCGCGGGCGTCCAGGACAATATGCGCATCGCGCAGGAGGAGATCTTTGGTCCCGTCATTTCCGCGATCGCGTTCAAGGACATGGACGAACTGGTCAAGCGCGCCAACGCCACCACGTTCGGTCTCGGCTCGGGCCTGTGGACGCGGGACGTCAGCAAGGCGCATGCGGTCGCGAAGAGGCTCCGTGCCGGTTCGGTGTGGGTGAACTGCTACCAGGCGATGGACCCGGCCGTCCCCTTCGGCGGCTACAAGATGAGCGGTTACGGCCGCGAGTCCGGCAAGCAGCACGTCGAGGAATATCTCAACGTGAAGGCCGTCTGGATCAAGACGGCGTAACACTGGTCTTTCCCGCGTTCCGCGGGAGGGAATATCTGCTTTTGCAGTGGCGGCGCCTTCTCTCGGTAGCCGCCCCTCGCTATATGATGCGCATCCTTCCTTCGCCATTCGAGGCCAGCATGAAATTCGAGGCGTTGTTTCAACCGTTGCAGGTCGGTCCGTACACGCTCGCGCATCGCGTCGCGATGGCGCCGTTGACGCGCATGAGGGCCGAGCGCGAGAGCTTTTCGCCGCGGCCGCTCAACGCCGAATATTACGGCCAGCGCGCCGCCCAAGGCGGCCTGCTCATCGCCGAGGCCTCGCCCGTGCTCTCGCACGGCCGCGGTAATCCAGCGACGCCCGGCATCTATTCGGAGACGCAGATCGCGGGCTGGCGCAAGGTGGTCGACGCCGTGCACGCCAAGGGCGGCATCATCTTTCTCCAGCTCTGGCACGTCGGCCGCGTCTCGCATTCCTCCTTCCACGGCGGGGAGCTGCCGGTCTCGGCCTCCGCGATCCCGATCAAGGCCGAAGGCATGAAGGCGATGACTGCCGACGGCAAGATCTCCAACTATGAGACGCCGCGCGCGCTGGACACGGATGAAGTCAAGGGCATCGTCGAGGCCTTTAGGCAGGGTGCGAAGAACGCGCTGGCCGCCGGCTTCGACGGGGTCGAGATCCACGGCGCCAACGGCTATCTGCTCGAGCAATTCCTGCAATCACGCAGCAACCAGCGCACCGATCAATATGGCGGTTCGATCGAGAACCGCGCGCGGCTTCTGCTCGAAGTGACCGAGGCCGCGATCGACGTCTGGGGCGCGGGCCGCGTCGGCGTGCGGCTGTCGCCCCACGGCATCGCCAATGATTCCGGCGAGCCCGATCCGATGCCGCTCTACACGCACGTGGTCAACGCGCTCGACAAGCTCGGTCTTGCCTATCTGCATTTGATCGAACCGCGCTCCAGCGGCTCGGGGCGCGCCGAAGTCAACTGGCAGAACGTGCCGTCGGCGATGCTGCTGTTCCGCCCGCTCTACAGCGGCGTGCTGATGACCGCCGGCGGATTTACCGGCGAGACCGCGAACGCCGCCATTGCGGAGGGGCATGCTGACATCATCGCCTTCGGCCGCATCTTCATCTCCAACCCCGATCTGCCGCTCCGCCTGCAGCACGATTACCCTCTCACGCCGTATAACCGTGCGACGTTTTACGGTGGCGAGGAGAAGGGTTATACGGATTATCCCGCGTACGACGAACTGACGCCGGTCTGACACTGCTGTAGCCCGGATGAGCAAAGCGATATCCGGGGTTCACTCAAGCTCTGGTCTTCCCGGATGTCGCTTCGCTCATCCGGGCTACAGAGTTATTGTGTTGCCCCGACTGACACCACGAACTCCGTCATTGCGAGCGCAGCGAAGCAATCCAGACTGCCTCGGCGGCAAGACTCTGAATTGCTTCGCTGCGCTCGCAATGACGAGAGGAGAGACAATGGCCAAAGCCGCAGCCGCCGCAGGTATAGCCACCGGCCAGTGCCTCTGCGGCAGGGTTACCTTCGAGATCGACGTTCCCGCACGCTGGGCCTGGCACGATCACTCCGCCGCCAGCCGTCGCGCCCACGGCGCCGCCTATGCAACCTATGTCGGAAGCTGGAAGAAGCGGTTTCGCATCACCGCAGGTAAGTCGGCGCTGACGCGCTACGAGGACAAGGCAACGAAGACCGCGCGCAGCTTCTGCGCGCATTGCGGCACGCCGATCGCATATGAGCGCCCGCGCGGGCCGCATATGGTCAACATCCCCCGTGCGCTGTTTAGGGAACGCACCGGCCGCCAGCCGCTCTATCACATCGCGATCGAAGAGCTGCAGGAATGGACCTATACCGGCGAGCCGCTGGTGCCGCTGAAAGGCTTTCCCGGTGTGGTCTGGCAGCGCTCGAAAAAAAAGAAGCGGGCGAGCGGCGAGGATCCGTTCGAGTTGGGGCGCGAGGAGATGTAGCGCTGTCCCACGCAACGCAGCCATGACCGCGCTTCCTTGCGCGCCTCCCGCGATTTCGGCCATCATGCTTTTTGCCTTGCGGCAACGTCCGCTTCTGGAGGAAACATGAAGAACAAGATCACCGGCCGCTCCGCCTTTCTCGCGTTGCTCAAGGACGAGGGCATCACGCATCTGTTCGGCAATCCCGGCACCACCGAGCTGCCGATCATGCATGCGCTGAAGGATCACCCTGACCTCGCCTATGTGATGGCGATGCAGGAGAGCCTGGTGGTGGCGATCGCGGATGGCTATAGCCGCGCCTCCGGAAAGCTGGTCGCCTGCAACGTCCATGTCGCGCCCGGCCTCGGCAACGCGATGGGCTCGCTCTACAACGCCCAGTTCACGGGCACGCCGATGATCCTGACCGCGGGCCAGCAGGAGCAGGGCCACGGACTGATGGAGCCGGTGCTCTACGGCCCGCTGGTGCGCATGGCCGAGCCGCTGGTGAAATGGGCGGTCGAGGTGACGCGGCTCGAGGATCTGCCGCGCATCGTGCGCCGTGCCGCCAAGGTCGCGACCACCCCGCCGACCGGGCCGGTGTTCATTTCATTGCCCGGCGATATCCTCAACAGCGAGGCCGGGATCGATCTCGGTCGCTCCACCCGCATTGACGCTCGCACAAGGCCATCGGATGAGGCACTGAAGGCGTTCGCCGCCCGGCTGCTCAGGGCCGAGCGTCCCGTGATCGTCACCATGGACGAGGTGGTCAAAAGCGATGCGCTCAAGGAGGCGGCCGAACTCGCAGAACTACTCGGCGCGGCTGCCTACCAATCCTCGACGCCCTATGGCTCGCACTTCCTCTCGGAGAGCCCGAGCTTCGTCGGCACGCTGGCACGTGTCCAGAAAGTCGCGCGCGACACGCTTGCGCCCTTCGACCTCTTGATCGCGCTCGGCGGCGATCCCTTGCGGATGTCGGTCTACAGCGAGGTCGACGCGCTGCCGGAGGGCCTTGGCATCGTGCAGATCGGCCTCGGCGATTGGGAGATCGCCAAGAACTACGGGGCTGAGATCGCGCTGAAGGCGGATTTGAAGGAAACGCTGCGCGCGCTGGTCCCGGTGTTGAAGGAGATGGGCGGCGCTGCCCTGGCGAGCCGCGCGAAGCAACGGCTGACCGAACTCGCGCCGAGGAACTGGACCGCGCGGCGCACCGCGCTGGTCGAGCAGATCGGCAAGGCCGCGGACCGCAGCCCCATCGATCCGGACTGGCTGGTGCTGCAAATGGTCGAGGCCATGCCCGCTAATGCCATCCTCGTGGACGAAGGCCTCACCTCGAGCCGCCAGATCACGGCCTTGCGTGCGCACCGCGATCGCTTCGGCTATCACGGCCTTGCCTCCGGCGGCATCGGCTGGGGCCTGCCGGCCTCCGTCGGCGCCAGCATCGCCAATCCCGATCGCCCGGTGGTCTGCTTCTCCGGCGACGGCAGCGCGATGTATTCGATCCAGTCGCTGTGGACAGCGGCGCATCACAAGCTGCCGCTCAATGTGGTCATTGCCAACAATGGCGGCTACCGCATCATCAAGCAGCGCCTGCTCGCCTTCCACGGCGACGACAATTACGTCGGCATGGATTTTGTCGATCCGCCGGTGGATTTCGCGGGCGTGGCTAAGGCGCTGGGATGTGAGGCAATCAAAGTCAGCGATCCCCGAGAGTTGAAGGCGACGCTGGCGTCGGCGTTTGGCCGGCCGGGGACGAAACTGATCGAGGTGATGGTGGACGGGAAGCTGTAGGGCAGCGTCACCTGCGGCATTGGTGCCGCCACATTATCAGTCGTGATCACCCGCGAAGGCGGGTGATCCAGGATTCCAGAGGCGGCGGTGATTGAGTCGAGACGCTGCGGTGTGCTGGATGCCCCGGTCAAGCCGGGGCATGACAGCGTACCTAGCGGCGCTACCCCTTTCTCCCCACTTTGAACCCTGCCGCCGGATGCGGCGCACCTAGCCGCGCCCGCCCCTCGCCGAACAGCTTCTCGCGTAGCGTGCCCTGCGCGTACTCCGCCTTGTACCGCCCGCGTCGCGTCAGCTCCGGCACCAGCATGTCGGCGATGTCCTCGAAATCGCCGGGTGAGATCGCGAAGGCGACGTTGAGGCCGTCGACATCGGTCGCCTCGAACCACGCCTCGATCTTGTCCGCGACCATTTCCGGCGTGCCGACCACGACGGGACCTGCGCCGCCGACGCCGACATGCTCGATGACGTCGCGCACGGTCCAGACGCGATCGGGATCGGCGCGGGTGACGTTATCGAGTGCGCTGCGGCCGGCATCGTTCTGAACATGGCGCACCTGCTGATCGAGCTCGTAGCCGGAGAAGTCGATTCCGGTCCATCCCGACATCAGCGCCAGCGCGCCTTCCGGGCTGATGTGGCGGCGATAGTCGGCATATTTTTCGTTCGCTTCGGCTTCCGTCCGCCCGAGGATGATCGTCATCATCGAGAACATCAGGATTTCCGCCGGATTGCGGCCGAACGCGGCGGCCTCCTGACGGATCGCCGATACGCGCGGCGCGATCACCTTGGCTGACGGCCCCGACATGAACACGCATTCGGCGTGCCGTGCCGCGAACTGCCGTCCGCGCGGCGAGGTGCCGGCCTGATACAGCACGGGCGTCCGCTGCGGCGACGGTTCGCTCAGGTGGATGGTGTTGTTGATGCGGTAGTTCGCGCCCTCGTGGTTGACGCGATGGACCTTTGTGGGATCGGTGAAGATGCCGCGCGTGCGGTCGCGCAGCACGGCGTCGTCCTCCCAACTCCCTTCCCAGAGCTTGTAGACGACCTCCATATATTCGTCCGCGATCTCGTAGCGGTCGTCGTGCCCGATCTGCTTGTCCTTGCCGGCGCCGCGCGCGGCGCTGTCGAGATAGCCGGTGACGACGTTCCAGCCGATACGCCCCTCGGTGAGATGATCGAGCGTCGACATCCGCCGCGCGAACGGATAGGGCGGCTCGAAGGAGAGATTGCTGGTGACGCCGAAGCCGAGATTCTGCGTCACGGCGGCCATTGCCGACAGCAGCAGCAGCGGATCGTTCGAGGGCGACTGGGCTGCGTTGCGCAAGGCTGCGTCAGGACTGTTGCCGTAGACGTCATAGACGCCGAGCACGTCGGCCAGGAACAGTCCGTCGAAACGGCCGCGCTCCAGCGTTCTGGCAAGATCGATCCAATAGGGCAGGCGGTTATATTCGGCAGTGCGGTCGCGCGGATGGGTCCACAAGCCCGGTGATTGGTGCGCGACGCAATTCATCGCAAATGCATTGAGCCTGATCTGCTTGGCCATGATGGTCCCCCGGCGCCCTGTACCGGGCGCTCTTCGAATGATAGAGCTGCGCCCGAACTTGGCGAAGTTCTTGCATATAGCGCGACGTTGGCAAGGCCAAAATCAGCGGCGCTGCCGCGCTTGGCAAGCCAATCTCAAGAGAGCAAGAACGAAATCCCAAGACTATCGAAGTCCCCGCCACTTTCGGAGGCCTGCCCGTATCGGGTATGCTCCTTCGCCTCGCAACCTAAAAAAGAAAATAATGACCAGAGCCGATGCCATCGCCCGCGCCCGTGACGATTTTGAATCGGGCGCGTTCCTCGCCGAACTCGACCGCCGCGTCGCCTACCAGACCGAGAGCCAGAATCCGAACCGGAGCGTCGAGCTGCGCGCCTATCTGGAACAGGAGATGGTGCCCGCTTTTGCCGCGCTCGATTTCGAAAGCCGGATGATCGAATCTCCCAGCGGCAAGGCGCCGTTCCTGTTCGCCGAACGCCGCGAAAGTGAGACGGCGCCGACCGTGCTGATCTACGGCCATGGCGACGTCGTTGACGGGATGGAAGGCGAGTGGCGCGACGGCCGCGATCCCTGGCGCACCACGGTTTCGGGCACGCGTCTCTACGGTCGCGGCACCGCCGACAACAAGGGCCAGCACAGCATCAACATGGCGGCACTCCGCGCGGTGCGCGAGGCCCGCGGCGGCAAGCTCGGCTTCAACGCCAAGTTCATCCTCGAGATGGGCGAGGAGATCGGCTCGCCGGATCTCGGCAAGGTCTGCGATCTCAATCGCGATGCGCTCAAGGCCGATCTGTTCGTGGCCTCCGACGGGCCGCGCCTGTCCGCCGACCGTCCGACCCTATTCCTCGGCTGCCGTGGCGGCATCCGCATTCATCTCGATGTGAACCTTCGCGACGGCGGCCATCACTCCGGCAATTGGGGCGGTGTGCTCGCCAACCCAGCGACCATTCTGGTCAACGCGATCTCGACGCTGGTCGACGGCCACGGCCGCCTTCAGCTGGACGCGCTGAAGCCGCCGCGCCTCACCAACCAGATCCGCAGCTATCTTGCGGACGTGCAGGTGGTGCCGACCGAGGACGAGCCGGCGTTGGCCGAGAACTGGGGCGAGGAGGGTCTTTCGGCGGCCGAGCGGCTCTATGCCTGGAACACGCTCGAAGTGCTGGCGATGTCGTCGGGAAACATCGAGAAGCCGGCCAACGCCATTCCCGGCCACGCCAATGCCGTGCTGCAACTGCGCTTCGTGGTCGGCACCAAGGTCGACGGCCTGATCGAAGCCGTCCGTGCGCATCTGGTCGAAAGGGGTTTTCCGATGGTCGAAGTGCGGGCCGCACAGAGCTTCGCGGCATCGCGCACCGATTTCGACAGCCCCTGGATCGCATGGGCGGCGAATTCGGTGAAGGAGACCACCGGCAAAGTGCCGGCGGTGCTGCCGAATTTCGGCGGCTCGCTGCCCAATGACGTGTTTTCCGAGATATTGGGCCTGCCGACGATCTGGGTGCCGCACTCCTATCCCGGCTGCTCCCAGCATGCGCCCAATGAGCACATCCTGCTGCCATTGACCGAAGAGGCCTTGACGGTGATGGCCGGCCTGTTCTGGGATCTCGGGGAATTGCCAAGCCCGCTAACAAGCCCGCTAACGCGCCCGCCGGCCTGAGCCGTTAACCGGAGCCGCGATCCAGCCAAAAGTCACATTCTATTCCAACCCAATTTGTGCTTGCATCCCGCCGGCATCATCCTGAAAGGGGACCAAAACGTGAAACATTTCCGTAGCATCGGCCTCGCGCTCGCCGCGACCTTCGCCGTCGGCCAGGCCGGGGCCGAGGAGCTGACCGGCACGCTCAAGAACATCAAGGACACCGGCGCCATTACGCTCGGCTTCCGCGACTCCTCGATCCCGTTCTCTTATCTCGACGACAACCAGAAGCCCATCGGCTACGCGATGGACATCTGCTACAAGATCGTCGACGCCGTGAAGAAGGAGCTCAAGCTCGACAAGCTCGAGGTCAAGCTCAATCCGGTGACCTCGGCGACCCGGATCCCGCTGATGGCGAACGGCACCATCGATCTCGAATGCGGCTCGACCACCAACAATGCCGAGCGCCAGAAGCAGGTTGCCTTCACCAACACCCATTATTTGACCGCCAGCCGCTACGTCTTCAAGAAGTCGAGTGGCCTGAAGGCGATTGACGACCTCAAGGGAAAATCGGTGGTTTCCACTGCCGGCACCACCAACATCAAACAGCTCACCGAGGCCAATGTTGCAAAAAGCCTCGGCGCAAACATCATTCCGGCCAAGGACCACGCCGAGGCCTTCCTGATGGTCGAGACCGACCGTGCGGTCGCCTTCGTGATGGATGATATCCTGCTCGCGAGCCTCGTTGCCGGCTCGAAGTCGCCCGATGACTACGTCATCTCCAAGGACGCGTTCTCCAAGCCTGAGCCCTACGGCATCATGCTGCGCAAGGACGACGCGGCCTTCAAGAAGGTCGTCGACGCGGCGACCGCTGCGCTCTACACCTCCGGCGAGGGCCAGAAGATCTACGACAAGTGGTTCACGCAGAAGATCCCGCCGAAGGGCCTCAATCTCAACACGCCGATCTCGGCCGAGCTGAAGAACGAGTTTGCCAAGCCGACGGACTCGCCAAACCCGGACGATTATAAGTAAGCTATAACCTCGATCTTTCGATCGGGATCGTGTCCGGCCATCTTGACTCCAGGATGGCCGGACATTTGCATAGGCGCCAGGACATCGATGACTGGCGCGTTCGCGCGGGGGACACGTGAACTACAACTGGAACTGGGGAATCTTTTTCCAGCCGAACCCGATGGGGACCGGCACCTATCTCGACATGCTGTTGTCGGGCCTGGTGCTGACCCTCAAGACGGGTGCGCTCGCCTGGATCATCGCGCTGATCACCGGATCGATCGTCGGCGTGATGCGCACACTGCCGTCGAAGGGAGCGTACTGGTTCGGCTTTGCCTATGTTGAATTCTTCCGCAACATGCCGCTGCTGGTGCAGCTCTTCCTGTGGTTTTTCGTGCTGCCGGAAGTGTTGCCAAGGTCCGCGGGATTGTGGCTGAAACAACTGCCGAACGCGCCGTTCTGGACGGCCGCGATTGGCATCGGGTTCTTCATGTCGGCGCGCGTCGCCGTGCAGTTGCAGGCCGGCATCGGATCGCTGCCGCGCGGGCAGAAGATGGCGGCGACCGCACTCGGCCTGACGACCCTGCAGGCTTATCGCTACATCCTGCTGCCGATGGCTTTTCGCATCATCCTGCCGCCGCTGACGTCCGAGTTCCTCAACACCATCAAGAACACGGCTGTGGCCATCACCATTGGTTTGCTCGAACTGACCGGCCAGGCGCGCTCGATGCAGGAATTCTCGTTCCAGGTGTTCGAGGCCTTCACCGCTGCGACCATCCTCTATCTCCTCGTCAACGCCGTCGTCGTGACCGCGATGCGCTTCCTCGAGCGCTGGGTCGCGATCCCCGGCTACATCACGGGGAAGTAGCGCCATGTTCAGCAATTTTGATTTCGGGGTCATCATCCGCACGCTGCCCTATCTATTCTATGAGGGCATGACGTTCACGCTGATGCTGACCGGGCTTGCTGCACTCGGCGGCCTCGTCTTCGGCACGGCGATCGCGCTGATGCGGCTGTCCGGCTACAAGGTGCTGGGCCGCATCGCGGGCGTCTATGTCGACTTCATGCGCTCGCTGCCGCTGGTGCTGGTGATCTTCTGGTTCTACTTCCTGGTGCCCTATATCGGGCAATGGGTAACTGGCGCGTCGCGTCCGATCAGTGTCGGCGCGTTCGCGTCCTCGCTCATCACCTTCATCATGTTCGAGGCCGCGTACTTCTCCGAGATCATGCGTGCCGGCATCCAGTCGATCTCGCGCGGCCAGCCGGCCGCAGCCAACGCGCTCGGCCTGACCTACGCCCAGACCATGCGCTACGTCGTTCTGCCGCAGGCCTTCCGCAACATGCTGCCGGTCCTGATCACGCAGACCATCGTGCTGTTCCAGGACACCTCACTGGTCTATGTGCTGTCGATCACCGATTTCCTCGGTGCGGCTAGCAAGGTCGCGCAGCGCGACGGCCGTCTGGTCGAAATGTATCTATTCGCAGCGATCGTCTACTTCACCATCTCCTGTATCGCGTCCTTCGGCGTTCGCCGCCTGCAGGCGCGCATCGCCATCATTCGATAGAGTTTGCCATGATCGAGATCAGCCACGTCGACAAATGGTACAGCCCGGCCTTCCAGGTGCTGACCGACTGCACCACCAGCGTCGCCAAGGGCGAGGTGGTCGTGGTCTGCGGTCCGTCGGGATCAGGCAAGTCGACGCTGATCAAATGCGTCAACGCGCTGGAGCCATTCCAGAAAGGCGACATCAGCGTCGATGGCACTAAGGTCAACGACCCCAGGACCAATCTGCCCAAGCTGCGCGCGCGTGTCGGCATGGTTTTTCAGCACTTCGAGCTGTTTCCGCATCTGAAGATCATTGATAATCTCTGCCTCGCGCAGCAGAAGGTGCTCGACCGGTCGCGCGACAAGGCGGTGGCGAAAGGCATGCAGCTGCTGGAGCGGGTCGGCCTGAAGGAACAGGCGCAAAAATTTCCCGCGAACCTGTCCGGCGGCCAGCAGCAGCGCGTGGCGATCGCCCGCGCGCTCGCGATGGATCCCATCGTCATGCTGTTCGACGAGCCGACCTCGGCGCTCGACCCCGAAATGGTGAGCGAGGTGCTCGACGTCATGGTAGACCTCGCCCATGAGGGCATGACCATGATGGTCGTGACGCACGAGATGGGCTTTGCCCGCAAGGTCGCCAACCGCGTGATCTTCATGGACCGCGGCGAGATCGTCGAGGACGCCCCGAAGGACGATTTCTTCGGCAAGCCCCGCAGCGACCGCGCGCAGAAGTTCTTGTCGAAGATTCTGTCGCATTGATCCCACTGTCATTCCGCGACGTGCCTCCTGGCGCCGGTCGGGAATGACGGGTTGAGGGTTTCGTGGCACCGACAAATCCCTTATACCAGCGGGTAATCCCTATTCCCACCAGGAGACCTGCCTTGGATCCGATCGCCTATGTCAACGGCTCATTCGTCCCGCTTTCGGACGCCAAAATTTCGGTCCTCGATCGCGGCTTCCTGTTCGCCGACGGCATCTATGAGGTCTCGGCCGTGCTCGACGGCAAGTTGGTCGACAATGCCTCGCATCTGGCGCGGCTGGAGCGCTCGGTCGGCGAGATCAAGCTGAGGCTCCCGGAGACGGGCGAGCGCATCACCGAGATCCAGCAGGAGCTGATTGCACGCAACAAGGTCGAGAACGGCCTCGTCTATCTCCAGGTCACCCGCGGCGCCGACAAGGGCCGCGACTTCGCCTTCCCCAAGGGCGACGTCAAGTCGAGCCTGGTGATGTTCACGTCGGAGAAGGACATCATCAACGCCGCCTCGGCCAAGACCGGCATCAATGTGATCACCGTGCCCGACATCCGCTGGGAGCGGCGTGACATCAAGAGCGTAGCATTGCTGGCGCAAGTGCTGGCAAAGCAGGCCGCGGCCGAAGCCGGTGCGGGCGAAGCCTGGATGCTGGAAGACGGTTACGTCACCGAAGGCGGTTCGTCTTCAGCGTTCATCCTGACCCAGGACGACGTCATCGTGACCCGCAAGAACTCCAACGCGATCCTGCCGGGCTGCACCCGCAAGGCGGTGGTGGCGCTGGCGGAAGAGCGTCAGCTCCGCGTCGAAGAGCGTTCCTTCACGGTCGCCGAGGCGCTCGCCGCCAAGGAAGCCTTCGCCACCTCGGCGTCGCTGTTCGTCCAGCCGGTGGTTGCGATCGACGGCAAGAAGGTCGGCAACGGCAAGCCCGGCCCGATCGCCATGCGGCTGCGCGAGATCTACGTGGAGTTCGCGAAGGCGACGGCGGTTTAAGCTACCCACCGCCGTCATCGCCCGGCTTGACCGGGCGATCCAGTACTCCGTGACGGGAGTGCTGGACTCGAGAAGCCGCGGCGTACTGGATGCCCCGGTTAAGCCGGGGCATGACAGGCGAATGTATTGAGGCAGTTTGGCCTCATGCGTCAGCACCTCACGCCACCGACGCCTTCACCTTTACCGGGTGAACCGCACGGAACGCGATCGCTAGCCTGTTCCAGGCATTGATGGCGCCGATCAGCATGGTCAGGTTCACCGTCTCCGCATCGGAGAATTGCGCGCGGACCTGCTCGTAGACGTCATCAGGCGCGTGCGTCTCGGCGATCAGCGTCACTGATTCCGTCCAGGCCAGCGCGGCGCGCTCGCGGTCGGTGTAGAGCGGCGATTCGCGCCAAGCGTTGAGCAGATAGATGCGCTGCTCGGTCTCGCCGCGCTTGCGGGCGTCCTCGGTGTGCATGTTGATGCAGAAGGCGCAGCCGTTGATCTGCGACGCGCGGATCTTGACGAGCTCGATCAGCGATTTCTCGAGGCCCGTCGACTGGATCTGCTCTTCCAGTGCCATCAGCGCCTTCATCGTGTCGGGTGCGGCCTGGTAGAAATTCATGCGGGGTTTCATGGTCGTTCTCCTTGCTTGCTGGGGTGATGTCAGTGGGCGCCGCCGGCCGAGGCGGGGCCGGCCTTCTTCAGGAAGAGGGTGGCGATCAGCGCGACGATCAGTGCCACGCCGAGCAGATAGAAGGTGTCGCTGAAGGCGAGGATATAGGCCTGCTTCTGCACGATATGGCCGATCGCAACATAGGCGCGATGCAACGCGTCCGCCCGATCGAGAATGCCGTGATTGACGAAGTATTGGGTGAGCTGTTCCAGCCGCGTCCGCGTCGCCTGCTCGAACAGCGAGACTGACTGCATCAGCACGTTGGAGTGATACTGCTCGCGCTTGGTCAGCAGGGTCTGCAACAGCGCGATGCCGACGGCGCCGCCGAGGTTGCGCATCATGTTGAACAGGCCGGAGGCCGAGCCCGCGTTCTCCGGTTCGATGCCTGAGGTCGCCACCGCAGACAGCGGCGCCATTACCAGCGCCTGGCCGATCGCACGAACCACATTGGGCCAGAGCAATTGATCGGCGGCATAGTTGCCGGTCATGTAGATGTTCATAAAGTTGGAGGCCGCGAACAGGACGAAGCCGACGCCGATGATGAGCCGCGCATCGAGCTTCTGCATCAACCGCGGGACCAGCGGGATCAGCACCAGCTGCGGCAGGCCGGTCCAAGCCAGCACCATGCCGATCTGCTCGGCATTGTAGCCCTGGATGCGGGCCAGATATTGCGGCAGGATGAACACCGAGCCGTAGAGCGCGATTCCCAGCAGGAAATTCGCGAGCATGCCGAAGCCGAAATTGCGGCGGACCAGCAGACGCAGGTTCAGGAGCGGCTTCTTCACGGTGAGCTCGATGATCAGGAAGGCGCTCAGCGCCACGGCCGCGATGACGGACAGCTTGACGATGAAGGGCGAGCCGAACCAGTCGTCTTTGTTGCCTTCCTCGAGCACGGTCTGCAGCGCCGACAATCCGATCGCCATGGTGATGATGCCGGCCCAGTCGCCGTCGCGCAGCAACGACAGCTTCATGGGCTTTGCATCGAGCGCGTACCAGAGCATGCCGACCATGATCGTGCCGGGGACAACGTTGACATAGAAGATGTACTGCCAGCCAAAATTCTCGGTGAGATAGCCGCCGATGGTCGGGCCGATCGCGGGCGCGAACGTCGCCGACAGCGCGAACAGCGCAAGGCCCACGGGTTGCTTGGCGCGCGGCAGCAATGTGATGATGAGTGTGAACGCCATCGGAATCAGCACGCCGCCGGTAAACCCTTGCACCGCCCGCAGCACGATCATCTGCGGCAGGTCTTGCGCCAACGCACAGGCGGCTGACAGGACCAGGAACAGGACCGCATTGGTGAGGAGATAGATGCGGATCGAGAACACCTGCGCCAGCCAGCCGGACAGCGGGATCACCACGATCTCCGCGATCAGATAGGAGGTCGAGATCCAGCCGCCGTCATCAATGCCGGCGCCGATCGCGCCCTGGATATCGGCGAGTGAGGCATTGACGATCTGGATGTTCAGCACCGCCATGAAGGCGCCGAGCGTCGCGCCGATCACGGCGATCCAGGTCTTGGTCGAGACGGCGGGCGTTGCGGGGGCCGCGACGGGAGCGGGGATATCGGCCGTGGTATTAACGGTCGGTTGGAGCGTGCTCATGGAAGCCTCGTCTCGGTTACGGAGACAGGATGGATCAGGCAGTTCGTTTCGATAATCGACCAAGTTTGGGAAGGATCATCCGGTAGGACTTGATAGTCCCGCCGGACCTTTCCGGCTTCAACCGCCGTTCGGACGGGCCGCGTTGTCGGCGAGATGCTTCGCCGTCTCACGCTCGGCCAGCACGGTCTGCTTGGTGTCGACGGTCGGCACCGCGGACATGCCGGGGCGCAGCAGGCCGGTCAGGCTGTGGTCGTCGAGCACGATCTTCACCGGCACCCGTTGCACGATCTTGGTGAAATTGCCGGTGGCGTTGTCGGGCGGCAGCAATGCGAATTCAAGGCCGCTCGCCGGCGACAGGCTGTCGACATGGCCGCGCAGGGTCTGGTTGCGGAAACTGTCGACGTGCAGCTCGACCGGCTGGCCGGCGCGGACATGTGTGAGCTGCGTCTCCTTGAAATTCGCCACGACATAGACCGCATCGAGCGGCACCACCGCCATCAATTGCGTGCCGGCCTGCACGAACTGTCCCACGCGCAGTGAGCGGGCGCCGACCGTTCCGTCGACCGGCGCGGTAATCTCGGTGTAGGAGAGATTGAGCGTCGCCTGCTCCGCGACCGCACGCGCATGTTCGAGCTGGGCAGTAGCCTGCGCGCGCTGGGTCGTGAGCACGTCGACCTTGCGTTGCGCGGCCACGAGGCCCGACCTGGCATGTTGCAGTTGCGCGTTGCTGGCGCGCAACGCGGCGTCAGTCTGTTGCGCGCGCTGAATCGTGCCGGAGCCCGACTTCATCAGGTCGTCGTAGCGGGCGCGCTCCTCCTGCGCAAATTTCAGATTCGCGTCCGCAGCAGCGACATCGGCTGTGCTCTGCTCGATGATCGGCTGCTGGAGTTCGAGCTGGGCGTCGAGGTTCCGCACTGCCGCTTCCGCCGCAGCGACATCGGCGCGGGCCTGATTGAGCGCCGCCTTGAAGTCGCGGTCGTCGATCTTCGCCAGCAGCTGGCCCGCTTTGACCTTTTCGTTGTCGCTGACCAGCACCTTGGCGATGTAGCCCGAGACCTTTGGCGCGATGATCGTGGAGTCGGCCTTCACATAGGCGTCGTCGGTTGTCTCGAGATAACGGCCGTTGACCCAGTAGTCGTGTCCGTAATGGACAACCGCAGCCGTGCCCGCAAGGAACGCGAGCGCCAGCGCCGCCCGCCGGACCGTATTCCGGGCGGGACCACGCACCGGCGCCGTCGGGGTAGCTTGCGGTATTTCAGTCGCTTGCTGAAAGTTTTTGGTGCGGGGCATCTCGGACATGGCAGTCTCCTTCGGCTGACCCAGACTATCGGTCTTCCTCGTCCGATCGATAATCAGCGAAATGCCGAAAGGATTATCCGCTGACAGTGGATAGTCCCGGGATCTCGCCTTGGCCCGTATGATCTATCGAGCCGGAGGTACGACTGCCCCAGAGCGATTGCCGCGCCTGTCGAGGGATTGCGGCTAACGCATCCGCGCTGCCCGCAGGAGCGGTTTGATGGATAATCGGACGGAATTCCTTGCGATTATCTCTCAAGAGCGGATAATCAGTCGGCATGGACCGATTGACCAGTCTCGAAGTCTTCAGCCGGGTGGTCGAGACCGGCGGCTTCTCTGCAGCAGCCCGCAAGCTCAACATGTCGACCACCATGGTGAGCAATCACGTCCAGGCGCTGGAAGACCGGCTCGGCGTGAGGCTGCTTCAGCGCACCACGCGCAAGGTCAGCCTCACCGACATCGGCAAGGCCTATTACGACCGCTGCATCCAGATACTCGCCGAAATCAAACAGGCCGACGATATCGCGAGCGAATTGCAGTCGGTGCCCCGCGGCACGCTACGGATCCACGTCGCCACGCACATGGTGCCGTTCGTTGCGCCCGTGGTGGCGAAGCTCCTGTCGACCTATCCGGAGCTCAAGATCGATCTGCGGATGGGCGAGCCCGAAATCGACCTCATCGAAGAAGGCTATGACGTTGCTCTGCGCATGACCGCGCCGCCGGATTCGAGCCTGATCGTTCGCAGCCTCGCAACCTGGCGGCACGTGCTGTGCTGCTCGCACGACTACCTCGAAAGGCACGGTCGCGTGCAGAAGCTCGATGAGCTCACCGCGCACAATTGCGCCCGTCACTTGAATTATCCGTTCGGCGAAGATTGGCGCTTCTTCGATCGCAAGGGCACGCCGGCATCGGTGCGCATCTCCGGCAGCTTTATCACCAACAGCGGTGAGGCCTTGCGAAAGGTGGCGCTGGAAGGCGCTGCCGTCTGCCTGATGGCCGGTTTTCTCGTCCAGGGCGATCTCGAAGCCGGTCATCTCGTTCGCCTTCTGCCCGAATATCGTCCCGTCGAGATGTCGATGAACGCGGTCTATCCGCACCGGCATCATCTGTCGGCGAAGGTCAGGACCTTTATCGACATGCTCGTGCATCACAGCGCCGAGCAGCAGAAGCTGATCAATCCCTATTCATGAGCGGGGTGGCGCCGGCAGCCGTCCGAACACTTTTTCAAGCGCCATGCCGAGCGCAAGCAGGCGGCGGTCGCTGCCTGCAGGGCCATCCAGCTCGAGTCCGATCGGAAGTTTGCTGACCGCGCCGAGCGCAATCGGGATCTGGATGCCGGGAATGCCGGCATTGCTGCCGGGATCGGTGTTCTGGATGAACAACCCGAAATTCTCGAGGCTGCTGGAATCCGGATTGGAGGCAATGGCGACGCGCGGCGTGGTCGGGAAGGCGATGGCATCGAGCCGGTTGTCGGCGAAAGTCCTGCTGTAAAGCACCTGGAGCGCGGGGCGTGCACTATTGATCGCGGCGTCATAGATCGGCTTGGCGTCAACCAGCGTGCCATCGGGGGCAGGCAGTTTGCGCGGGATCACCAGGCCATCATAGGTGCCCTTGACGTCGGCGCTGGAGATGTCCCTTGCCATCGCCTCGATGCTGAGGCCCGTGCCGGTGTGGTCCAGATAGGCGACCAGATCGTCATAGGCTTCGTACAGCGCGACCGGAAAGCTGACCTGGCCATTGAACTCGGCCAGTTGCGGCATTTCGATCTCGACCATCGTGACACCCTGCGCTTTCATCTTCGCCACTGCTGCCTGGAAAGCGGCGTTGGTGTCAGCGTCGAGATTTGTCAGCATCGACCTCACGATGCCGATTCGCATCTGCTTCAGATCGGCCGCCTGAACGGCTTCGCCACCTGCTATGACGCGGTCGAGGAGTTCGACATCCGCCGCGGTCGCCGCCATCGGGCCCGCGGTGTCGCGGGTGTGCGAGATCGGCGCGATGCCAGCTTGCGGATAGCGTCCGACCGTCGGACGCAGCGAGGCACATCCATTCAGTGCGGCGGGGACCCTGACCGATCCGCCAGTGTCGGTGCCGAGCCCGCCCGCGACGATCCGCGCGCCGATCGCGACGCCCGTTCCTGAGGAGGAGCCGCCCGCGATCAGGGTGCGGTCATAGGCGTTGCGCACGCCGAACTCCGCGCCGGTCTTGAATGCGGTGTTGTAGCCGGAGATGCCGAAAGCGAGCTCGTGCATGCTGGTCTTGCCGATGATGACCGCGCCCGCCGCGCGCAATTTTGCGACCACCGGCGCGTCGGCCCTCGGAACGTAATGCTTCAGCGCCGGCGTTCCTGCGCTGCAGGGGAGCCCCGTGACCTCGATATTGTCCTTGATCACGATGGGAACACCGCCGAGCGGCTTGTCCTTGTTGTCGTTCGCGTCGAATGCGGCCGCAGCCTTCAGAGCGCCGGCCTCGTCCAGGGTGACGAAGGCATTCAGATCGGCATTGGCCTTGGCGCGGGCGAGAGCTTCCGTCGTGAGCGCGGTGCTCGTGACTTTTCCGGCGCGGAGGTCGGCCACAGCCTGGGTCAGGGTCAACTGGTCGAAATCCATGAGGCGTCACCCGGTTGCAGGAGCGCCATCAGGGCGCCCCTCGGCTCCAGAGGCTGAAGTCTCGTCGGCGCTCCGTCAACCGTAGGCGCGCATCCTTGCAGGTGATGGCGCATTGAGCTCGGCGAACAGCCGTTCGACCTCGGCCTTCACCTTCCCGATCGCGGCGTCCTTAACCGGCCCGTAGCCCCGGATATCCATCGGCGCTTTTGCAATGGCGACCAGGCTTGGCAGTTGCGCCGCGTCGAGTCCGCCGAGCAGCCGTTTGATGACGCCATCGTACCAGGTGATGAGTTCCCGCTCGGCGCGCCGCTCCGCCGTGTAGCCGAACGGATCGAACGGCGTCCCGCGCAATCCCTTCACCCGCGCCAGCATGGCGAGCGGCATCTGGATCCACTGTCCGAAGGCGTGCTTGCGCGGACGTCCGCGGGCATCGCGCTTCGACGGCAGGAACGGCGGGGCAAGGTGATATTGGATGCTGAAGTCGCCTTCGAATTCGCCTTTCAACTCGTCGAGGAAGCCGGTCTGCATGTGCAGGCGCGCCACCTCGTACTCATCCTTGTAGGCCATCAGCTTGAACAGGGCGTGCGCGACCGCCTGGGTCAATGCCTCGCTATTCAGGCTGGCTTCGGCATGGCGAACACTTGCAACGCGCTCTCGATAGCGCGCTGCGTAGGCATCGTTCTGATAAGCCGTGAGGAAGTCGGCGCGGCGGTCGATCAGCTGGTCGAGCGTCTCGGCCTTCGGCGCTTCGTCCACCTTCGGCAAGAAGTCGGGATCGGCGGCTGCAATCCGGCCCCAGGCGAAAGCCTGCTTGTTGCTTTCGACCCCGACGCCGTTGAGCTCGATCGCGCGCAACAGCGCCGACAGCGAGACCGGCAGCAGCCCGCGCTGCCAGGCAAAGCCCAGCATGACGATATTGGCATAGACGGCATCGCCGAGCAGGCGCTCGGCCAGCGCATTGGCGTTGATGGTGTCGAGATTGCCGTCGCCGATCACCTGGCCGATCGCACGCAGGCGGGCGGGTGAGGCGAGATCGGCGTCACGGAAGCGGACGACGTCGCCGGTCGGCATCTCCGCGGTGTTGACCGCGGCGCGCGTACCTTTTCGATAGGTGCCGGACGCCTTCGGCGAGGAGCTGACGACGAGGTCGCAGCCGATCAGCGCATCGGCCGCGCCCTGGTCGATACGGACCTGGTGCAATGCGTCGGGGGATGCGGCCAACCGGATGTAGCTCAGCACCGGCCCGAATTTCTGCGCAAAGCCGGTAAAATCCAGCACCGAGACACCGTTTCCTTCGAGGTGGGCCGCCATGCCGATCAGCGCGCCGACCGTGATCACGCCGGTGCCGCCGACGCCGGTGACGAGCAGATCATAGGGACGGTCGAGCGTTGCGGGCCCGGGCAGGGGAAGCGTGGCCGCGTGGCCGACCGCGTCGATCCGGCTCGCGCCCTTCTTCCGGCGCCTCGCGCCCTCGACGGTGACGAAGCTCGGGCAGAACCCGTTGAGGCAGGAAAAGTCCTTGTTGCAGGATGAGAGGTTGATCCGGCGCTTCCGGCCGAACGGCGTCTCCTTGGGCTCGACGCTGAGGCAGTTGGATTCGACCGAGCAGTCGCCGCAGCCTTCGCAGACGAGATCGTTGATATAGGCGAAGCGTTTGGGATCGATCATCTGTCCACGCTTGCGGCGACGCCGTTTCTCTGTCGCGCAGGTCTGCTGATAGATCAGCACCGAGACGCCGGGAATATCGCGCAGCTCGCGCTGCACGCTGTCCATCTTCTCGCGCGGATGGAGGGACACGCCGACCGGAAGATCGCCTGGCGGAAATTGCGCCGGATCGTCCGACACCAGCGCGATGCGCGCAACGCCCTCGGCGCGGACGCTGTGCGCGATAGCGTGGACGCTGATTGGGCCGTCGACGGGTTGGCCGCCGGTCATCGCCACGGCATCGTTGAACAGGATCTTGTAGGTGATGTTGGCCTTGGCGGCGATCGCCTGCCGGATCGCCATCGAACCCGAATGATAATAGGTGCCTTCGCCCAGATTCTGGAACACGTGCTTGTTGCCGGTGAAGCGTGACGAGGCGGCCCAATTCACGCCTTCGCCTCCCATCTGGATCAGGGACGATGTCTCGCGGTCCATCCAGCTGGCCATGAAATGACAGCCGATGCCGGCCAGCGCCTTCGAACCCTCGGGCACTTTCGTCGATGTATTGTGCGGGCAGCCCGAGCAGAAATAGGGCGTACGCGTCGCACCGCTGACGTTGATCGTGCGCGAGGCCTCAGGCATCAAGCCGGCTGCGCGTGCGGCGAGATTGAGGCCTGGGAACATCGGATCGAGACGGCGTGCGAGCACCCCAGCGAGCGCACGCGGTGACAATTCGCCGGTCCAGGAGATCAGCCGCGCCCCTTGCTCGTCATGCTTACCGACCATGCGCTCGGGTTTTTCGCCCGGATAATCGTAAAAATATTCCTTGAACTGGCTTTCGATGATGCCGCGCTTCTCCTCGACGACAAGGATCTCGCGCTTGCCCCTCACGAACGCCATCGCGTCATGCAGCGCCAGCGGCCAGACCATGCCGACCTTGTAGATGTCGATGCCGATGCTGCGGCAGTCCGCTTCGTCGAGACCCATCAGCCGCAGCGCTTCCATCAGATCGAGATGGGCCTTGCCCGTGGTGACGATGCCGTAGGTGGCGTCCGGGATGTCGTAGATGTGACGATCGATCGGATTAGCCTTTGCGAAGGCGTAGACCGCGTGCTTCTTCGCCTCCAGCCGCTCCTCGATCTGCGGGCCGGGCAGATCGGGCCAGCGATAGTGCAGGCCGCCGGGTGGCGGCGTGAAGTCTGGCGGGTGGAAGGCCCGCGGTGGGCGCAGCGCGACGGACGCGCCGGATTCCACGATCTCAGAGATCGCCTTGAAGCCGACCCACATGCCGGTGAAGCGGCTCAGCGCGTAGCCATATTCACCGAATTCGAGATATTCGCTGACGCTTGCGGGGTGGAGCGTCGGCATGAACCAGCTCATGAAGGCGACGTCGGACTGGTGCGGCATCGAGGACGAGACGCAGCCATGGTCGTCGCCGGCGACCACCAGAACGCCGCCATGCGGTGAGGAGCCGTAGGCGTTGCCGTGTTTCAGCGCATCGCCGGAGCGATCGACGCCGGGGCCCTTGCCGTACCAGAGACCGAACACGCCATCGACCTCGCGGTCGGCTTGCGTCTCGACCTGTTGTGAGCCGAGCACGGCGGTCGCGGCAAGATCTTCGTTCACTGCGGGGAGGAATTCGATGCGGTCCCGCTTCAGTCGCTCGTGGATGCGCCACAGCTCGAGGTCGATCCCGCCGAGTGGCGAGCCGCGATAGCCTGAGATGAAGCCCGCCGTGTTCAGCCCCGCGGCACGGTCGCGCCGCACCTGGTCGAGCGCGATGCGGACGATGGCCTGCGTGCCGGTGAGGAAGACGCGGCCGCGTTCGCGATCGTAGCGGTCGGAAAGCTCGTAAGGATCGAGAGACGAAATGGCGTCCATGCGGACCTCCCCACGGCATCCTTGCCGGATGGGAGAAGAGTAAGCCTGGGCAACTGGTAGGTCTTACCTTTCTTTCCGAATAGCGTACCTATTATGGTAGAGTTATCCAAAACGATCTACGGGAAGGTAGATTAATCCATTTTGGTGGTTTCCATGATCGAAGACCAGGACGCGCGGATTCTCGCCTATCTTCAGAAGGACGGCCGCGCCACCAACCAGCAGCTCGCCGACGCAGTCGGCATGTCGACTTCGGCATGCTGGCGCCGGGTGCGCGCGCTGGAGGAGAGCGGTGCCATCCGGGGCTATGCGGCCCTGGTCGCGCGCGAGCAGGCCGGCTTTGCGATGTCCGCGATCCTCCACGTCTCGCTGGAACGGCACGACGCAAAATTCGTCGACGAGTTCGTCGCGCGGGTGACCACGCGGCGTGAGGTGCTGGAGTGCTTTGCGACCACGGGCGATGCCGATTACCATTTGCGTGTCGTCGTGCAGGATATGGCGGCGTACAACAGATTCCTCGACGACTTCATGTTCCGCATTCCCGGCATCCGCTATGTCAGAAGCAACGTGGTGCTGAAGGAGATCAAGACGGGCGTCGCGCTGCCGTTTTGAGAGGCAGCGCTTACGCCGCCTCTTCCTGCCTGCGCCGAAACAGTTGGCGCAGCGACAGCGCGTGCAGCAGGATCGAGCTTGGCACGACGAAGGCGGGCGTCAGCACATTCGGAAAGGTGTCTAAGGCCATGCTCGGGCCGTTCGAAATGATCAGCTGCAATGCGCCGGGCGACATCATCATCCCCAAGCCGATCGCGACGGCGAAATCGGCGAGGCCGAACAGGTTCCAGAGGATGGCTGCCTTTCGCCCCTCAGCCGTTCCGGTCGCGAGCGCGAGCGCTGCCGGCACGGCGAAAAGGCCGGTCAGCACATCGCCAGTTCCTGCCGGCAATGCAAACAAGCCCGGCAGCACCCCACGCATCCAGTAGGCGAGCCATTGGCTGCCAAAGATGCGATAGAGCTGAAGCGCGATCAACCACGTCGGCGGCGTTGCATCGAGCAATTGTCCCACTCGCTTTGACAGCAGCAGCACCGGAGCGCCGAGGATGACCGGCAACAGGATCGCGGCTGGAAGCAACGGCAAGGCGGAGGCGCCCGCGCGAAATGCACCGTTGATGGCCGCGGTCCAGGCGACTGTGGCCCACAGCGTCAAAGGCACCATGAGGACGAGCCAGGTTGCCTGGCGCTGTCCTGGTGTCAGGTCAGTGTTTCCAAGGCCGAGCCACAGACCAAGTGCGATGAGCCCATGCGTCATCAGCCGAACGCCCAGGGCCGGAATGCCGCTCTCCGGAAGTGCCGGCACCGCGTAGATCAACCAGGTCCAGAGTATCGTGAACAGGACGGCCGACATTAGGCTGAGCCGCACGGGACGCGGAGCAATTTCGGCGGCGGAAACGGCATCGCTGTTCATCGGCATTCCTTCCTCAGAGGCTATCCCGCGCATCGACGCAAGCCATCTCGGCTGGCATGTCGGATTGCGGCCCGGGCGCAGTATCATGCTGCCTGCTTGTCCGATCCGGGCCTCAGCAGGATCGTGAAGACGAGGACGTGGCTGACCAGCAGCAGAGGTACATAAAGGGCGGGGATATAGATGCCGGCGCCGAACAGGCCGGGATTCTGGATCCTCACGCCCATGTAGTACGCATTCAGGAGATCCAGCGTACCCCAGACGTTGAATGTCCAGACGATCGGGATGGCGATCGACCATCGCCAGGACAGCGCCGCCATTGAAATGAGTGCGAGAGTGGCGGCGACGAGATCTCCCCATCCAACTTCGCTGGCGAAGTCCGGGCTCAATTCCGAGGACACGAACCCGGCAACCATGAAGTTCATCCCTAGGAACCTGAACGCATGGAAAGCCGCGAGAAGCCGCAAGGCGTCGTGACGCGGCATGGCGCCGACCGCCGGCCAAACGTAGGTGATGGCCACCACCGCGCTTGTCAGGAAGGCGCCGGCGACGCTGAGGACGAACGGAAGGTTGAAGCTCGATGGCACGTCGGATGTCCTTATGAATGTCAGGATAGTCGAGGTCGAAGCTCGGCATCGATGGACGCTTAGGGCTTGGCCATGAGCAGGCGAAGCGGCATGAGCGGGCCGACCGCGATGTATTCATGCTCGATGAGGTCCTGCCTGGCGAGCGGCAAGCCATCCATGATCGCATGCGCTTCGGCATCATTCTTGGCATCCAGCACGAACACGGCGCCGCGCCCGTCGGAACGCGAATACCATTCGCGGACCTTTCCGTTGAGATAGAGCTGCACGGTCTGCCTGATTTCATCGGGCATGACGGCCATGATTTGCTCGCGCGTGATGCCCGCTTTCACGGTCAGGATGACCATGACCCCGGTGGTCGCGGGTGACGGCGCTTGTGCTTGCGCAAGGGATGGATCGGTCATGGCGGTAATACCTGTCAGTGTGAGGGCGAGTGCCAGGGCGGCGTTGCGGATTGCCTTCATCGGTTTCGGTCTCCGGTGCGGCTCATTTGCAATCCGGATGTATGGCCGCTTTCCGCGGGCGACTATTCGCGATAATGTTGATGGGCTATGAAGCAGAACTTCACAGTCAGGCAGGGAGCGCTCGACGGCGTGGAGGCGTTCCTCAGCGTTGCCCAGCACCGCAGTTTCCGCCGGGCGGCCGCTGAACTCGGGGTAACGCCTTCGGCTATCAGTCAGGCGGTTCGCGCGCTCGAGGCGCGCGTCGGCGCCGCGCTCTTCATCCGTACGACCCGCAGCGTCGGTCTGACCGAAGCCGGCGAAAGATTTTTCGCGCGCGCAAGACCGGCGTTCGAAGAACTCATCGCGGCAAGCGGGGCGGCGCGTGAGCTCGGACGGCGACCGGCCGGGCTCCTGCGCCTCACCGTACCGCGCTCGGTCGTGCCGATCCTGCTCGAGCCGCTGATCGCCTCGTTCTGCCAGACCTATCCAGAGATCGAGGTGGAGCTTGCCGCGAGCGAAGAGATGATCGATCTAGCGGCCGGAGGCTTTGATGCCGGCATCAGGATGGGGCAGTTCATCGCCCCAGACATGATCGCCGTGCGGCTGACCAAGCCGCTCCCGCTCATCGTCGTCGGCAGCCCCACTTACCTCGCGCGTGCCGGTCGGCCCGAGCATCCGGACGACCTGCGTACGCACGCTTGTTTGCGATTGCGGCGGTCGAGCGGCGCGATCGCATCATGGTCGCTCGACGACGGCGGCCGTTCGATCGAGATTGCGGTATCAGGACCTTTCATCGCCTACGATTTCCCCACGATGCTGGGGGCAGCAATCGAAGGTGTGGGTCTTGCGCAAGTGCCCGCACCATTGGCCACAGGCGCCATAGCGACGGGAAAACTCGCCCGCGTGCTGGAGCAATTCGCGCCGATGACACCGGGGGTCTTCCTCTACTATCCCGGCCACCGGCAAATCATGCCGAAACTGCGGGCGTTTATCGACCATGTGAAGGGCCACTCAGGCGCCACGAGTTGATCACCGCTCTTCCCGCACGAACCTGTTCCGCAGCGTGCCGACACCGGTGATGTCGATCTCCACGACGTCGCCGTGCTTGATATCAGGCGAGGCACCATCCGTGCCCATCCAGATCACATCGCCCGGCCATAGCGTAAAATACTTGGTCAGCTCGACTAGGAACGGCACCACGCCAAAGATCATGTCGTTGGTGTGGAAGCGGTTGGTCTCCTTGCCGTTGACCCGGACGATCGTTTCCATCTTGTCGAGGTCGGCCTCGGTCTCGATCCACGGGCCCATCGGCTTGAACGTGTCGGCGTTCTTCGACCGCCACAGGCTGCGGTCGGCCTTCTGCCAGCTTCGTTCGCTGACGTCGTTGCCGATGGTGTAGCCGAAGACGCAATCCATCGCATTCTGATTGGTGAGATGCTTCACCTTCTTGCCGATGACGACAACGAGTTCGCCTTCGTAGTGGATCTTGTCCGTCGCAAAGGACGGGATCGCGACGTCCTCGTCATGCGCAATCAGCGCGTTTTGCGCGCGATAGCCGATCTCGGGGCGGTCGGGGACAGCAGGCACTTCGCCGCGCTTGTCGGCGGCTTCCTTCAGATGCTTGAGGTAATTCAAGCCGACGCAGTAGAAGGTGCGCGGAATCAGCGGCAGTTCGATCTTGACCTGCGAGAGCTGATACGTGCGCGAGGTGCGTTGCCATTCTCCGAAGGGATCGCCCTCGATCGCGATGACCTGGTCACCCTCGACGATCCCCCAGGACGTCTTGTTCGCAGCGGTGAATTTCAGCCAGCGCATGCCGTGTCTCCGTTGTTATTCCGCGGCATCGCGCGGCTGCACTTTCCAGTCGCCGGCTGCCGGGCGCTTGAGCCCGAGATTTTCCCGCAGCGTCTTGCCGCGATACTCCTTCTGGAACAATCCGCGCCGCTGCAATTCCGGGACGATATGTTGCACGAAATCGGCATAGGAGCCGGGCACATAGGTCGCGGCGATGACAAAACCGTCGCAGCCGCGCTCGACGAACATTTCTTCGAGCTTGTCCGCGATCTCCTTGGGACCGCCGACCATCGCATCCTGGACCTGACCGCGGCCGGAGAAGGTGACGAAGTCGCGCGCGCTCGGATTGCTTTTGCCGGAGTTCTTGAGCACGCCGTCGCGGATGCCCAGAATGCCCTGCATGCTCTTCAACTCCTCAGTCGTCAGCGGCTCGTCGAGATCCTTGGAGGCGAAGTCGTAGTTGAGCGCTTCGGCCAGCAGCGACAGCGCATCGATCTGCAGCGGCAGCTTGTTGATCAACGCCATCTTGTCTTCGGCCTCGGCTTTGGTCGCGGCGCAGACTGGTGTCGTCAGGTTGCAGAGGAACATCGCCTCCGGATCCCGACCGGCTTTCGCGGCCTCGTTACGCACCGCCGCATAGCCTTCCTTGGCGGCGGCGAGGTTGCGCGCGGCGGTGAAGATCACCTCACCCCATCGTCCTGCAAAGCGCTGGCCGCGGCCGGACGCGCCGGCCTGGATGATCACGGGATGGCCCTGGTCGGAGCGGGGCACCGTGAAGGGACCGCGGGACTTGTAGAATGGGCCCTTGTGATCGAGCCGCTTCACCTTGGCCGGATCGGCAAAGCGGCCGCTCGTCTTGTCCATGATGAGCGCGCCGTCTTCCCAGGTGTCCCAATGGCCGAGAACGATCTCCATGAATTCGTCGGCGCGGTCATAGCGGGCGTCGTGCTCGGGATGAGAATCCCGGCCCATGTTGAAGGCCTCGCCGTCATTGAGCGAGGTCACGACGTTCCATCCGGCGCGTCCGCCCGACATCAGGTCGAGCGTTGCGAAGCGGCGGGCGATGTCGAAGGGCTCGAAATAAGTCGTCGAGCCGGTCGCACCCAACCCGAGCTTCTCCGTCACCATGCCCATCGTCGTCAGCACGATCAGGGGATCCATCTTCACGCAGCGGATGCCGTATTCGACGGTGTGGGCGTGATCGTTGCCGTAGCGGTCCGGCATCGCCAGCCGGTCGTCGAAGAAGGCCATGTGGAACTTGCCGGCTTCGAGGATTTTGGCGATCTCCTGATAATAGTCCGCCGACATCGAATCGTCGCGCGAGTCCGGATGTCGCCACGAGCTCGGCAAATTCGTGCAGTTCTGGGCCTGAAGGAAGCCGACCAGTACCATCTGCCGCGTCATGCTGCTGTTCTCCGAATTGCGTCAGGCCGAAATCCGTCAGGCCAGGTCGAGGACCGTGTCGAGCCTGTACTCGCGCGCCAGCGCGCGCAGTTTTTCCCAGGTCGCATCCTCGATCTCGATGCCGTCGCGCAGGCGCTGCTGCTCACGCAAGCCCTCGATCTCACCGGGATAGAACACGCCCTTGCTGCCCTCGGAGGGCGGGGTCGATTTGAGATAGTGTGCGAACTCGGCGACCTCGCGCTTGAAATCCTGCAGCGGGCGAAACGCGGCGACGTTGAACACGGCCATGAAGCAGCCGTCATTGTGCCGGCCCGTGGGCTCGACGCCGAAACCGAGGCCGGTGAGCAGGCCGCACAGGACCTCGACCATTGCGGCGAGGCCGCTGCCCTTGTAGCCCTCGGTGCCGCCGAGCGGCAGCAGCGCGCCGCCCTTGCGATACTGGGTTGGATCGGTAGTGTGCCGTCCCTCTGCATCGATGATCCACCCCGGCGGGATTTCCTCGCCGCGGGCGACCGCGAGCTGGATCTTGCCGGCCGCGACCGCAGAGGTCGCCATGTCCAGGTAGAACGGCGCATCGAGGTCGGACGGCACCGCGATCGAGATCGGATTGGTGCCGAGCCGTGCCTCCTTGCCGCCGAATGGCGCCACATGCTTCGGCGAACGGCCGGAATCCGCCGTTGCGATCCCGATCATGCCTTCGCGCATTGCCATCAGCGGATAGGCGGCGAGGCGGCCGACATGGCTTTGCCGGAACACGGTGCAGGCGGCGACATTCGCCGTCTTCGCTTTCTCGATCGTCAGCGCCATCGCCTTGGCGTTGACGTGGAAGCCAAAACCCCACTGGCCGTCGATCACGGTCGTCGTCGGCGATTCCTGCACGATGGTCCATCTGGCGCCGGGCACGATGTGGCCGGCCTTGATCCGGTCAACATAGGTGGGAATGGCGATCACGCCGTGGGAATCGTGGCCGGCGAGATTGGCGTTGACGCAGCCGTTTGCGACCGCGTCGGCCTCTTCCTCGGAAGCCCCGGCAACCCGAAGCAGCGCTGCGCTGATGCGCGTGAGGCGGTCGGCATGGACGATCGGCATGGCGCTTCCCCGGCATGGTGCCCTTAACAGGCTGCTTGTTGGGAGCCATGGTCTCAAAGCGCGGCTGCGATATCAATCTCCTGTAAACCAATACAGGGCTGCAAATTCGCAGCGAGCAGGGCCGTCGGGCGAAGATTCGTCCCGCGCGGTGGCATTTTCGACAGATTGGCGCAGGTCGTTCGCAGCTCGTTCACTTTGATCGACGGTTTGCAGCGCGCAATAACGACCACTTAGGCGATCGCCGGTCATAACGTCATCCGGGAAAAAAAGGCAGAAATGCCCGGGAGCTGAGATCGTGCCGACGACACTCGCGCGCACCTTTGCGGCGTTGAGCGCCATCAACGAAGCGATCCTCTACGCGAAATCGCCGGATGAGCTGTACCAGAAGGTCTGCGACGCCGGGTTTGCGAGTGGAGACTTCATGGCCGTGGCCGTGTTCCTTGTGGAGCCGGATGGCCATAAGCTTCGCTTTGCCGCTGGTCGCGGCGATGACGTGGCGCGGCTGAGCGCGATCGAGATCACCACGCAGGCTGGCACGCCGGAAGGCTTGGGCGTGGGCGGCGAGGCGTTCCGCAGCCAGAAGCTCTGCATCAGCAACGATTTCCTGAACGATCCGCGTTCGCTGGCATGGCGCAACGGCGCCGTGGCGGCGGGTGTCGGCGCGGCCGCGGCGCTACCCCTGGTCTGCATGGGACGCAGTATTGGGGTGTTGTATGTTACGCGGTCCGGCGCCGGCTCGCTCGACGAGGCGATGGTCTCGTTGTTCGAGCGGATGTCGGCCAATATCTCTCACGCGCTGGAGAGCTTCGCGACCGAGGGAGCCCGCCTGGATGGCGAGCGGGCAGTGCGGCGGCTCAACCGCATGTTCGGCGCGCTCAGTGCGACGAACGAAGCAATTCTGCAAGCCAGCACTGAGCTGGACTTGTACCAGCGGGTCTGCGACGCCGCTGTTTATAGCGGCAAATCGCTTGCCACTTTCGTTCTGCTGCACGAGCCGGATTCCGAATGGCTGACGCCGGTGGCAGCGACCGGACATAATCTGGATCTGATCAGACAGTCGCGCTACTCGATTGATCCGGAGAGTCCCTACGGCAAGGGCATCTCCGGCGAGGTGTTCCGGACCCAGCAAGCGATCGTTGAGGACGACCTCGTCAATCGCACCAAGGGGACCACCTGGGAGCAGGCCAACGTCAATGCCGGCGCCGTCGCCTGCGTGGCTGCTCCCTTGATCAAGCGTGGCACCAGCATCGGCGTGCTGTTTTTCTTCGTGAGCAAAGCCTGGGCGAAAGACGAAGGCATCGTCGCATTGTTGCTGCGCATGACCGAAAACGTGTGCTTTGCGCTCGAGAACTTCGACCGCGACAAGGAGAAGGCCCGGATCGCCTTGGAGGAGGATCGGCTGGCGCGTATGTACGCAGCGCTAAGCGCGACGAACGAAGCCATTCTGCGGGCAAGGTCGCGCAGCGAACTGTTGGATCTGGTTTGCGAAGCCACGGTGCACGGCGCCAAGTTCGCCTCGACCTCCATTGCATTGCTTGACCGCGATGCGGGACTGCTTCGTGTTGTTGCGTCCTTCGGACCGAACGCCGAGGAAGTGCGTTCCTTCAGGCTGTCGGTCAGCGACAAGGAGCCGGAAGGACGAGGGCTGACCGGCACCGCGTTCCGGACGCGGCGGCCCTGTATCAGCAACGACGTCCTGGCAGACGCCCGCCTCAAGCCTTGGCACGCCAGCGCGCGTCGCAATGGCATTAGGTCCTCAACCGCGATGCCGCTATTCAACGGCGACAGCGTCGAAGGCGTATTCCTGTTCAATTCGCCCGAGTGCGGCACTTTCACGGACGAATTCGTCGAGCTATTGCGCAAGCTCCAGGCCAATGTCGCCTTCGCGTTGGAGAACTTCGACCGTGCCGACGAGAAGGCGAAGGCCGACAGGCAGCGTGACAGGTTGAGCGGCATGTTCGAGGCGCTGAGCGCGACGAACGAGGCAATCATGCGCGCCAAGACGCGCGAGGAGCTGTTCGAAGGGGCGTGCCAGGCAGCCGTGCTCGGCGGCGTATTCGCCTCGGCGACAATCGGCATTATGGACGACCAGCGTGAACTCGTTCGCGTGGTTGCCGTGAAGGGGCGCCTCCAGGAGCGGATGGTGGGACGCACCTGCTTTGTTTCCGCCGACCATCCTGAGGGTCGCGGAATCATAGGGATGTCGCTGCGGACCCGCGGGCCCAGCGTCATCAACGACTATCTCCACGACCTCCGAGCGGCGCATTGGCACTCTAAGGCGATCGAAGATGGAACGCGAGCGGCTGCCAGCTTCCCGCTGCTGCGCGCCGGCCAGGAGCCGATCGGCATTCTGCTTTTCCTCGCGCCGGAAGAGAATACGTTCACACCCGATATGGTCGAGTTGCTCGGGCGCCTCGCCGAGAACGTGTCATTTGCACTCGATAATTTCGATCGCGCCGAGGAAAAGGCCCGCAACGAGGCGCGGACGGAGCGTTTGGCTCGCATGTTCGCGGCGCTGAGCGCGACCAACGAGGCGATCATGCGGGCGAAGTCGCGCGCCGAACTGTTCGACCTCGTCTGTCTCGCCGCATCGAACGGCGCCAAGTTCACCTCGACCACCATTGCGCTGGCGAGGGTCGATAGCGATCAGCTGGAGATCGTGTCGAGCGCCGGACCGTCGTCTGACACCACGCGCAATGTCCGCCTATCAATCGACCCCGAGCGCCCCGAGGGGCGCGGAATGAGCGGCACGGCGTTCCGCACCCGCCAGCCCTGCATCAGCAACGACTATCTCAATGACGATCGCGTTCGCGCCTTTCATTCCATTGTCCGCAACGACGGCGCGCGGTCGGGCGCGGCTTTTCCCCTCGTCGCACACGATCGGGCCGTCGGCGTCATGATCTACATGTCGACCGAGCCCGGCACCTTCACGGCCGAGTTCGTCGAGCTGTTGCAGCGCCTCGCCGACAACGTCTCCTTCGCGATGGAGAATTTCGACCGGGCCGACGAGAAAAACCAGGCCGACGAGCGAATCGAATACCTCGCTTCGCACGACAGCCTGACCGACCTGCCGAACCGCGAGACCTTCAACGGGTTGCTGCATGAGGCGATCGACGAGGCGCAGCGCCACGATCAGCGCTTTGCGGTGCTGTTCATCGACCTCGATCGTTTCAAGGTCATCAATGATTCGCTGGGCCACGAGGCCGGCGATCTGCTCCTGCTCGAAGTGGCCAACCGGCTGCGTGGTGCGCTGCGCGCAACCGACGTCGTGGCGCGGCTCGGCGGCGACGAGTTCGTGTTGATCCTCGATCAATGCGGCGAGATCGATGACGTCCAGCGCATCGCGACCGGGCTGTTGACGGCGCTTGCGGAGCCCATGGAGCTAGCGGGGCACGAGTGCCACACCACGGCCTCGATCGGTATCGCGATGTATCCGACCAACGGCTCCGACGTGCAGACGCTGACCAAGAACGCCGACATGGCGATGTATCTCGCCAAGGAAGACGGCAAGAACGGCTATCGCTTCTTCTCCAAGGAAGTGAAGACGCAGTCGATCGAGCGGCTGTCGTTGGAGAGTGCGCTGCGCCGGGCGCTGGAGCGGAATCAGTTCACTTTGAACTACCAGCCCAAGGTGGACATGGAGACCGGCCAGATCACGGGCGTGGAAGCCCTGCTGCGCTGGACGCACCCCGATCTGGGCAGCATCTCGCCGGCGCAGTTCATTCCGCTCGCGGAGGAGACCGGATTGATCGTGCCGATCGGCCGCTGGGTGGTAAAGGAGGCCTGCGCGCAAGCCATGGCCTGGCAGCGCCGCGGCCTTTTGCCGGTATCGATGGCGGTCAACCTGTCGCCGCGCCAGTTTGTCGACGAGCATCTCTTGCAGGACGTCGACGAGGCGCTCGCCGCAAGTGGGATGTCGCCGGTGCTGCTCCAGCTCGAAGTCACCGAGAGCATGATGATGCGCAACGTCGGGCGCGCGCTCAAGGTACTCGACGCCATCCAGAGTCGCGGCATTCGCCTCGCCATCGACGATTTCGGCACCGGCTATTCGTCGATGTCTCTGATGAAGCATTTCCCGATCGACACCATCAAGATCGACCGCTCCTTCGTGCGCGACCTGCCGCAGGATTTGGAAGACCAGGCGATCGCGCAGGCGATCATCAGCATGGGCAAGGCGCTCGGCATGACCGTGGTGGCGGAAGGCGTCGAGAATGCCGAACAGGAGGCATTCCTGCGCGCCCATGGCTGCGACGAGATGCAGGGCTTCCTGATCTCCAAGCCGCTGCCGGCGCGGCAGATGGCCGAGCTGCTGCAGCCCATGGAGCTGCCCTACGCGCCGCCGCTCCAGCCGGAGCCGGACCATGCCGCCACCGCGGCCGCGGCGCTACGGTTGAAAAGCGCTGTCGTCTGACGGCTGCGGGTGCAGCTCGCGGGCGTCGTCTTCCTTGATTTCCGCCTTGCGCGGAAAATCATCCGGCCAGGTCGGCGAGGTTTGCTTGGCGAACAGGGCGAGCAGGGCGTGCGCGCCTTCGGCAAAGCTCGAGTCGTGGCTCAGACCGAGTTCAGAACACCACGCGTGTGGCATCGGCTCGTGCGCGTCGAGCACCGCCATTGCCGGACCCCACCACCAGGCCGGCGCTGGCGATCGTTCGCCCTCCGGTATGGCCTGCCAGAGGACGAGCTCGTCCATCATGCGCTCGAATTGCAGGTTTGCGGCCTGATGCATTCGTTCCGTGCTCCCTTGGGTCGCGCCTGAAAGCAGGCCGATGCGCGGACTCGATCGTGGCCTTCGCTGTGAAAAGCTGGCTCGCGCTATTGGCTGAGCCGATTGTGCCGCTTGTGTCGGCGGCCATACAAAACACGCGGCGGCCGGGAAAGTTGCCGACACCGACTGTGACAGTCTCTTTAGCCGCTTATGAGCCCGGCCCGCAAGGCGCAATACCGGCGCCGCTGGCGTTGAAATAGCGCAGGCGGGGCTGGCAACCGGCGGCGATCATGTCGTCGTCTACTCAGCGATTATTAAAGGGCCGATTGCGGCTGAACAGCAGATAGATTGCGCGTGGGTTGGTGGTTAAATAGCGCCAGAACAGGCGGCGGGGCTCGAGCAAGGTGCGCCAGGCCCATTCCAGCCCGATCTTCTGCATCCATCGCGGCGCGCGGGCGCGGCTTCCCGACAAGAAGTTGAACAGGCCGCCGGATGTCTTGATGACGCCGACATTGGTGAGATGCGGGGTGAATTCCTCGACGAACGCCTGCTCGTTTGGCACGCCCAGCGCAACCCAGAGATAATCCGGCGCAAGCGCGTTGATCTCGTCGACCTTCGCGCGCAGCGCGTCGCCACGGAGATAACCGTGGCTGTAGCCAACGATCTTGAGGTTTGGATACATCTTTCGGACGTTCTCGACCGCAAGGGCGTTCTCGTCCTCGCTGGCGCCGAACATGTAGAAGGTGCGCCCGACCGCTTCAGCCTTGCGCGCGACGACGTGAAACAGGTCCGTCGTGGCGACCCGCTCGGGCAACGGAAACCAGGATTGTAGCCTGGACGCCGCCACCAGCGGCTGGCCATCGGCGTTGATCAGGTCAGCGCTGCGGAACAGGCGCTCGGTCTCGGGTTCGGTCGAGCACCGCGCCAGCACCTCGCCATTGGCCGAGGTCAGGTGCAGCGGACGGCCGATGCGATGGCGCGGATCGGTCGCCTCGATCATGAAATTTGCGGTCGCTTCCAGATCGAGTGCGGCCATGCGAAGGCCGCCGATGGTGATCCGCGGCACGTCGGCGGTTGCGGCCCGGCCATCGAGATTGATGCGGCGCTCAAGCATATTGTCTGCCTCGTTGGCGAGCTTGGGCCATAGGGGTGAGTTCGTCGAGCACGACGCCGACGAGCTTGCGCTCCGCGCGGCCGAGTGTGCTCAAGATCTCCTCCAGGCCGTCGTTGATGTCGAGGCTGGTCGGCAGCACCGCCACCAGCGCGTCGGCATCATCGAGCAGCTTACGGCTGCCGGCCGTGAGTGGCGCCGCGGGGCCGTCAAGGATCACAAGGTCATAGCCGCCGGCGGAGCGCGCCTGCTCGATGGCCTTGCGGATGGCGTCAGTGGCCTTGCCGGCGTCGCGTTCGGCGGCCGGCAATATCGAGATGCCGTTGAGTGACTTGATCTCGCGCGCGGCCTTGCTGCCGATCGAAAGCCATCCGACCTTGCTCGGCTCGCTCTTGACGGGACGGCTGACCTTGTTCGAGAGCGGGTGCGCCTGATGGTCGGCATCGATCATCAGGACCCGGGCGCCGTCGCGCGCGGCCGCGAGCGCGAAATTCAGCGCGGTCACGCTGCGCCCGGTGGTCTCACCGGCACCGACGAGCGCGATGACCGGCATTGTCTTTCCGCCGGCGCGCCGGGCCGCCGTAGCGCGCATGTCGCGCCAGGCGTTGAGCAGCATCGTCAGTGGAAAGCCGGGGCGCAGCGTTGGCCAGCCGAGCCGGGTGAGGTCGATGCCGCCGCCGGTGGCGAGAATGGCACCGAGCGTGTGGATGACGTCGGCCTCCTGGAGGCGCGCGATCAGCGGCTTTTCGATCAGGGGCTTCTCGACCATCGAAGGTTGCAGCGGCGGGGCGGCGAGTTCCGGCAGTGCCTCCGCGACTTCCGGGGCTCGCGAGACCGGCTGGGACCGGGCAGTCTCCGGCGCCCGCGAAGGCTCTGGAGCTCGCGGAGCTTGCGGCAACGGAGTGCGATTGGGACGGGCCGGCGCCGGTGCCGGCGCGAACGCACCGGCCAACAGCAGCTCTGCCGCGACGAACCAGCTCGATGCAGCGATTGCGCCGAAGATGAAGCCGATCATGGCGAACAGGCTCATCGCCGGCGGGAACGAGCGCCGCTGCGGCACCGTCGCTTCGCCGATGATTCGGGCCGCCGAGGTGTTCAGCGTCTCCTGCTCCTCGGTCTCGCGCGAGCGCTTGAGGAAGGATTGATAGACGTCACGGCTGGCATCGGCTTCGCGCTCGAGTTCGCGCAGGCGCACGGCGGCCTGGCTGAGCTGGACGCTCTGCCGCTTCTGCGCCTCCAGCGCCCGGCTGAGCGAGGCTTCAAAGTCGCGGGCGCGCGTCAAATCGTTCTTGGCGGACTGGGCGAAGCGGTCGATCTCTTCGTTGATGGTGCGCTTGAGATCCTCGACCTGCTTTTCGGTCTGGCGCAGCGCTGGATGACGCGGGCCGAGTTCGCCGGCCTGCTCCGCATATTTCTTGCGCGCGTCGGCATATTGCGCGCGCAGGTTGGCGATGGTTGGCGATTGCAGCGCCTCGGAGTTCGCGCCTGCATCTGCCGTCGTGCGCCGGCTCGCCTCGATCTGGTCGAGGCGCGCCTGCGCGTCCATCGTCGCGGCGCGGGCGGCGGAAAGCCGCTGGTTGCTGGCGGAAAGCTGCTGGTCGCTGATCAGCGCGTCCTGGGTGCCGACGAAATTGTTCTGGGCCTTGTAGGTCGCGAGCACGGTCTCGGCGTTGCGCAGCCGCTCGCGCAGTTCCTTCAGGCGGCCGGAGAGATCGTTGGTGGCGCGCCGCGCGGCTGACGCCTGCGAGTTGCGGGACTCCGCGAGGTAGGCGCTGGTCAGCGTGTTGGCGAGCATTGCCGCTTTCGCCGGATCGGTCGACCAGACTTCGATGTCGACGATGAAGCTCTTCTCGGTCTTGCGGATCGTGATGTGCCGGTTCAGCGCCTCGAGGGCGGCGAGCTGCACTTCCTTTTTCTCCGCGGCGGAGGGCGCGTGGGGCTGAAGGCCGATCAGGCCGAGCAGCGACGACATCACGCCTTTGCCGTCGGCGCCGCCGCCGAATTCGGGATCCTTGTCCAGATCAGCCTGCTGGATCACCTGGAGCAGCACGCTGTTGGAGGTGATCAGGCGCGCCTGGCTCTCGACCACCATCGACATGCCGGAGACGTCCTGCGCGCGGGGCGTTAGCTCGCGGTCGACGAGCTGAAGCTCGCGCGGGTCGACATAGAGCTGGGCGGTGGCGGTGTAGCGGGGCGTCAGGCTCTTGCCCACGGTGACGGCAAGCGTCGCACCGAGCAGCGCGGCAACGGCAATCGCGATCTTCCGCCGCCAGAGCAGATTGACCAGCTCCAGCACGTTGAAGCCGGCCTGAGGCCGGTGCTGCGGGGCCTCCGGTCTGGCCCGATCTATCGGCTGGTTATAGTCAAGCATGATCCCCAGCTTTCATTCCAAGTGCCGCGAGCCGAGGGGGTACTCTTCGCTCTACGCCACGCACCTCAGATATAGGTGCCCACTCAACGCAACAGGGAAAATTAACCATACTCATTGAGGGACTATTCACCGAAATGGCAAACAAAGCGTTTAAGCGCGTGCCACTCTTCGACGCGTCGTCGTGACGCGTGCGATGGCGCGGTCCTTCAGAGATTAACGGTTCGTTACCCCGTGCGGCGTGGCCGCGAGGCTTCGCTGGTCTTGCGATCGGCCGCGCGCGCACCATGGCCGTCAGCTTTTCCGCAGGATGACGTGATAATCGCCGCGGCGGACGTCGGTCCCGCGCGGGAGCACGGCGTTGAGAACGGCGGCGCCGGCGTCGACCAGGGCTGCGAACAGCGGCTTGCGCCGGCGCATCTCGGGATAGCGCGGGCTCTCGACCTCACGGCGGTAGATCATCTCGAGGCCATTGGCGGCGGCAAACGCTTCGAGCCTCGGCAGCGACACCAGGGGATGGAAGAAGGTCGGGAACGGCGGCTCGCCCGGCAGGCCGGCATCCTTGATGCCTCGAATGTGCCGGTAGAACCAGACGTGGAACCAGTGCGGCGAGTATTTGGTGACGACCCCGGACAACGAGCGCGGATTGGGCGCGCCGATCAGAATCATCCCGCCGCGCTTGAGCGCATCGCGGAAATTCAAGAGTGCGGCGTCGACCTTGGGAAGATGTTCGATCACGTTGTAGCAGATCACCAGATCGAAGGTCTCGCGCCCGAAGCGGTAGGTCTGGACGTCGCCGAGGATCGCTTCGTCCGCATAGCTGTTGTTGCGAACCTGGTCCTCGTCGATGTCGACGACGGTGACCTTGCTGCGGTTCAGCAATTCCGGTGGCAGGACGCTGCACGAGCCGCCTCCGGCTTCGTAGGTGGCGAGCTGGCCCCGTGGCAGTTCGCGGCGCAGTACGTCGTGAACGGCGAGCAGGCTGTCGCGGGCTTCACCGGGGACGAGATCGTGCAGCGCCTGAGTGTGTGCAATGGCCGCGGGAATTTGGACCGCCGTGGCTGTCGCGAAATCGATCGTGGCTGGCTTGTTCATTTTTTTCGGACCGCGCTTGTTCGACTTAAATTTACAGGAAAAATCTCGTGTGCCCGTAGAGCAAATCCGATGCCGCGTCGCTTCACCCGCCGCGGTGCTTACGATCGGGTTAATGAGCATGTGCGTTAACTACGGCATCGTCCGCGTCAGCCGCCGTCGGCACGGTGGACCGCGAATTGCAGTATCACGCGCGCAAGGTTTCGCGGCAGAAACACCCGAAAGCGGTTAAGTGCATGGATGGCGGAACATCGGCGGCCTTGGCGCCGTCGTCAGGCTCAAACCGGCCGTTCATTTTGGGACGCATCCGTCCCGGGGCGATGTGCCGTCGCGGGACGGCGCTGATCCCGGGATCGAAGCAGGGCTTTTTCAATCTATCTCGGACATCTAGAACGTCATGACATTGATCCCGACAGACCTGTCCGCCACGCGTATCTCGCATGCCGTGCGCGATCCCAACCGGGAGATCGCGGCCAGCTCCCGGATCATCGACCTGTCGGTTGGTATCGTCGTCTGCATCCCCTGCTTCCGCCGCCCGCAGCATCTGCGGTTGACACTGGACTCGCTCGCCAGCCAGCGCACCCCGCGCTCTTTCGCCGTCGTCATGGTCGAGAACGATGCGGTCCGGCGCGAAAGCGCGCCGGTGGCCGCGGAGTATCTCGCCGATGGCAGACTTCAGGGTGTCTGCCTGGTCGAGAAACGGCAAGGCAACGTCCAGGCGATCAACGCCGCCTTCGAGACGGCGCTGGCGCTGTTTCCCGCCGCGACCCGGTTCCTGATGATCGACGACGACGAGATTGCCTCGCCCGATTGGCTCGAGCTGATGGTCCGCACCGCGGAGGCGACCGGCGCCGATGTGGTCGGCGGGCCGGTGCTGCCGGTCTTCGAGGACCACCGCATGCCCTGGCTTTCGCGCCACCCCGTTTTCTGTCCCGCCTATGATTACAGCGGCGCTGTGCCCTTGATCTACGGCTGCGGCAATTGCCTGATCACGCGTGCGGCGTTCGAGAGCTTTGCCCGTCCCGCCTTCGACCCGCGCTTCAACTTCCTCGGGGGCGGCGACTGCGATTTCTTCGTGCGCTGCCGCGACGCCGGCATGACCTTCCACTGGACGGCGGAAGCAGTCATCACCGAGACCGTGCCGCAAAGCCGCACCAGTTTCGGCTGGATCGTGAAGCGAGGCCTGCGCATCGGCGCGATCAATTATCGTGTGCAGTCCAAGGCCGCGCAGGGCGCTGCGGCGCGAGTGTGGGTGTTTGCGCAGATGCTCGGGAGGTTGCCGCTGTCGCTGTTGCGCGCGGCCGCTCTGCTGAAATCGTCGAAAGCCGTCGTCGCGATGCATCCCGTGATGGTCGCGCTCGGCTCGGCGCTCGCCGCGTTCGGCATCGAGCCGAAGCCCTATGAGGCCTCGAAGATCGTGTCCTGACGCCGAGGCGGCGGGCTAAATACCGAAGCAGGCGAGGGCGACCCTGACCGCGGAACGCGGCAGCGATTTGAGCGAGCGGCGCCCGACTATCCCGAGATAGGCGAAGGCCTGGCGATATCTACCGAAGCGGACCGCTTGCATTGCCGAATACGTGACGAGATGAACCTCGGCGGCCTGGCGCAGCCCGGCCGCCATGCCCGCGGGCAATCGCGCCATGATCAGCCCGTCGTCGAACACCCGCGCGATCGCCGGAAAGAAATCCTGTGGCGTCCGCACCGCCGCGTTCATGGTGTTGGCCGTGTGAAGGCGGTAGTCGAGCAGAAGGTTCGGCGCAAATTCGAATTCGCCGATCGCGGCAAGGCGGCACCAGCAGTGCCAGTCCTCGCAATATCTGAGCGAGACGTCGAACCCGCCGATGGCGCGGAAGGCCTCTGCACGTGCGAGCGCAATGCCGCCATTGACGATGAAGTTGCCGGCGGCGAGCCGCGCCAGCACGTCGCCGGACGGTTTGCGGCGGCCCTTGAGCAGATCCCGACGGCCGATCTGCCGTCCCTCGCTGTCGATCGTATTGTAGTCGCCGTAGACCAGAACCGCTCGCGGCGCGCCACGCGCAGCCGCCAGCAGCGCCGCGACCGCGCCGGGCCGCAGGCGATCGTCGGCATCGAGGAAGAGCAGCCATTGGCCGTTCGCATGCTGCGCGCCGAGATTGCGCGCTGCCGATACGCCGGCGGCGCCGTTGGTCATCAGGCGCAGTCGAGGGTCACGAATGGCGCGGACGATGGCGGGGGTGTCGTCGGTCGAGCCGTCGTCCACGACGATCACTTCGGTGACCTCGGTTTGTGCCAGTGCGCTGGCGAGGGTTTCGCCGACATAAGCCGCAACATTCTTGGCCGGAATGACGACGGACACCGACGTGGTTGAGCCGACCTGCAGCGGGACGCGCGCCGCTGGAACGACGCGCGACGTGGCGGGCAATTCGAGAATGTCTTCCGCGGTGATCAAGATACGGCTCGCCTTTAACGGTCTGTTAACCAGGGCGCATCTGCGCTTGGCAATGCGATCGATCGCAACCCTGGCCGCCCTCGATGATACTCGCATCGGGAAAAAAGCGTCGCCGTGAAGGCTGCCGCAGCGTTGGTTTCGTCAATTAGCGTTAAGCCGCCGGCATTAAGCCTGTGGCAAATTAGGAAGAGTGCGGCAGCCGGTCCCATGCGAGAATGCGCATCAGGCCGCCGCGGATGGACACCAGTGCCCGCAAAGACATTCGACTACGATCCCGACGATATGGTCCTCAACCTGTTCTACGAGGACAAGGACGATCGCTGGTTTCCCGGCGACCGGCATCTGCGGCGCATGGCGCGTCGCATGCTGCTTGGCGAGCCGCGCATGAGCGGGCAGCTGCGCGTGTTCCTCAATCTCTGTGCGGGGCTCGATCGGCTCGGTATCCGCTATCGCGTCAACGACTATGGCTACATCGCGCGGCATCCGGGCGAACTCGCCTGCATCATCGGCCGCACCTTCTTGCTCGACAAGTTCGCCTGGAAAAATCCGATCCTGCTCGGCGTCGCCGCCCACAATCATCCGCTCGACGATCCCGACCTGTTCAAGCGCCTGCCGGTGAAGAAGGTCGTGGTGCCCGGCCCGTGGTACGCCGACATGTATCGGCCGCATTGGCCCGACACGGAGGCCTGGCCGATCGGCATCGACACGGATCTCTGGGCACCGCCGGCGACGTCGCAGAAGAGCGTCGACGTCCTGATCTACGACAAGGTGCACTGGGACCGCGATCGCTACGCGGCGGAGCTGATCGAACCCGTCCGCGCCCGGCTCACGAGGGAAGGCCGCTCGTTCGCCGAGCTGCGTTACGGCAGCTACAAGGAAGAAGACTATCGGGCCGCGCTCGCGCAATCGCGTGCGATGATCTTCCTCTGCCAGAACGAGAGCCAGGGCATCGCCTATCAGCAGGCATTGTCTTGCGGCGTGCCGGTGCTGGCCTGGGATCCAGGCGGGCCGTGGCGAGACCCCGACTACTATCCGCATCGGGTCCAGTTCGCGCCGGTGTCGTCGGTGCCGTACTGGGACGATCGTTGCGGCGCCAAGTTCGTCGACATCGCCGGGTTTGAGGCGGGCTGGGATGATTTCTGGGCCGGGTGCGCCGCCGATACGTTCGATCCCCGCGGTTTCGTGCTGGACAACCTGACGCTGGAACAGCGCGCGCTTCAATATTACGAGATCGCGCGGAGCATCGTGCGGCAGCAGGCGGTGCCGCAGCGCCCCGCTGGACTGGTTGACGGATGCTTAACAGGGATCGGCTAAGACTTCGAGCTTCCCCCGGGCTTCACCACCACCTTGAGCCATGGATCGCAGCGCCACTGACATGACCGACGTCGAGGCCCGATCGTTCGGCGGCGTCCTGCGCGATGGGCTTGCAGGGGTCGACGCCGTGCGGGCGGCGCGCTGCCTCGTCGCAGTCGCAGCGCTGCTCCTCGTGCTGGTGACGCTCGATCCGTTTCCCGACCTGCGCAGCGAGGATGTCACCACCGTCGTCGGCGGACGAATGGCGCTCACTTATGTCGCCTGGGGCCTGCTGGCCGCGCTCGCAGTCCTGTTGGTCGCCGCAACGGATGCGCCCGCGCTGAAGACGCTGGTGACGCCGCTGCATCTCTGCCTGGTCGGCTGGCTGTTGATCAGCATCGTCTTCTCCGAGAATCGCGGAGTCTCGATGCAGCGCTTCATGCTCGCAGCCAGCGTGATGTCGCTCGCGGTGCTGTTGCCGTTGCTGCCGCCGACGCAGCGCAGCTTCAACCTGTGCCTCGGCGGCGCCGCCCTCGTACTGCTTGCGCTCTGCTATCTCGGCGTCTTCGTGGCGCCGCAATACTCGATCCACACCGCACTCGACGTCACCGAGCCGCAGTTGGCCGGCGACTGGCGCGGCAGCTTTGGTCACAAGAACATCGCTTCGCCGGTGATGACCATCCTGATTTATGTCGGCATTTACCTGTCTGCCATTGGTTCGTTCTTGATGGGGCCGGCCATCGCCGCGCTGGCTGGAATCTTCCTGATCTTCACCGGCGGCAAGACGTCGTCGGTACTGTGCCTTGCGATTTATGCGCTCGCCTCGCTGGTCTGCGTGACGCCGGGCCTGTGGCTGAAGCGGATCATCTGCTTCGTGCCGCTGATCGCGATGAACCTGCTGACGGTCGGCAGCGTCATGAGCCCGGCGCTCGGAGCGATGACGCGGCTGCTTCCGCTCGATCCCACCTTCACCGGCCGTTCCGCCATCTGGGAGTTCGCGCTCGCAGCTGTCGCGGAGAAGCCGATCATCGGTCACGGCTACGCCGCGTTCTGGGACGACGTGACCGCGCGGCAGACCGCCCAGGGCGCCGAATGGGCGACGAGCGCGGCGCACAGCCACAACAGCTATCTCGACCTCGCGGTCACCATCGGCCTGCCGGGGCTGTTGCTGGTGATCCTCGTCTTCGTGCTCGCGCCGCTCGGCAATTTCCAGACGGCCCGAACTCACAACCGCAGCGGTGCCTTGGCAAAGCTGTTCCTGACCGTATGGCTGTTCGGCCTGTACTACGGGGCCACCGAGACCTTCCTGCTCGAACGGCAAAATCCGATCTGGTTCATGTTCACTGTTGCCGTGGCCGGCCTGCACTTCCTGGCCAGGTTCCAATGCGTCGCGGAAATGGAACCGGACCCCGACGACTTGTCGCAGCCGATGCGGCTGCAGTGGCATCAGCTTAACGATAAGCTGTGAGCTCACTTGTGGCGGCGACAAAACATAATCTATCTGGAAACACCAGTAATCGTATGTCCCGCGGATGACGATCCTCAGCGTCGAGCAACCAGATGGTCTTGTGTCCAGCACGTCGGGAATCGCGGTCGATTTCGTGCGTGAGTGGCCGCTGGCCGCATCGCGCCTGAACGCAGGCCATCGCACTGCATTCCAGCATGGCTACTGGCTCGGCGCCTGGTACGAGGCGTTCCACAATCTCTCGCCGCTGATTGCATTGATCTCCGATGCCACGACCGGCAGGGACATCGCAATGGTGCCGATGATCAGCCACCTCAGGCGCGGCATCCGCATCGTCGAATTCGCCGATTTCGGCGTCTGCGACAACAACGCGCCGATCCTTGCGCTTGATGCCGCATTGGACGCGGCGGCGATGGATGCGATCGGCAAGGCGCTGATCGGCGCATTGCGCGCATTGCCGGACCGCTTCGATCTGCTGCGCCTGAAGAAGATGCCGGCCCGGATCGGCGGAAGCCCGAACCCGCTGGTGTCGCTCGGCCGGATCGGATCCTGCTCGCTCAACGGCAACCTCGTGCTGACCGGCGACGACTATGAAGATTACCAGGCCTCGATCAAGCGCATGCAGATGCCACGCTGCTGGCGCGTCTTCAACCGTCACGCCGGCGCGCGATTCGAGATCGCCACCGATGTCGCGCGTGCGCGCGAGCTGCTGGACGTGATGGATGCCCAGCAGCAGGCGCGCATGCGAAAGCTCGGCTCGCGCTTCGTCCTCAACGACGAAACCCATGCGCAATTTTATCGCGAGGTCGCGCGTCGGGGCGTCGCGAACGGTTATACCGTCATCTCGGCGCTGGTTTGCGACGAGGCCATTGTCGCCACCGCGCTCGGCGTCAGGTTCGGTGAGACCTATTTCCTGCTGCGCATCAGCCACACCGGCGATTCCTGGTCGAACTGCTCGCCGGGGCTGCTCGTGACCGAGCGCACTATGGCGGCGCTGCATGCGGAAGGCGTGCGCCGTTTCGACCTCAGCATCGGCAACCAGGAATACAAGCGCCGCTTCGGCGCCGAGCCGGTGCCGCTGACGGATGTCAGCGCCGCGCTGTCCTGGCGCGGCATGCCCTTCGCGTGGCGCGACCACGCCGCGCAGGGCCTGCGTCGTCACCCCAGGCTTGCCGCCTTTGCGGCGCAGGCGATGGGCAAGAGGACGCGCTGACGCGCCGCCCTGGATTGTAGGGTCACTCGATTATCGCAATCGTTGTGTTATCGCCGCCTGTTTCCCGGAGGCGACATGAAGATCGTTCGGCAAAATATCGCGCATTCTATGCACAGTTGATCAGCGCCGCGGCGAGGGCCGCGGACCCCCGTATCGAAGAAGCGTTTCGCACCGTCAGGCGCGAGACGTTCGCCGGACCCGGGCCGTGGTCGATCTCGGTTGGCGGCCACCCCTATGTTGTCACACCCGATGATGATCCCGCTTTCCTCTATCAGAACACGCTGCTCGCGCTCGACAGCGCGCGGGGTCTCAATATCGGGATGCCCGGCGCGCACGCCTATTGGCTCAGCGGTTGCGCGGTGAAGGAAGGCGAGACTGTGATCCAGATCGGCGCGGGGAGCGGCTATTACACCGCAATCCTCGCGCATCTCGTCGGCCCCGGCGGCCGCGTCCATGCCTACGAGATCGACGAACGTCTGGCAGGCCTCGCGCGCGAGAATCTGAAGGACATCGCCCATACGGACGTGCGGGATCGATCGGGCATCGCGTCCGATCTTCCCAAAGCCGACGTGATCTATGTCTGCGCGGGTGCGGCGCAGCCGGCCACCGAATGGCTCGATGCCTTGCTGCCCGGTGGGCGGCTGGTGTTTCCACTCGCGCCCGAAGGCATGATCGGCGGCATGTTGATGATCACGCGCCCCGACGAGGGGGCGGTCTGGCCCGCCAAATTCCTCGGGCGTGCCCAATTCATCGGCTGCGCGGGATTGCAGAACGCGGATGCCGCCCGGCGACTGGCCGAGGCGTTCGCAAGGGGGTGGGAGGGCGTGCAGTCGTTGCGGAGAGAGGGCGCTCCCGACGAGACCTGCTGGTTCGCCGGTGAGGGCTGGTGGCTGTCGACAGCGCCGGCGCCTGTCGCGACTGCGCCCATTAAGCCCAACGCGGACATCACGCAGGCCTAGTGGCTAGAGCATCATGACTTCGCGCAGCCGGCACAGTGAAAGCGGCCGCGTGAGGCCTTGAACAGGCTCCGGCAATACCAGCGCCGCGCCAGCGCCTGAGCGGGCCTGCGGATCATCTGCGCGATCAACAAGAGTTCGAAAGCCATTCGTATCGCTTTTGGTGAAATATCCTGGCCACAGAGATGGGGCGGCATCTCCAGAAGAGAATGCCGCCCAGATCGCACCTGCCATGCAGTGGTTCGGACGTAAAGCTTAACCGCGCTCAGCCGTGCAGCTTCCTGGCTGTCTCCGCGATCTGGCGGCCCTGATAGCGTGCGCCGGCGAGCTCGTTGGCGCTGGGCTGCCGGCTGCCGTCGCCGCCGGTGATCGTGGTGGCGCCGTAAGGTGCGCCGCCGGTGACCTCGTCGAGCTTCATCTGGCCGGCAAAGCCGTAGTTCAGGCCGACCACGACCATGCCGAAATGCAACAGGTTGGTGATGATCGAGAACAGCGTCGTCTCCTGGCCGCCATGCTGGGTCGCGGTCGCCGTGAAGGCGCCGCCGACCTTGCCGTGCAGCGCGCCCTTGGCCCAGAGACCGCCGGCCTGGTCGAGGAAGTTCGCCATCTGCGAGGCCATGCGGCCGAAGCGGGTGCCGGTGCCGACGATGATCGCGTCGTAGTTTGCGAGATCCTCGATCGTCGCGACGGGGGCGGCCTGGTCGAGCTTGTAATAGGACGCCTTGGCGACCTCGGCCGGCACCAGCTCGGGTACGCGCTTGATGTCGACGGTGGCACCGGCTTCGCGCGCGCCTTCGGCAACGGCATTGGCCATCGCTTCGATGTGGCCATAGGCGGAATAATACAGGACGAGAACTTTGGTCATGATGTCTCCGATGGGATTGAGTGAGTGCTTTTTTTGGGTCGTCATGCCCGGGCTCGTCCCGGGCATCCACGTTCTTGTTCGCTCGTCGCGGGGCGTGGATGGCCGGGACAAGCCCGGCCATGACAGAGAGAGCCGTTACGCCGCGTCGACGAGCACGATCTCGGAATCTTCCAGTGCCGTGATCTTCAGCCTGTCCTCGTCGCGGATCGCGGCGCCGTCGCGGGCGTTGACGCGCACGCCGTTAATTTGGACTGACCCCGCCGCGGGCACCAGATAAAGGTGCCGCGACTTGTGCGGCACGTACTCGGCGCTCTCACCGGCCTTCAGCGTGGTGGCGAGCACCCGCGCATCGGCGCGGATCGGCAGCGCGTCCGTGTCATGCTCGAAGCCGCTCGCGATGGTGACGAGCTTGCCCGAGCGGTCTCCTTTCGGAAACGGCTTCGAGCCCCAGGTCGGCTGCCCGCCGCGCGCGGTCGGCTCGATCCAGATCTGGAAGATGCGTGTCTTGGTCGACTCGAGATTGTACTCGGAGTGGCGGATGCCGCTGCCGGCGCTCATCACCTGCACGTCGCCCGCTTCGGTGCGGCCTTCGTTGCCGAGGCTGTCCTGATGGGTGATCGCGCCCTCGCGCACATAGGTGATGATTTCCATGTTGGCGTGGGGATGGGCGGGAAAGCCGGTGTTCGGCGCGATCTCGTCGTCGTTCCACACCCGCAAGGCGCCGTGACCCATGTTGTCGGGGTCATAGTGGCTTGCGAAGGAGAAATGATGCTTGGCGTTGAGCCAACCGTGATCGGCGCCGCCGAGCTTTGCGAAGGGTCTGAGTTCGATCATCTGCGTAATTCCTTGTTTTGGCGGATGGCGCCTTGATCAGGCGCCAAAACCGCCGTCGACGTTGAGCACCGTGCCGGTGACGAAGGAGGCTTCCGGACTTGCGAGGAACACGACGCCAGCCGCGACTTCCTCGGGGCGGCCGAAGCGCTGCAACGCGTGCTGCTTGCGCTGGGTCTCGGCGAACTCGCCGCCGTCCTTCGGGTTCATGTCAGTGTCGATCGAGCCGGGCTGCACCACATTCACGGTGATGCCGCGTGGGCCGAGGTCGCGCGCTGCGCCCTTGGTGTAGCCGACCACGGCGGCCTTGGTGGCGACGTAGTCCGCAAGACCCGGGAACGAGGCGCGATCGGCGAGCATCGAGCCGACGGTGACGATGCGGCCGCCTTCGCCCATCAATTGCGAAGCGGCGCGGATCGCAGCGATCACGCCATGCACGTTGATGGCATCCTGGCGGGCGAGCGCTTCGGTGTCGGCATTGGCGTCATCGATCGCACCGCCGCTCGCGACGCCGGCATTGTTGACGAGGATGTCGAGATGGCCGAACTCCTTCGCGACGTCGTTGACGAGCTGCGTCACGTCCTTGGCCGAGGCCTGGTCCGCCTTGAAGGCGCGGGCATTGACGCCTCGGGCCTTCAACTCGGTGACGACCGCTTCCGCCTTTTCGGGAGAGGCAACGTAGCTGATCGCGACATCCGCGCCTTCATCGGCGAGGGCGCGGGCAGAGGCCGCGCCGATACCGCGCGAGCCACCAGTGACGAGGGCAACCTTGCCTGAGAGCTTCTTGGTCATTGGATTTCTCCATTCCTGAATTTCTGATGACCCTTGGATAAGCCCCTGTTTGTGGTATAGAAATAGAAACTGTCGAAACACATTGTTTCCTTAAACATCCCAATTGGATCCGCTTTCATGGCCAAACTCCCCGATTTCGAGGCGCTCGCGATTTTCGCAAAAGTCGTGGAATTACGGTCGTTTGCGGGGGCCGCTGGTGAGCTCGCGATGTCCAAGGCGACGGTGTCCAAGGCGGTCACGCGCCTCGAAGAGCGGCTCGGCGCCCGGCTGTTCAACCGCACCTCACGCCGGCTCGCGCTGACCGATGCCGGGCATAAGCTCGCCGAGCGTGCGACGCGCCTGCTGTCCGACGGCGAGGCGGCGGAGAACGAGGCGCTGGCGCAATCGGTCGCACCGCGCGGCCTCGTGCGGCTCGCCGTGCCCATGACATTCGGGATCAAGGCGGTGGCGCCGCTGCTGCCGGAGTTCTTCGAGGCGTATCCGGAGGTCTCGGTCGATCTGCACTTGAGCGATGCGACCATCGATTTGATTGGCGAGGGCTTTGACATGGCGGTGCGGATCGCGCGGCTGCCGGATTCCTCGCTGATCGCCCGCCGGCTCTTCACCATGCCGCGTTTCACGGTGGCCGCGCCGTCATATCTCGAGCAACACGGGCGGCCGACGCATCCGATGCATCTGGCCGAGCACAAATGCTTCAGCTACGCCTATCTCTCCACGCCCAACGTCTGGCACTACACCAACTCGGCCGGCGAGCAGGCCAGCGTACGTCCGGGCGGACAGCTCCGCGTCAACAACGGCGAAGCGGTGATGCCGGCGCTGATCGCCGGCCTCGGCATCGCCGACCTTCCGGAATTCATCGTCGGTGACGCCATCTCCTCCGGCGAGGTCGAAGTGATCCTGAAGGACTGGAAGCAGGTCGAAGGCGCCGTGCATCTGGTGACGCCACCTGGCGGCCCGCGCCCCGCGCGCGTCGAGGCGCTCGGTGATTTTCTCGCGGCGAAGCTGCCGGGGACGTGCAAGCGGCGAGTGCGCGGAAAGGCAAAGCAGTCTTAGAGCGAGCGGCTTCATCGACCTCCGTCATTGCGAGGAGTGAAGCGACGAAGCAATCCAGAATGTCCCGCGGAGGTATTCTGGATTGCTTCGCTGCGCTCGCAATGAGGGGTTGGACTAAGACACCTTCTCACCATTACGCACCACAATTCGCAAGCTCGGCTTCAACGTCTCCTCCAGTTGCGACTTCAAATCATGAACACGCGGATCGCGCGAACGCTTCGCGCAGACCGCGTATTGGTGCACGGATTGCGCCAAGGCGCGTCGCGCTTCCGGCGTTCGCGTCATGTCCGGCTTTGAAAGCCGCAAGACGATGGCGGCGAGATTCACCAGCATCTCGTCCAGCGCCACGTCAATGGTCTGAAGTCTATTCATCGCTCCACTCCCTGGGAGGCAACGGTGAGCCCAGGGGGGCGTTCCTGACCGGGCGGAACATGGATAATGCTTCGTTAATCCCGCCGCGCGGCTTGTTCTTGCGGACGGTCACGCTAGGCTGGCAGCGAAATAAGAAAACAGGGGGAAATCTGCCATGGATCGACGCGATGTCCTGCGCGCGGCTGCCGCATTGCCGTTGTTGCCTGTGTTGTCGAGCGCGGCTTTCGCGCAAGCCTATCCCTCTCGCAACGTCACCATGATCGTGCCGTTTCCGGCCGGCGGCCAGGCGGATCTTGCGGCGCGCCCCGTCGCACAGGCGCTGGAGCGAATCCTCGGCAAGGCGGTCATCGTCGACAACCGCGCCGGCGGTGGCGGTGGATCCGTCGGCAATGCCGCGGCGGCGCGCGCCGAGCCCGACGGCTACACGCTGCTGATGACGCTGTCCTCGCTCGCGGTGCTGCCCGAGGCCGACCGGCTGTTCGACCGTCCGGTCGCCTACGAGCTCTCGCAGTTCATGCCGATCGCGCGGGTGCTGGCCGATCCCACGCTGCTCGCGGTGCCCGCCTCGGCGCCATGGAAGACCGCGCAGGATTTCGTCGAGGATGCCAGGAAGCGTCCCGGCCAGATCACCTACGGCTCATCGGGGCCTTACGGCACGCTGCACGTGGCGATGGAGATGTTTGCGAGCAGCGCCGACATCAAGCTGCTGCATGTGCCGTTTCGCGGCGCCGGACCGGCGCTCACCGCGCTGCTCAGCGGCACCGTGCAGGCGATCGCCGCCGCACCGGGAACGCTGAAGCCGCAAGTGGAGGACGGCAAGCTGCGCGTGCTCGGCAATTGCGGCGCCAAGCGCGTCGCAAGCTTCCCCGATGTGCCGACCTTCCAGGAGCTCGGTTACAAGGACGTCGAGATGTACATCTGGGCCGGACTCTTTGCACAGAGTGCTCTTCCCGCGCCGATCGCGACTCGCCTGCGCGAGGCGATGGCGCAGGTGATGACGAGCCCCGACGTGCTCAAGGCCTTCGAAACGTCGGGCAGTCTCGTTGCCTATCAGGACGCGCCGGCGTTTGCCGAGTTCGTGGCGGTCGACAGCGCGCGGCTGATTGCTGCGGTGAAGAAGATCGGCAAGGTCGAATAGGTTCCTGGCCCATTTTCACAATTTTTTGTTGGTCCAGAACCTCTCCGCGTCTCATTGATTGAACAGAATTCGAGAGACTCGCGAAGGAATCGGACATGCGAACAGAGCGGATCGCGCTGGGTGTGGCGCTTGCAATCGGCGGCATCGTCGCGCAAGGCGCTGCATCCGCTGAAGAGTATCGCGGAACCATGGAGCAGCAGATGGCCTGCACGCCGGATGTGTGGCGGCTGTGCAGCGATCAGATCCCTGATGTGAGCCGCATTACGGCCTGCTTGCGGCAGAATACGCCCCAGCTCTCCAGCGGCTGTCGCGCGGTGTTCCAGTCCAACAACCAGATGCCGCCGCAGCAGCAGGTTCCGGGCAATCGCGCCGCGCCGGCGCCGCGATACAACAATGTGCCGCCACCACCTCCGCAGGCGCAGCCGCGGCCTTATGACGATAGCGACGAGTAGTGCTGCCCAAGCATGATCGGGGCGCGCGCGCGCAGCAGTGGGCGCGAAGCGCGGTTGTGCCGCCTCGTTCAGCGCTCGCCCTTGCCGTCCGACTCAGGTCGATCCCGGAGCGCCGTCCGCATGATGGCGCCGAAGAGCAAAGCTGCCACCGGCCAATGGAACCAGATCTTGTGCATGCCGGTGAAAATATTGATCAGAATCAGAAAGGCCGACACCGTGAGGGCCGCCGCAACCGGGCGGGGCAGCTTCGCCAGTCCGTCTGAAACGAAGCCCATCCAATTGGATGACTCGGATCTGTCGCGGTGCGCGGCGTCAGTTTGCGAGCCCGCACTTGCGGTCTGAGATGTCAGGCGTTCGCCAGGCGGAAAGCTCCGTGCTTGAGCGGCTTGGCCGCTCATGGTCACACGATAGCTGGTCACGGGAGCAATGTTTTTCATTGGACGCTGGCCGAGGCAGTCGAAGCCAACAGATAATTTGTTGTGCACCTGATCATAGGCGGAGCTGGAGATCACGATACCACCGGGTTCGGCAAGTTCTTGCAGACGCGCCGCGATATTGACCCCGTCTCCATAGAGGTCGGAACCATCCACCATCACATCGCCGAGATTGATGCCGATGCGAAACCGCATCGGGGGAGGTGGGCTCGAATCCTGGTTGGAAATTTCCTGCTGAATCTCGACCGCACACTGCACGGCTTCCACGACGCTGGCGAATTCGGCGATGACGGCATCGCCCCAGGTATTCACGATCCGGCCGTCATGGCGCTCCACCAATCGCGCGATGGCCGTGCGATAGCGGCGGAGTGTCTCCAGCGTTCCCGCCTCGTCTGCTTCCATGAGACGAGAATAGCCGTGCACATCAGCGCATAGCACGGTGGTCAGCCGCCGTTTGACCTTATCATCGGGCATGGTCCGTACATTAGCGTCCCTGACCGGCAAATGCATCAGGCATCCCCCAGCTGCCTTACGGCCTGACTTCGCAGACATCGACCCATTCAGCCCGGGTCAGCTCCGCCATCCGCTCCGGCGTGATGCGCACGGCGCTGTGGGTCGAGCCGGCGGCCGGCACCACCACGTCGAACGCTTTCAGCGAGACGTCGCAATAGACCGGCAGCGGCGCCTTTAATCCGAACGGGCAGACGCCGCCGACCTCGTGGCCGGTGATCTCGGCGACCTCTTCCAGTCCCAGCATTTTCGGCTTGCCGCCGAACGCCGCCTTCACCTTCTTGTTGTCCATGCGCGAAGTGCCGGCCGCGACGATCAGGATCACGCGCTCGCCGATCCGCAACGACAGCGTCTTGGCAATCCGTCCGGGCTCGACGCCATAAGCCTCGGCGGCCAGCGGCACTGTCGCGGAGCTGATCGGGGATTCGATAACTGATATGTCGGGGGCTTTCTCGGCGAAGAAGGCGCGAACGGATTCCAGGCTCATTCAGGTCGGCTCATTCCAGACTTACCGTTGGGCGGCGATGCCTAAGCAACTTGGCAGTTCCGAGAGCGCCCGGACGCGATGATCCGGCGCAAAGCCGAGCTCGTCCATCTGGGTGCGGATCGCCTTAAACATCGTCAGCGGTGCCACGAGTTCGTTCTCGACGCAAGCCAGCGCCATCGCTTCCGGCGTCACCCGTTCGATCCAGGCAACGTTCAGTCCGAATGCTTTCGCGCCCGCGACATCCCAGGGATTGGAGGAGACGAACAGCACCTCGTCAGGCGCGGTGCCGAGCACCTCGCCGATCAGCTCATAGGCCTCCGGGCTCGGCTTGAAGATCTTCTTCTCGTCGACGCTGATCGTGGCGTCGAGCAGGGCGTCGAGGCCGGAGTTGCGCACGAGCGCATTCAGCATGTCCGGACTGCCGTTGGAGAGGATGGCGAGCTTTCGCGGTTTCAGAGCCGTGAGCGCCGCCGTCGCATCCGGATAGAGATCGAGACGAAGGTACTTCTCGACGACGCGCTCGAATGCCTCATTCTCGTAAGCGAGCCCGAGCACGCGCAGCGTATAGGCAAGCGAGTCGCGCGTGATGGCTGCAAAGTCCTGGTAGCGCCGCATCAGCGAGCGCAACCAGGTGTATTCGAGCTGCTTGATTCGCCAGATCTGCGTGATGATCTCACCGTAGCCCGGAAACGCATCCTCGGTGGTCTCGGCGACCGACTGGATATCGTAAAGCGTTCCGTAGGCATCGAAGACAACGGCTTTGAGACTCAATTGACCTGTCCTCCGGGATCGTTGCGGTCCACGGACTATACAAGGCGCCGCGGTATCGATCCAACACGGAAACGCGAACTGAGCCCTCGCTTTTAAAGCCTGATCACGATCTTGCCGAAGTGTGAGCCGGTCCGCAGGTGCGCATACGCTTCGGGAACGTCGTCGAAGTCGTAGACCCGATCCACGATCGGGTGGATCGCGTGTTCGGTCAGGAAGCGATTCATCGCGGCAAAGTGTTCGACCGATCCGACGGTGACACCAATGATGTCGGCATTCTCCCACTGCAGGCGCGCGAGGTCGGGCTTGGGACCGAACCCCGTCAAGACACCGATCTGGACGATCTTGCCACCCGAAGCGACCGATCGCAGCGATCGGTCATAAGTGCCGGGACCGCCGAGTTCGAGGATGTGACTGGCACCTGCGCCATTCGTCGCCTTCATGAGGACGACATCCCAGTCAGGGGTGTCGCGGTAGTTGATGAGGATCGAGCCGCCCAGCGCCTTGGCGCGGGCGAGTTTTTCATCCGAGGAGGATATCACGATCGCACGCGCCCCCAGCGCCGCTGCGAATTGAAGCCCGAACAGCGCGACGCCGCCTGTTCCCTGGACCAATAGCGTGTCGCCTTTGTGCATCCCGCCGCGTGCGATGAGGCCATGGAAAGCCGTGACGCCGGCACAGGGCAGGGTCGCTGCCTCCACCGCGGACAGATGGGCCGGCACTGAGACCAGCGCGGTCGCCGGCAGCACGACATACTCAGCCAGCATTCCGTCCATCGTGTTGCCACCGAGGGATGACGGAATATAGCTGGACTTGAACGGCCCCGAGATCCAATCGCGGAAGAACGACGCAGCGACGCGGTCTCCGAGTCGCCATTGCGCGACGCCGGCGCCGATGGCGTCAACGACACCCGCACCGTCGGAGAGTGGCACGCGGCCGTTGATCTCGCCTTGGCCTGCACGGTCGAGGATCAGGAGGTCGCGGTAATTCAGACTTGCCGCTTCGACCCGAATGCGGACCTCGCCATTGGCGGGTTCGGGTTTGCTGATTTCGGCGCGCGCAAGGCGGCCAGCACCAGCATGGCCATTCAAATGGTAGGCTTTCATCGTTGCTCCCTTCACAAGTGGCATTCACTTGGACGAGCAAAGTCTTTAGGGTCTGACAGTGCTGTCAGGGTCAAGAGGCTTCAGATGAAGATCGGCGAACTCTCCCGGCGGACGGGGGTCAGCGTCCGAATGCTGCGCTACTACGAAGGCGAAGGACTGCTCGCGCCGCTGCGGACGAACTCCGGCTATCGCGACTACGGCCAGGCCGAAGAGGAAACCGTACGGCGCATCAAGATGCTCGGCGGCGCCGGGATGACGCTCGAAACCATCAAGCGGTTGCTCCCTTGCGTGCGGAACAACGATCCGGCTTTCACGCCGTGCAACGAGTTGCGAAAAATACTCACGCAGCAGGTCGGTCTGATCGACGAACGTATCGAGACGCTCAGCCAGAGCCGGACAATCCTGGCCGGCTTCCTCGCAAGCGTGAACTGATCGCATAACATAGCCATCAGATTCACCGCGCCAAAGTCTTCGGCCCTCAGGGCCGGAGCGTGAGGGCTTCGATAGCAGCGTCGAAACCCTCGATGCGCTGATGAGTATGCGCCTAGATCCCCAGCAGCTTTCGCGCGTTGGCCTTGAGCACCTTCGGCCGGACCTCGTCGCGGATCTCGATCTTGGCGAAATCCGACAGCCAGCGGTCGGGCGTGATCACCGGCCAGTCCGAACCGAACAGCATCTTGTCCTGCAGGATCGAGTTGATGTAGCGCACCAGGATCGGCGGGAAATATTTCGGCGACCAGCCCGAGAGGTCGATGTAGACGTTGGGCTTGTGGGTCGCGACCGACAGCGCCTCTTCCTGCCAGGGGAAGGAGGGATGGGCGAGAATGATCTTGAGGTCGGGGAAATCGGCCGCGACGTCGTCCATGTACATCGGGTTGGAATATTTCAGCCGCATGCCCATGCCACCGGGCATGCCCGAGCCGACGCCGGTCTGGCCGGTGTGGAACAGCGCGATCGCGCCGCCATTGTTGATCTCTTCATAGAGCGGATAGGCCATGCGGTCGTTGGCGTAGAAGCCCTGCATGGTTGGGTGGAATTTGAAGCCGCGCACCCCGTATTCCTCGATCAGCTTGCGCGCCTCGCGCACACCGAGCTTGCCCTTGTGCGGGTCGATCGAGACGAAGGGGATGAGAACGTCGAGATGGTCGGAGGCGATCTCCAGCATCTCCTCATTCTTGTAGCGGCGGAAGCCGGTCTCGCGCTCGGCGTCGACGGGGAAGATCACCGCGGCGATGTTCTTGGACCGATAGTAGGCGGCGGTCTCCGGCACGGTCGGCGGATGCTTGTGCGGCGACTTGAAATAGTCCGCCATCTGCGCCTGGAAGTCGTCATAGCCGTCGTCGGGATGGGTGCCGCAGGGCTCCTCGGCGTGGGTGTGGATGTCGATGGCAACGACGTCGTCGATGTTCGGCAGCTTCAGCTTCGGCATGGGTTTCCTCCCGACGGGTTGCCGAATTGATTATATGATATAACGAACTTGGCAAGGCATTGTGGGACAAGGCGTTGTGGGGCGGGCTTCGTCCGAGATGCTGATTGGGCCGATCCGGCCGCTTCTACTTTGCATGGGGTTGTTTTCCTGAATTTGCTGGGTGGGATCGGGCCAGTTAACATTGACATCCGGTCCTCCCATGCCTTAAGAACCGCCCCGTCCCGGGCGGTCGGTCCGCCAGCGGGAAAATCTCATTTTGCCTCATTCGCGCGTGCCGAAACGGTAGTGCCGAACACGGCCTTTCGAACGTTCAGGATTCTGCCATGAAGGTCCGTAACTCGCTGAAATCGCTGCGCGGTCGCCATCGCGCCAACCGCCTGGTCCGCCGCAAGGGCCGGGTCTATGTGATCAACAAGGTGCAGCGCCGCTTCAAGGCTCGCCAGGGCTGATTTGGGCGGCTGATTTCGCCCTGTCTGACGCTCGCGCGCCCGCAAGACCACGGTCTCACACGAGTTTGACGCCGCCCCTGCTTTGCAAGGGCGGCTTTGCGCGTTTAGACTTCGACCATGGCAGTGAGATTCCTCTTCGCGCGCACCCTGTGTCTGGCTCTTGTGCTGGGAGCCGCCGGCCTCGCTCCGGCGCTGGCGCAGGCTGATCCGCCGGCTCCGCCCGGCAAGCAGAAGAAACTTCCGGAAGCGCCGGCCAAGCTGCCCAAGGTCGACCGCACCAAGAATCTCGATTTCCTGTTCGGCGCGCTGAAAGCTGCGCCCGACGAAGCCAGCGCCAAGCATGTCGAGGCGCGGATCTGGGCGATCTGGATCCAGACCCCGAGCGACACCGCGGCGCTTTTGATGGCGCGGGCCAAGACCGCCGTCGACGCAAAGAAGATCGAGGTTGCGATCAAGCTGCTGGATTCGGTCGTCAAGCTCAGGCCCGACTACATCGAGGCCTGGAATCGTCGCGCGACGCTCTACTACATGCAGAACGATTATGGCCGTTCGCTCGCCGACATTCGCGAGGTGTTGATCCGCGAGCCTCGTCATTTCGGCGCGCTCGCAGGCCTCGGCATGATCATGCAGGAGGTCGGCGACGAAAAGCGCGCGCTCGAAGCCTACCGCAAGGCGCTCGCCGTCAATCCGCACCTCGAGAAGATCCCCGACCAGGTCAAGGCGCTGACCGAGAAGGTCGAAGGCCGCGATATTTAGCGGACAAGTCGATCATTGCTCGAGCGAATGCGGCGCAGGGGGACTAACCACGATGACACGCGCCGCGTTACAAGGGGTGTGGCTGGCACCGCCGCAGACCTACCTTCATGGCGGGAGCACAGCCATGAAGCGTTTGATCTTTGCAGGTACGTTGCTGTTGGCGTCGGGCACGGCGAGCCTCGCCGACGGACTGTTCTGGGTGGTCGGCAATCGCGCCACCGGAAAATGCAACATCGTGACCAGCAATCCCGTGATCATCGGCGACGTCTGGTTCGGTGACGGTCCTTACAAATCGAAGGCCGACGCCAAGCTTGCCCGCTCGACCATCCGCGCCTGTCCCGCACCCACGCCTGACGAGGAAAAGGACGAGGACAGCACGAACTAGGTCGACAGCAATCTAGTGCAAAACGCTGCCCTCGCGCTCGGCGAGTCCGCGATCGACCGCTGCGGCGTAGGCCTTTGCAAGCTCCGTCTCGAGGTGCTCGTTGATCAGCAGCAGCGCGCGCACGGCACCGCGCAGGTCACCGTGGCAGCTTGCCACGATCTCGTCGATCGCAGTATCTTTGGATCTCAGGCTCATCGAAATTCTCCGGTTCAAATCAGGATAAATCCTGCCGGTCTTCCCGCATCCCTGAGGGTTGCGAGCACGATCGGCGCCCACCTGCGTCTAAATGGCGGAACCGACCATGGCGATTATAAGGAAGCCGCGATGACGAGTGCATGAAGCTGTTTCGAAGCCTGCGTGCTCCGGGGAGCGGTATTGATTTCATTGCGTTTTTCTCGCTTGAATTATGCACATATCCACAGCCCCGGCATTTCAAGTGGAGCGCGGGGGCTCCCCGGGCGAAACTGCCGGCCGCAAGCCACGTAACTGCCCTGTGCCTTGGGTCGCCCGGATTCCGTCCATGATCGTGATGTCAGTCGTGACCGCGCTGGTTGTGCTGGCGCTGGTCACGCAGGCCGGCGTCCTCGCCGTGCAACGCGCCTTTCCACCGCAGGGCCGGATGATCGAGGTCGAGGGTGCCGTGCTTCACCTCGTCGATATCGGCCCGCGCGATTCGGGCCTGCCGATCGTGATGCTGCACGGCGCGAGCTCCAACCTCGAGGCAATGCGGCGGCCGCTCGGCGATCTCCTCGCCAGGAACCATCGCGTCATCCTGATCGACCGTCCCGGCCACGGCTGGAGCACGCGGGCGCGGCGGCAGGATTCGACGCCGGAGGTCCAGGCGCGAATGATCGATGAGGCGCTAGGCAAGCTCGGGATCGATCGCGCGGTGTTCGTGGTGCATTCCTGGAGCGGCGCGCTCGGCGCGCGGCTGGCGCTCGATCATCCCGGCCGCGTCGCGGGCCTTGTGATGCTCGCGCCCGTCACCCATCCTTGGCGCGGCGGCGTCGGCCGCTACAACGAGATCATCGCAACGCCCGTAATCGGCCCGCTGCTCGCCTACACCATAACCCTCCCGCTGGGCTATTTCCTGAGCGAGTCCGGCGCGCGCAACGTCTTCCTGCCGCAAACGATGCCGGACGGTTTCGTGCAGGACTCCGCGACGCCGTTGCTGCTGCGCCCGCGCGAGTTCATCGCCAATGCCTATGATCTGGTGTCGCTGAAGCAGGCGGTGGCTGCGCAAGCTCCGCGCTACGGCGAGATAACGGCGCCGGTCACGATCATCGCCGGCGAACCCGACAAGACGGTAAAGACCGCCATTCACGCCCGCCCGTTCGCCGCCACCGTGCAGAATGCCAAGCTGATCGTGCTGCCTGATCTCGGCCACATGGTGCAGAACGCGGTGCCCGATCTCGTGAAGACAGAGATCGAGACGATGATCGGGAAAATCGTCCCGGCGCAGGCGACCGCCGATTAGAGCGTTTTCGAGCGAAGTGGATGCCGGTTCGCGTGAAGAAAACGCGTCAAAACGAGAAGCTGGAGCTTCGGTTCAGAACCGAAGCTCCAGCGGCCGCCGTTCGCGCGCTTACTGCTTGATCTTTCCGTCTTTGTCGAACTGCGACACGTAGGCCCAGAGATTGTTGATCTCGGTCTCGTTCTTGATGCCGGCGAACGCCATCTTGGTGCCGGGGATCTTGGCCTTGGGGTCCTTGATGTATTCCTTGAACACGGCCTCGTTCCAGGTGATGCCGGAATTCTTGTTGGCGTCGGAGTAATTGTAGTCCGGCGCGGTGCCGGACTTGCGGCCGTCGAGGCCGTTGAGCTCGGGGCCGACCTTGTTCTTGGCGCCTTCGCCGATCGCGTGACAGGCCAGGCATTTGTTGAACGACGACTTGCCGGCCGCGACGTCCTGCGCCATCGCGGCGGGTGCGGTGGCAATCGCGGTGAGGATGGTCAATGCGCCAAAAATCAGTTTTGTCATCGGGTGCTCTTCGTCTCTTCCCTGGGGGCTGGTCAGTTGCATGCCTGATCGGCAACGGTCGGACCTGCCGGTTTTGGCAGGCCTGCTCGGATTGGACAAGCCGCCAAACCATGGCAGGTTTCACGATTTCCTACTTGTCCCAGAGCGAACTCGCGCAGGATCGTCGATCCGACTTTCGGACGGCCTACCCAAACCACCGCGGACGTGGTTGATTTACCGCGACAAATCGATCATGCGGCCTTGGCCGGAAGGATATGCCATGAAGGAAATGTTATGGCCATCATGATGCCCGCGAGCGACCAGGCCGTGCTCGCGCGCCGCGCCGAGATCGTGGCTGCATTGCGCGCAATCGTGCCGGGCGAAGGCGTGATCGACAGCGCCGCCGAGATGCGGGCCTATGAATCCGATGGGTTGACGGCCTATCGGCAGCCGCCGATGGTCGTTGTGCTGCCCGACACGACCGAGCAGGTTTCGCTGGTCCTGAAATATTGTGCAGGGCAGGGCATCAAGGTGGTGCCCCGCGGCTCCGGCACCTCGCTGTCCGGCGGCGCGCTGCCGCTGGAAGACGGCGTGCTTCTGGGCCTCGGCAAGTTCAAGCGCATCCGCGAGATCGATTTCGACAACCGCGCCGTCGTCACCGAACCCGGCGTCACCAACCTCGCGATCAGCCAGGCCGTCGCCCATGCTGGGTTCTACTACGCGCCGGATCCGTCCTCGCAGATCGCCTGCTCGATCGGCGGCAATGTCGCGGAGAATTCGGGCGGCGTGCACTGCCTGAAATACGGCATGACCACCAACAACGTGCTCGGCTGCGAGATCGTGCTGATGAGCGGCGAGATCCTGCGCATCGGCGGTAAATCGGCGGAGAACTCCGGCTACGATTTGATGGGCGTCATCACCGGCTCGGAAGGCCTGCTCGGCGTCATCACCGAGATCACGGTGCGCATCCTGCAAAAGCCGGAGACGGCGCGCGCGCTGATGGTCGGCTTCGCGCAAGTCGAGGCGGCCGGCGAATGCGTGGCGCGCATCATCGGCGCCGGCATCATTCCCGGCGGCATGGAGATGATGGACAAGCCCGCGATCCACGCCGCGGAGGCCTTCGTCCATGCCGGCTATCCGCTCAATGTCGAGGCCCTCCTTATTATCGAGCTCGACGGTCCCAAGATCGAGGTCGACGAGCTGATCACGCGGGTCGAGACGATTGCGAACGCTTGCGGCTCGACCACCTGCCAGATCTCGACCTCGGAAGCCGAGCGCAATCTGTTCTGGGCCGGCCGGAAAGCCGCCTTCCCCGCCGTCGGCCGCATCTCCCCGGACTATCTCTGCATGGACGGCACCATCCCGCGCGGTGCGCTGCCGAAGGCGCTGGCGCGCATCCGCGAGCTCTCGGAAAAGTACCAGCTCGGTTGCGCCAACGTGTTCCATGCCGGCGACGGCAATCTGCATCCGCTGATCCTCTATGACGCCAACAAGCCCGGCGAGATCGAGCGCGCCGAAGCCTTCGGCGCCGACATCCTGCGCGCCTGCGTCGAGTTCGGCGGCGTGCTCACCGGCGAGCACGGCGTCGGCATCGAGAAGCGCGATCTGATGCCGGAAATGTTCAGCGAGATCGACCTCAACCAGCAGCAGCGTCTGAAATGCGCCTTCGACGCGCAGGGCCTGCTCAATCCCGGAAAGGTGTTTCCGACCCTGCACCGCTGCGCTGAGCTCGGCCGCATGCACGTCCATGCCGGGAAGCTGGCATTCCCGGACATCCCCCGGTTCTAGGCGCTTGCGCCGATGGAAGGGCTTGCGATGCACGCCTCTTTCCTCGGCAATGCCTACAGCAGTCCGTATTGCGCCCGCTCGCGCTTCGCCAGCAGCGGTAGGGCTTCGCCAGCGATCCAGGTCTTGAAATGCGCGCTCTCCTGGTGCGCCTTGAATGCCGCCTCGTCGCGGAACAGTTCGTAGAACAGGAACTGGGCCGGATTGTCCTTTGCGCGCGAGATCAAGAACAGCTTGACGCCGTCCTCGCGCTGGGCCTCCGGCAGGAAGCGGTCGAGGATCGCGGCGATCTTGTCGGCCTCGCCCGGCTTCGCTTCCCATTGCGCGACGACGAGCAGGCCGCCGCCGTCGACGGCGTCGCTGAGCGATTTCTGCGTGGCATAGTGGTTCATGATGTCGTCTCCATCGGTTGGTCTCTCGGTGCAGATTTGTAGCGATCGGCTGTCGGCTTTGGTTCGCCGGTGATCGAAGTGTCGATGTCGTGAATGCTTCGATGAGGATCGAATGTTGGCCGTGGCTCCGAGGTCGAGCCGGATCGCGCGGCAATGGCCGCTGTCGTCACGCTGCATTGATTTTGGCGGCGAATTTCGCTACCGCCTTTGCCCGTGGATACGCTCAAGGTACGAGACGCCAAAGACGTCGAAGAGGTGGTGCGCGCGGCGATTGCCAATGAGCAGCCGCTCGAGATCATCGGCCATGGCTCCAAGCGCGGCATCGGCCACGCGATGGCGACCAACGCCGTGCTCGACGTCTCCGCGCTGAATGCCATCACCGCCTACGAGCCCAACGAACTCATTGTCACGCTCCAGGCCGGGGCGCCGCTGGCCGACGTGCTGTCGCTGATCGATGCCAAGAACCAGCAATTCGCCTTCGAGCCGATGAACACCGCGCCGCTGCTCGGCACGCCCGCGCTCGGCACCATCGGCGGCATGATCGCGGCTGGCCTGGCCGGTCCGCGCCGGATCAAGGCGGGCGGCGCGCGCGACCATCTGCTCGGGGCGCATGCCGTCTCCGGTTTCGGCGACAGCTTCAAGACCGGCGGCAAGGTGGTGAAGAACGTCACCGGCTACGACCTCTGCAAGCTTCTCGCCGGTTCCTGGGGCACGCTGTCGGTCATGACCGAGGTCACGCTGAAAGTGATGCCCAAGCCGGAGGCCGAGCGGACGCTGTTGCTGCGCGGGCTCGACGATGCCGCCGCCAACAAGGCAATGACGGCGGCGCTCGGCTCGCCTTTCGATGTCTCCGGGGCCGCGCATCTGCCGACATCGGCGTTCCGGACCGAGATCGAAGGTCTCGGCGATATCGCAGGCCAGGGCGAGGCGCTGACCGCGCTGCGGCTCGAGGGCATTACCGTCTCGGCCGCCCACCGTGCCGGCTCGCTGCGCGAATTGCTGGCGCCGTTCGGAACCGCAATTCTCGTCGAGGACACGGCGTCAGCGGCGCTGTGGACCACGATCCGCGACGTCCTGCCGTTCGCGGCCAGTGGCGCGCTGGGGGCCTGGCCGGTCTGGCGGATCGTCTGCCCGCCGGCGTCGGGCGCGGCGCTCGGGACCCTGCTGGCGCGCGAGACCGGTGGCGACGTGATCTACGATTGGGGTGGTGGACTGATCTGGGCGGCGGTGCCACCGAAGCCGGACGCGCATGCTCGGGCCGTGCGCGAACGTACGAATGCCGCCGGCGGGCACGCCACGCTGATCCGGGCGGCCGAGGACATCAGGCGCGCGATCGATGTATTCCACCCGCAAGCCCCTGGCCTTGCCGCCTTGAGCGAGCGGGTCCGCGCCAGTTTCGATCCGAAGATCATCCTCAACCGGGGGCGGCTGACGCGAGGCACTGCCGCATGAAGACCGAATTCTCACTCGCGCAGCTCGCCGATCCCGACATCGCGGAAGCCGACAAGATCCTGCGCGCCTGCGTCCATTGCGGCTTCTGCACCGCAACCTGTCCGACCTATGTGCTGCTTGGCGACGAGCTCGATAGCCCGCGCGGCCGCATCTATCTGATCAAGGAGATGCTGGAGAAGGACCAGACGCCGACGGCCGAAGTGGTCAAACATGTCGACCGCTGCCTGTCGTGCCTGGCCTGCATGACGACCTGCCCCTCGGGCGTGAATTACATGCATCTGGTCGATCAGGCCCGGGTCAGGATCGAGCAGCGTTACGAGCGGCCGCTCGCCGAGCGGCTGCTGCGCCGAGTGCTGGCCTTCGTCCTGCCGCACCCGCAGCGTTTCCGCGCCAGCATGTGGCTGGCGCGGCTGGCCCGCCCGCTGGCCGCGTTCCTGCCGACGCCGCGGCCGTCGGCGACGCCCGGCCTGGTTCTGCGCCTCAAGGCGATGCTGGCGCTGGCGCCGGACCGGCTGCCGCCGCCCGGGCCCGCCGCCGGCAGTGTGTTCGCGGCACTCGGCAAGAAGCGCGGCCGGGTCGCGCTGCTCCAGGGCTGCGCCCAGCAGGTGCTGGCGCCGCGAATCAACCAGGCCGCCATCAGTCTCCTCACGCGCCACGGCATCGAGGTCGTCCTTGTCAGGGACGAGCAGTGCTGCGGCGCCCTGACCCATCACCTCGGCGACGATCAGGACGCATTGGCACGGGCTCGCGCCAATGTCGCGGCGTGGCGCGCGGAAGCGGCCGGCGAGGGGCTCGACGCCATCCTGGTGACGGCGTCAGGCTGCGGCACCGTGATCAAGGACTACGGCTATCTTCTGCGCGAAGACGCTGCGTTTGCCGCCGATGCGGCGAAGGTCTCTGCGCTCGCCAAGGACATCACTGAATACGTCGCCGGCCTTGGACTCGCGGCTACGACGCGACAGGACAACATCGTCGTCGCTTATCACTCTGCGTGTTCGTTGCAGCACGGGCAGAAAATCACGGGCCTTCCGAAAGAATTGCTTTCCAATAACGGATTCGTGGTGAAAGATGTGCCGGAGAGCCATTTGTGTTGCGGTTCGGCGGGGACTTACAACATTCTCCAGCCCGAGCTTGCGGGCCGGTTGCGCGATCGCAAGGTCGCCAACATCGCGAGCGTCAAGCCGGACATGATTGCCGCAGGCAATATCGGCTGCATGGTGCAGATTGCCAGTGGCACGTCAGTTCCGGTCGTACACACGATTGAGCTTCTCGATTGGGCTACGGGCGGGTCGCAGCCGGCATTGAACGCGCAAGACTGAGCTTTCGAAGACTAAGCTTTCGAGGGCTGAGCTTTCGTCCGGAGGTGACGGCTGAAGACACCCGATCGACCATTGTTCGGCGGCAACAGGAGGACCACGATGGCGAAAGCGAAGAAGAAAAAAAGCAAGAAGGCCAAAAAGGCCAAGAAGGCGGTAGCGGCGAAGAAGACCTCAAAGAAGGCAGCCAAGAAGTCCGCGAAGAAATCCGCGAAGAAGTCTGCCAAGAAGGCCACAAAGAAATCTGCGAAGAAGGCCGCGCCGAAGAAGGCGGCTAAGAAGACTGCGCCTAAGAAGGCCGCCAAGAAGGCTGCGAAGAAAGCGGCGCCGAAGAAGGCGAAGGCAGCTCCGAAGCCGTCAACGCCGGCAGCTCCGGCTCCCGAGCCTGCCGCCGAGACAAGCTGGGCGATGCCTTCGTCTTCTGCGGACACGACACCGGCCGAAGGACAAGGTTAGGCCCAAGGTCAGGCCAAAGGCTGGATCCAATCCGACGACCATGATCGGCAACAGGAAGGCCGCAGCGGCGATGCTGCGGCCTTTTTGCATCGGCCCGCCGGCGCGCGGGGATGATCTCGTCGGGAAGCAGCCTGATTCGTGGCACGGGCAGCACGGTACCGCCGGACCCGTACTAACGCGGGCCTCCCAGTGCACTTTGGAATGCAAATAATGTGATCGAGAAGACACACGGGCTGACAACCTTTCGTGGAATCGTCAGAACGCCCAAAAAGTCGGCAGATGCCCGCGTTTTTTGCTTCACGGTTTGCCTCACCCCATCCAGATTGCCGCAGTTACGAAATTTGCAATCAGGTCGAGCGTTCCGGGGGCTTCCGGGATCCGGCTGGGGTCTTAGAACTGGTGATGGGGATCGAAATGAAAAAAGTGGCTTTGTTGGCAACGGCGCTGGCAATGGTGACGGGCTCGGCTTTCGCGGCAGACATGCGAGTGAAGGCACTGAAGGCCCCGCCGGTGGTCGCGTTTGATCCTTGGGATATCGCCTTCGGCGGCGCCATCATGAGCGACTACATCTTCCGCGGCGTCACGCAGTCGAACCACAAGCCGTCGGTCGCGGCCTATTTCGAGCCGCGCTACAACGTCAACAAGGACCTCCAGCTCTACGTCGGCGTGTCCGCCGAGAGCATCTCCTTCGCCAATCGCGCTGCTGCTGAAGTCGACATCTACGGCGGTATCCGCCCGACCTTCGGCGCCTTCGCCTTCGATATCGGTGTCTGGGGCTACCTGTATCCGGGCGGCAGCTGCGCCGACAACGTGCTCACCGGCGGCATTCCGGGCGGCAACGTCTGCGGCGTCAGCACGACCACGATCTTCCTCGCCGACGGCAACGTCATGAAGAAGGACGTCAGCTTCGTCGAAGTCTACGGCAAGGTGAACTACACCATCAACGACAGCTTCACGGTCGGCGCGACCGAGTACTACTCGCCGAACTTCCTGAACTCGGGTGCCTGGGGCAACTACGCTTCGTTGACCGCCAAGTACACGGCGCCCAGCACGGCCTTCGGTGCTTCCGGCATGGGCATGTACGTCTCGGGTGAGTTCGGCCGGCAGTGGTTTGGTACTTCGGACGCCTTCTACGGCACCGGCGTCGGCACCGTTTTCGCCAACGGTATCCCCTACAAGGACTACAACACCTGGAACATCGGCATCGGCTTCACCTACAAAGTGTTCACGCTGGACCTGCGTTACTCCGACACCGACCTGAACAAGGGTGATTGCAACGCCTTCACCAGCGCCTTCAACGCCACCGGCACCACCAACGTCACCGCGATCAATCCGGGCGGCGCTGGCTCCAACTGGTGCGGCGCGGCCGGCATTGCCAAGCTGTCGTTCGACCTGACGGCCATGAGCAACCTGAAGTAAGCTTCTTCCCGAAGCGACTTGATGAGGGCGGCAGGGCAACCTGCCGCCCTTTTGCTTTGGGGCTTTGGGGCGTAGGCCAGGGGCCCGCATGGTTCGAGACGCAAGCCTCCGGCGGGCTCCTCACCATGAGGGGTCACAGATCTCACCGCGAGGACAGACCTCATCCTGAAGGCCCGCCAAAGGCGGGCGTCTCGAAGAATGGCCGCAACGAACGGCCATAGCCTCAGGGCTTCGTCGGGCCGTCTCAGCGTGCCGCGCTCGGCTCCTTCTCGACCGGCACACCACCGTCACCGAGGACGTGGATCGCGCCGTGCTTCACCATCGTCACCTTGCGGGTATGGAAGGCTTCCAGCGTCGAGCGGTGGCCGATCGAGACGAGGGTGGCCTGTGGCAGCTTCTCCGCCAGCAGCCGGTACAGGCGGGCCTCGGACGGCTCGTCCAGCGAGGCCGTGGCCTCGTCCAGGAACAGATAGTCCGGCGCGTGCAGCAGCGCGCGGGCGAGCCCGAGGCGCTGCTGCTCGCCCAGCGACAGCATCCGGTTCCAATGACCGTCCTCCTCAAGCCGCTCGGCGAGGTCGGGCAGGCCGACCGCGATCAGCGCGTCCCTGACGCGTGCAGTTTCGAATGCGCCCGGCGCGGCCGGATAGACCACCGCGTCGCGCAGCACGCCGACCGGGAAATAGGGGCGCTGGGGCAGCATCATCAGCTTCGCTTTTTCCGGGACGAAGATGGTGCCGGTGCCGAACGGCCAGATGCCGGCGATGGCGCGGAACAGCGTCGACTTGCCGGAGCCCGACGGTCCGGTCACCAGCACGCGCTCCGGCGTCTGGACGGAGAAGGCGTCGGTGGCGACCAGCGGCGTGCCGCTCGGCAGGTTCACGCAGAGCTGTTCGAGGGTGATATTGCGATTGCCGCCGGCCTTGAGGGCGATCGCAGGCTCGTGCGGCGGCAGGTGCGCGGCCGCATCGACCGACATCTCGAAGCCGTCGAGGCGGGCGACGATCGAGCGCCATTCCGCCAGCGATCGGTACGCCGTGACGAAGAACGACAATGCGCCCTGTACGCTCGAGAAGGCGGAGGCGGTCTGCATCATGTCGCCAAGCTGGATCTTCTTGGCGAAGAAGGCCGGCGCCACCAGCACGTAGGGAAAGATCACGGCGGCCTGCTGGTAGCTCGCGGTGAACGCGGTGAGGCGCTTGGTGCGGCTCATGATGGCATACCAATTGCCGATCACGAAGCCGAAGCGGTCCAGCAGCCGGCCGCGCTCGGCGCCTTCGCCCTTGAGCAGCGCGATCTGCTCGGAATTCTCGCGGACGCGGACGAGGTTGAAGCGGAAGTCGGCCTCGAAGCGCTGCTGCTCGAAATTGAGATTGACCAGCGGGGCACCGATCCAGTGCGTCAGCGCGGTGCCGAAGATCGCGTAGACCAGCGCGCCCCAGCACAGATATCCGGGGATCATGAGGTCGGCGCCGAACAGGTGCAACGGCGCAGCGTTGGAAAGCCCCCAGAGGATGATCACGAAGGAGAACAGCGTCACGATCGACGAGAGCAGGCCGAGCCCGATGGTCAGGGTCTGCTCGACGAAGTTCTTGACGTCCTCGGTGATGCGCTGGTCCGGGTTGTCGGCCGCATCGCCCTTAAGCTGCATGCGGTAGTGGGTGGCGCCTTGCAGCCATTCGCCCAAATAGTGCCGGGTCAGCCATTGCCGCCAGCGGATCTGGAGCCACTGGTTCAGGTACAGCTTGTAGACCGCCAGCGCGATGAAGGCGGAGGCGAGGCCGATGAAGATCCAGATCTCCCTGACGAAGCTATCCCAGTCACTTGCCTGCAGTGAGCTGTAGAACCGGTTCTGCCATTGATTGACCAGGACGTCGATCGCGACCAGCGCCAGCTCCATCGCGATGACTGCGGCAAGCAGGCCGCGGCCGGCCCATTTGTCCTCCGACCGGAAATAGGGGGCGGCGATTCGCCAGACGATCGCGAGCGTGGCGCTGATGTTCTTCACAGAGCTCTGTCTCCTGAGGGATGTGCACAACTGCCCGGGGCCAAAGACTTGGGACGACGGCGGAAATCGGCGCGCTTAGACTAAAGTCGCAAGTCCTGCAATTTGCGTTGGCTTGTCGCAGCTTGCAACCCTAGCATGGGGCTCGATGGCGCGGGGTGGGGGCCTTCGGGATTTCGCGAGCTTGTGAGCGGACGGGAACCGCTGCATTCGCGAGGAATTCGCGTCCGGCTCGGGGGTTATCGCTTCAGCGTCAAGCAGGATCGGCTGTCCACGCGGGCCGCCTGCAGCACACATGCGTGGGGGAGGAAGATCATGTGGAATCAAGTTTATGACCCGTTGCACAGCCCCGTGCTGTCGACGATCGCGGCGGCAGTCCCTGTCGTCACATTGCTGGTCCTGATCGCGAGCGGACGGGTCCAGGCTCATATCGCAGCGGTCATCGCTGTGATCGTGGCCAATTTGATCACGATCTTCGTCTTCACCATGCCGGCGAACATGTCGATCCGCGCCTCGGTGCTGGGCATCGTCACCGGGTTCTTCCCGATCGGCTGGATCGTTCTCAACGTCATCTTCCTCTACCAGGTGACGGTGAGCACCGGGCGCTTCGAATTGCTCAAGCGCGCGGTCGGCGGCGTCACCGAGGACCGGCGGCTGCAATTGCTGCTGATCGCGTTCTCGTTCGGCGCCTTCTTCGAAGGCGCCTCGGGCTTCGGCACGCCGGTCGCGATCACGGGCGCCGTCCTGATCGGCCTCGGCTTCTCGCCGCTTGCAGCAAGCGGCCTGTCGCTGATCGCCAACACCGCGCCGGTCGCTTATGGGGCGCTGGGCACGCCGATCCAAGGCCTTGCCTCGGTGACCGGGCTTGATCCCTACATCCTCGGCGCGATGGTCGGCCGGCAATTGCCGTTCTTCTCGCTGATCGTGCCGTTCTGGGTGGTGTGGGCGTTCGCGGGCTGGAAGGGCATGAAGGACGTCTGGCCGGCGATCCTGGTCACCGGCGTGTCGTTCGCGGTCCCGCAATTCGTGATCTCGAACTACGTCAATCCCTGGATCGTCGACATCGGGGCGTCGCTGATCTCGATGGGGGCGCTGATCCTGTTCCTGAAGGTCTGGCAGCCCAGGCAGCTCTGGCTGTCGCCGGCGCTGCGCGGCCGCGATGAATCGGCCGCCACCATGGCCGCGGCAAAACCGATGGACAAGACGCCGCTGACGCAGAGCGAGCTGTTCAGCGCGCTGCTGCCGTGGATCATCGTCTGCATCGTGATGCTGATCTGGGGCAATGGTGGATTCAAGACCTGGGCGAACTCGATCTTCACCTGGAACTATCCCGTTCCCGAGCTGCATCAGATGATCAACAAGATGCCGCCGGTCGCGCCGGGGCCGACGAAAGAGAGCGCGGTGTTCGGCTTCACCTATCTCTCGTTCACCGGCACCGGCATGCTGATTGCGGCGATCATCTCAGGCTTCCTGATGGGCGTCGGTCCTGGCCGGCTCTTGACGGAATACGGGCGCACCATCCGGCTTTGCGCGATCTCGCTGATCACGATCTCGGCGATGCTCGCGATTGGCACGCTGACGCGGCTCTCCGGCGTGGACGCGACGCTCGGTCTCGCCTTTGCTGCAACCGGCGTGCTCTATCCCTTCTTCGGCACGCTGCTCGGCTGGTTGGGCGTGGCGCTAACGGGATCGGATACCGCTTCCAACGTTCTGTTCGGAAATCTTCAGAAGATCACCTCCGAGCAGCTTGGTCTGTCGCCGATCCTGATGGCTGCGGCGAACTCGTCCGGCGGCGTGATGGGCAAGATGATCGACGCCCAGTCGATCGTGGTCGCGTCCACCGCGACGAATTGGTACGGGCACGAGGGCACGATCCTGCGCTTCGTGTTCTGGCACTCGATCGTGCTGGCCTCGTTGGTCGGCGTGTTCGTGACGCTGCAGGCCTATGTCTGGCCGTTCACGGCGATGGTCCTGAAGTAGCAGGCCACGCCCGGCTTCAAGCCAAATCCCCGCGAGGTTGCTCCTCGCGGGGATTTTTGCGTGGCCCATGGGCGAACCTTCTCAACGGCGCCGCCGTCTTATAGAAGGTGCCGCAAATCACGTCGGTCGAGAGGTCTCATGGTTTCGTTCAGGCAGATGGTGTGTGCGGCGGTTGCAACGCTCGCGATGTCCACGCTCGCGCGTGCGGAGGACGGTTTTCCGTTCGGCACCGAGATGACGCTGGAGGCGCTGCCGCAGCCGGGCTCGAAGCGGATTCCGAACATCGAGATCGGCGACAATGGCGAGGTCGTGCTGGAGCTCTGGTGCAAGGGCGGCAAGGGCCAGTTCTCGGTTGCCGGAAACACCGTGATCTTCGTCCCCGGCCAGATCCAGGACCGCTCCTGCCCGCCGGCAAGGGCCCAGGCCGACGACGATCTCGTTGCAGCCCTGGGCAGTGTCGAGACCTGGAAGCGCCAGGGTGACGTGCTCACGCTCGTCGGCCCCAAGCCGCTGCGCTTTCGCGTCAACGGCAATTAGCCCTGCTGTCATTCCCCGCGACCCGGCTACGCCAAGGCTTCGCCGGGGTTGAGGTCCAGAGGCGCCGAAGCTTTAGCACAGGCGGCAAGCGGGGAATCCAGTACGCCGCGGCTTCTCGATTCATCAAAACCTTCTCGGAGTACTGGATCGCCCGATCAAGCCGGGCGATGACCTGTGCGGGCTACATCACTTCCACACAGACTTGTCGGCGTCCCAGCGCTGGCCTTTCAGCTCCTTGGCGAGCGCCTCGACCGAACCGTTGTCGTCGGGCTGATCGCCTTCCTCGTCCGCGGTCGCTTCGTCCGAGAGATTGAGCTTGGCGCCGCTGCTCTCGTCAGTGGTCGTGGTCGCGGGACTCCCGATCCAGAGCATGAGCTTGTCGGTCGTGCCGGGCTTGTCGGGCGAGACGAGACCCGCAACCTCGATCGTGTCGGTGAGCTCGAGCGCGGGAAAGTCCTGGTTCGGCCGCTTGAACACCAGCTTGAGCTTGCCGGTCGCCGGGTTGAAGCTTTGCGAGACCGGCTTTGCCGCGAGCGTCCTGCTCAGCACGCCAGCCACCGCGGCCGCGAGCTTGTCGCGGTTGATCTTGTCGCCGTCGCGCCAATCGGCGGCGGGAATGCGGATGGTGCGGTCCATCTCGGTCATGCCCGCGGTCCAGCCCGCGGCGGTGACGCCGGGCGTCGCCTTGAATTTCGCCAGCAGCGCGCCGGCGCGCTCCGGATCGACCGACATGTTGATGGTCTGCTCGCCTGCGCGTAGCGCGTCGCAGCCGACGGTGAGACTCGCCAGCGTCACCTCGACGTCCTGGCCCTTCAGGCTCTTCAGGAACTCGGTCGCGGCATCCAGCTTGACCTTGACCGCGATCGCTTCCGGCGAGACGTCGGTGAAATCCTTTGGTTGGGGCGTGATGCCGTCGTCGGAGGTCTGGTTGTCGAGGAATTCCTTCTCGCTGAGATCGGAATTGTCGGGCGAGGTGACCTCGGTCACGGTCTGGCCAATGCTGATCTGGCCGCGGAATTCAAACGTGTCTCCGGCCTGTTTGCGCAGCAGCTTGACGGTGACCGGCGCCTTCGCGCCGAGGCTCTGCGTCGTACCCGTCAGGTTCTGGCCCGCGACCTGGAGATTGACGACGAAGCGGTCCTTGCGGTCGGAATTCTTCGCGACGGGATAGCAGACGTCGAGCACGGCTGCGGTGACGGTCTTGCCCTGGCGTGTCTCCTTCAGGATCACGTCGGCATTGCCGTCCATCAACCCGTCGATCGAGGTGAAATAGCGCGTCTCGACGCCGCCGGGCGCCGTGGCCTTCGGCGCCAGCTTCATCTGGGCGGATGCGACCTCAGGCGAACCTGCAAGCAGAGCCGCCAGAACGGCCGTGGAGCAAAACACAAGCGCGCGCATTGACGAAATCCCTGAGGCAATGGGGGCATGACCCGGAAAGTGTGAAGCGGTTTTCCGCTGAGATCAGGCCCAAACAATTCGAATCGGGCGTCACCGTAGTGGGTTTTGGCCGCCGGTTGAATTGGAAAGCACGGGTCATGATCGGCAAAAAGAAGGCCGCCCGGAGGCGGCCTTCGCAACACTGCAATGGAACGGACGGCTTAGAAGCCGCCCATGCCGCCACCGGCCGGCATGCCGGAGGCGGCTTCCTTCTTCGGCGACTCCGCGACCATGGCCTCGGTGGTCACCAGCAGGCCGGCGATCGAGGCGGCGTCCTGGAGCGCGGTGCGCACCACTTTGGCGGGGTCGATGATGCCCTTCTCGACCATGTCGACATACTCCTCGGTTTGGGCGTCGAAGCCGAAGGTCTCGGACTTGTTCTCCAGGATCTTGCCGACGACGATCGAGCCTTCTACGCCCGCGTTCTCGGAGATTTGGCGGATCGGGGCTTCCAGTGCCTTCAGCACGATGTTGATGCCGGCCTGGACGTCGGCATTGGCGTTGGTCAGACGGCCGACCGCCTTCTTGGCGCGGAGCAGCGCGACGCCGCCGCCGGGGACGATGCCTTCCTGCACCGCGGCGCGCGTGGCGTTGAGCGCATCCTCGACGCGGTCCTTCTTCTCCTTGACCTCGATCTCGGTGGCACCGCCGACGCGGATCACCGCGACGCCGCCTGCGAGCTTGGCGAGGCGCTCCTGGAGCTTCTCACGGTCGTAATCCGAGGTGGTTTCCTCGATCTGGGCCTTGATCTGGCCGACGCGGGCCTCGATCTCGGGCTTCTTGCCGGCGCCCTTGACGATCGTGGTGTTCTCCTTGTCGATCACAACCTTGCCCGCGCGCCCAAGCATCTTCACCGTCACGCTCTCGAGCTTCATGCCGAGGTCTTCGGAGATCAGCTGGCCGCCGGTGAGGATCGCGAGGTCCTCGAGCATGGCCTTGCGGCGGTCGCCGAAGCCCGGCGCCTTGACGGCGGCGACCTTCAGGCCGCCACGGAGGCGGTTGACGACCAGGGTGGCCAGCGCCTCGCCCTCGACGTCCTCGGCGATGATGACGAGCGGCTTGCCCGACTGCACCACGGCTTCCAGCACGGGCAGCATGGCCTGCAGGCCGGACAGCTTCTTCTCGTGCAGGAGGATGTAAGCGTCCTCGAGCTCGGCCGTCATCTTCTCGGGGTTGGTGACGAAGTAGGGGCTGAGATAGCCGCGGTCGAACTTCATGCCCTCGACGATGTCCACCTCGGTGTCGAGTGACTTGTTCTCCTCGACGGTGATGACGCCCTCGTTGCCGACCTTCTGCATCGCCTGCGCGATCATCTTGCCGATGGCGGCGTCGCCGTTGGCCGAGATGGTGCCGACCTGGGCGACCTCGGAAGAGGCGGCGACCGGCTTGGCGCGCTTCTCGATGTCCTTGACGACGGCCGCGACCGCGATGTCGATGCCGCGCTTGAGGTCCATCGGGTTCATGCCGGCGGCAACCGACTTGGCGCCTTCGCGGACGATGGACTGGGCCAGCACGGTCGCGGTGGTGGTGCCGTCGCCGGCGAGGTCGTTGGTCTTGGAGGCGACCTCACGCACCATCTGGGCGCCCATGTTCTCGAACTTGTCCTCGAGCTCGATCTCCTTGGCGACGGTGACGCCGTCCTTGGTGATGCGGGGCGCGCCGAACGACTTCTCGATGAGCACGTTGCGGCCTTTCGGGCCGAGCGTCACCTTGACGGCGTTGGCGAGAATATCGACGCCGCGCAGCATGCGTTCGCGCGCGTCTCCGGAAAACTTGACGTCTTTGGCAGCCATGGTCTGCAATTCCTCTTCTTTTTTCGTGATGTGTCTTGCTTATTGGGCCGCCTCATTCCGGGGTCCGCGATCGAACCCGGCGGAATGATGCATGCCCGGATCGAGTGACCCGGGCATGCATTCAGCGGCCGTTCAGGCGTCTGGCCTTAGGCCATCACGCCCATAATGTCCGACTCCTTCATGATCAGGAGCTCATCGTTGTCGATCTTGACCTCGGTGCCCGACCACTTGCCAAACAGCACACGGTCGCCGACCTTGAGGTCGATCGGGATCAGCTTGCCGGCCTCGTCGCGGCCACCGGGGCCGACGGCGACGACTTCGCCCTGGGACGGCTTTTCCTTGGCCGTGTCCGGAATGATGATGCCGCCCTTGGTCTTTGACTCGGCGTCGATACGTTTGACCACGACACGGTCATGCAGCGGACGAAATTTGGATTTAGTCATGACGTTTCCCTTTGGAGGCTCGCTTCGGAAGGAGAGGAAGTGGGCGGGCGGCGCTTCCGTCCACCCTTCCCGAGGATCGATCGGCGCGCGTTAGCAATCCATCTTTCAGAGTGCTAATGGTGCGCCCGGGAATATGGCTTGGCCGCGATCCTGTCAAGCAAAGGTGGTTAAGCGATTGGTGAGACGGATATAGGATGGTGACATTGGAAACTTGTTCGGGGTGCCGGCGTATTAAAGGACGTCATTGCTCCGGCAGCGGTTTTGCGCTTGGCTGCGTAAGGGGTGCGGCCATGGTTTTGTCCGGGGGAATGCCATGATCAGTTCAGCTCACGCGCGCACGGTCGCCAATCTGGCGGCGGCTTCTTGCCTGGCGCTGCTGCTTGGTGCCTGCGGCGGCGGCATGAGCCTGCCGTCCTTTTCTTCGTCCTCACCGCCCCCCGAGGCCGAGCCCGGCACCGGTCCGGAAATGCCCGCGTCGATCCGCGCCGACGAGATCGTCGGGCGCTGGGGCCTGGCCTCGTTCCAGAACCCGGCCGACCGCGCCCGCACCGAGGCTGCCGCCCGGGCCCAATGCAAAAATCCTTACGTGATCACGGCCGGCTCCTCCGGCGGCGTGATCATGCATCTGGCCGACCAGGCAACACCGCAGGAGCTGCGCCTGAAGGGCTCGCCGAGCGGCAAGAACTATATCGGGCCGGCGGGTCCGACGCCCGGCGACCAGGACCGCGAGATCGTCTCCTTCGACGGCCGCGTCCTCATCACCCGCTTCATCGACAAGGACGCCGCCACCCGCTACGGCAACATGGTCTACGTCCGCTGCGCGCCGAGGGCGTAGTCTCTATCCTTCGTCATGCCCCGCGACCCGGCTACGCCAAGGCTTCGCCGGGGTTGAGGTCCAGGGGCGCCGAAGCTTTAGCGTAGGCGGCAGGCGGACATCCAGTACGCCGCGGCTTCTCGGCTCAATCATTGCCGTCTCTGGAATACTGGATCGTCCGCCTGCGCGGACGATGACAGCGGGGACGATAGACAACAAAAAAACGCCGGCTTGCGCCGGCGTTTCGTTATTCAGAGCGTCGCGTCCGTTCAGTCGAACAGCGCGTCGATGTCGTCCTGCGAGGCGTGGCCGACGTCGCCTGCGAGCTTCGGGCCGTTGAGAAGCTTGTCGTCATCGCTGCGGGTGTCGACCTGCGGCACGACGTGGGACTTGATCGCGTCGACGCCGCCCCAGATTTCCATCATGGAATTGATGTGCTGCTCGATGAACTTCATCGTGCTCATGACCTTGCTGATGCGCTGACCAGTCAGGTCCTGGAAGTTGCAGGCTTCGAAGATCGAGATGACGCGTTCCTGGATATCGTCGGCGAGCCGCTTCTGCTGGTCGGCCGATTGCACCTTGGCCATCGCGCTGGCCGCCTGGTCGATCGACTCGGCGGCTTCGAGGATCTGCTGGGTCGCCTGTTCGGTACCGCCGACGACCGCGCCGAGCTCGCCATTGACCTTGGCCATTTCGCCGCCGTCGAAGCTCTTGCCATGCAGTGTCGCGATCTCGCGCTTGGTGCGGTCGATGGCGTCGTGGATGAGGTCGAGCTCGACCTTCAGCTTCTCGCACTGCTCGATCTGCGCCCGGTAAGTATCGAGCATGGTACGGGCTTCGGAGAGCTCGTGGGCGGTGGAGGCGTCGATCGCCGCCATGGCGGCGCTGCCGGACAACGGCGCGGTGCCCTTCGCCATCTGCGTGCGGATCGCACGCAACTCGGCCATGATCTCGCTATGCATCGGCGCAGCCTCCTCAATCATTTCGGGGCTGGGCATCTCGCCGACAATAGCCTCCTCGACACGAAAACGTTTGCGGTGAATAGCCATCAAGAACTCCCCCCACCTCACTCACGCGTCTTTGTAGGCAGAAGCGATTTAACACGAAGTTCACAGCCGGAACTGTCGTACGGCTGTGCGCGACGGCTTGCAAACGAGCGATTAACCATGCGTGCGCGGCGTTCATCGAAAATAAACGCTGATCGCCAAATTGCGCCGCTGCCGACGACGTGGTGAATCGAAATGGCGTTTCCGTTTACCAAACAAAACGGCTTTTGCTCTTTATTGACCACGTCGCGGGTGCGGATCAGCCATCACCTCGCCACGACGCATGTGATCTAGACGAAACAGTACAGAGTACGTCGATGTTCAAGAAAATGTCTGTTGCGCTGCTTGGCAGCGCTTGCACCTTCCTTGCCGGCGTCAACAGCGCCAGCGCCTTCGACAATAGCGTGCCGAACGATCCGCCCGCGGTGCTGTACCAGCCGCAGGTGCCGCCTGCGCCGGTTCGCGTCGCGTCCAATTCGAACATGGGCGGCGGCTTCATCGAGTTTATCTTCGGTGACGGGCCCGGTCGCGGTCCGGCCTACGCTCCGCAGCAGCCGGTGTATCAGCAGCAGCCAGGTTATTATGACCAGCGCCGCCTGCCGCCGATGGGCGAACCGCAGATGCAGGACGCAGGTCTCCAGCAGGAGGCGGTCGACCCGCGGCAGCGTCAGTTCGATCCGAAATTCGAGAAACAACTCGTTGACTATAGCGGCAACGAAAGCGCCGGCACGATCGTGGTCGATACGCCGAACAAATTCCTCTACCTCGTCGAGGGCAACGGCCGCGCGATGCGCTACGGTATCGGCGTCGGCCGCCCCGGCTTCACCTGGTCCGGCGTGAAGTCGATCACGGCCAAGCGCGAATGGCCGGCCTGGACGCCGCCGGCGGAAATGATCGCGCGCCGTCCTGACCTGCCGAGGCATATGGAAGGCGGCCCCGAAAATCCGCTCGGTGCGCGCGCGATGTATCTCGGCTCGACGCTCTACCGTATCCACGGCTCCAACGAGCCTTGGACCATCGGTACCAACGTCTCCTCGGGCTGCATTCGCATGCGCAACGAGGACGTCATCGATCTCTACGGCCGCGTCAACGTCGGCACCAAGGTCGTGGTGATGTAGGCGCATAGCGCTCGGAACCAAAAACGGCCGCCTCATCGGCGGCCGTTCTCGTTTGGAGCAAGGATAAGAAGCGTCAGGCGTAATCGCTGCCGCCATCGTCGCCGCCGCCGAAATCGCCGTCGTCGGCGAGGTCGACATTGCCGCCGTCATTGTCGTTCTGATCGTTGTAATTCTGGTCGTCGTTCGAAGCGTGGTCGGCGAAGCCCTGCCGGGAAGCATCACCGCGGTTCGAGCCGATGTCATCGAGGCCGGCATCGCGCGCGAGCGAGCCGCCGGACTGATCGCTGCCGGTCCAGGGGCTGCGATCGCCCAGAGCATTGGTGTCGCCGAAGGCCTGCTGATGCGATCCGCCCATCATGCCGCGGATGCTGGAGAGCAGCAGCGAGCCGCCGACGACGCCGGCCGCGGCGGCCGCCGCCGTGCCGAGGAACGAGCCACCGCCACCGCCGATCGGCGGCGCACCATAGCCCTGACCCGGTCCTTGGCCGTAGGCCTGCCCGTACGGTGGTTGGCCATAGCCCGGCTGGGGCTGCTGCATCGCCCGGCCGCTGTTCCAGACCGGCCGCGAGTCACGCGGCGGCACGTTCGGAACCGAGCCGCGCGACGGGCCCCCGCCGAATAGCGTGTCGCGCATGGTGTCCAGGAAACCGCCGGACTGCGCCTGCTCGGGCGCCTGCGCCGCCTCCAGCTCTTGGATGCGGTTGTGAGCACGCTTCAGCGCCTCGTCCTGCAACAGCACGGTCTGCACCAGCGCATAGATGGCGCCGGGCGCCTTGCGCAGGCCGTCGGAGATCGCGGCGATCGCGTCGGGATCGCGCGGTGCATTTTCCAGTTTCGAAAGCCGGTCGAAAAGCTCGTCGACGAGCTGGCGTTCCTGCGGCGTCATGGTCAGTCTCCCTCGCGCAAAACAAGCGCGAGGCAGATGTAGGGTTCCATTGTGGCCCCAACAGTGCCGGCTGGATTAAATTTCGGTATGCGACAAGCTGCCCGCGGGCGGCTTTCTCGCAAACTTGGCCGGTTTTACCGCAGCGTGACGCCGCTGTCCGTCAGCAGGCGTGCAAAGGCATCGCCGGCGAGATAGGCGTGCTCGCGTTCGCGGACATCCGTCATCGGGTCGAGCCCGGTGAGAATTTCGTCGACGAAGCCGGGATGACACATCACGAGGCCGCCATCCGGCAGGCCTTCGAGAAATTGCCGCATCAGCTCGCCGAAATCGGCCGCCTGCGTGAAATCATAGGCGCCGGCGAAGCCGGGATTGAAGCTGAGGCCCGCGCTGCCGGCACGGCGGCGGAATTGCGCGCTGAGAATGTCGAGCACCATGGCTTTCGGTGAGGCCAGCCGCTGCATCAGCGGCAGGTCGCGGCCGCCCTGGCGCACCCAGGCTTTTGGCGCGACTTCGCTCACCGCATCGACAAAGCCGTCGCGCACCTGCGGGTAGAGCTGCACATGCTGATGGCCGTCGACGAAGTCAGGCGCGCGTCCGAACGCTTTCGCGAAGGCTGCGAGCTGCGCCTTGACCTCGTTGCGAAAGAACTCGCGGTCGAGCCTTCGGGCAAGACCCGCGCGCAGCAGCTTCGGAAACGGGAGAAACATGTCGCCGTCGAGCGGACGGAAATGCATGGTGAGCGGCCGGAACGGTGCCGACAACGTCACGTGCAATCCGATCGCGCAGCGTGGGCTCGCTTGCGCTGCCGCCTGGAGCGCCTCGATCTCGCTGCGCTCGACCGCAGGTCCCACCATCATCACCGAGGTAGCGTTGAGACGGCCGCGTTCGATCAGGTCGCGGATGGCGCGATTGACGCCCGGGCTGATGCCGTAATCGTCGGCGCAGAGCCAGATCCGCCGCAGCGGCGCGGCCGCGCTCATTCGGCCGCCGTCCTCTTCGCGGCGTCCAAGCTTGAAGCGTCCTGGGCCTTCTCGGTTTCGAAATGCTTTTCACTGTGCTCGGCGACGAAGTAGATCGGGCGCGCCTTCAGCTCGGAGAGGATCTTGCCGATATATTCGCCGACGATGCCGATCATGATGAGCTGCACGCCGCCGATCGTCATCAGGCCGATCACGAGTGAGGGATAGCCGGGCACCTGCTTGCCGGTGGTCAAGACCTCCCAGAGGATCGACAGACCGAACAGGAACGCTCCGCCGGCGAGGATCACGCCGAGCAGGCTGGCGAAGCGCAGCGGCGCCACCGAGAACGAGGTGACGCCTTCGATCGAAAGACCAAGCAGGCGTGCGGCGCTGAAGGTCGTCACGCCATGGGTGCGCGGCGCGGGCTCGTAATCGACGCGGATCTGGCGGAAGCCGATCCAGCTCGCGAGGCCCTTGAAGAAGCGGTTGCGCTCGGGCAGCTGCCTCAGTGCTGCGACCGCGCGCGGCGACAGCAGGCGGAAGTCGCCGGCGTCTTCGGGAATCTTCTGGCGCGCGCCCCAATTGATCAGCGCATAGAAGCCGCGTCCGGCGAGCCGCCGCAGGAAGGGCTCGTTGTCGCGATGCGCCTTGGCGGTATAGACGACGTCGTAGCCGTCCTCGATCCAGTGCCGCACCAGTCGCTCGACCAGCGACGGCGGATGCTGGCCGTCGCCGTCCATGAACAGCACCGCGCCGAGCCGGGCATGGTCGAGGCCGGCCATCAGCGCGGCCTCCTTGCCGAAATTGCGCGACAGCGACACCACCTGGACGTCGACCGCGTCGGCCGGCAGCGAGCGGGCGATCGACAGCGTCGCGTCCGCGCTGCCGTCATCGACATAGACGACCTCGCAAGCCAAGCGATAGCGCTCCCGCAAGGTCTTTGCGAGATCGCAGATGCGCTGGTGCAGGGCGGCGAGGCCCGCGGCTTCGTTGTAGAGCGGGACGACAATCGACAGCCCCTTCGCGGCGGCGCTTGCCGCGTTGGTCGTCATGCCGGAAACGTCAGAGCCCAGCGTCATCGATCAAGGTTCCAGAGGCGTTCAAGGTCATCTCAACAGCATATGGTAGCTGCCGTTTGCTGTCGCTACGCTGAACGGAATTGCTCAACAAACTTTGGGCTCACTGCCGCAGGAACGCCTCGAGCCTGGCGAACAGCGGGTTCTCCCGGTCGAACACGTAATCCAGCGAAACCACCGAGACGGTCTCGGCGCCATGCCCGCGCAGGAAGCTCGCGAGTGCATAGAGCTGGCCCGGCGGGCAGTGCAGCGTGAGCATGCCTGACGAGGTCGGTCCGCCGAACGGGGCTTCGACGCCGAAGCGCTCATGGGCCTCGGTGAGCATGGCCGCGTCGCACTGGCGGAAGCGGGTGCGGACTTCGCGGTATTTGTTGGCCCGCGCCCGCGCCGCGATGTGATCGAGGATGATTCGCGCGGTCTCCCGCGCTTGCGGCGACCAATCGGCGTCCCTTGAGGCGACCAGATTGGCCTGGCTGCGCAGGATCACGCCGTCGTCGAGCACCCGCAATCCGTTGGCGGCGAGCGTCGCGCCGGTCGTGGTGATATCGACGATCAACTCGGCGCTGCCGGCGGCCGGTGCGCCTTCGGTCGCGCCCGTGCTTTCGACGATGCGGTAATCGGTGATGCCTTGGCTCTGGAAGAAGGCGCGGGTGAGATTGATGAACTTGGTTGCGACCCGCATCCGCATGTGATGCTGCTCGCGGAAGCCGGTGGTGACGTCGTCGAGGTCGGCCATGGTGCGGACGTCGATCCACGCCTGCGGCACCGCGACGACGACGTCGGCATAGCCGAAGCCGAGGCCTTCGATCAGGGAGACGCGCTTGTCGGCGTCCGCGATGGTCTCGCGCACCAGATCCTCGCCAGTGACGCCGAGATGCGCCGAGCCGCGGGACAGTTGCGAGGCGATTTCGCTCGCCGAGAGATATGCGACTTCGACATTGTCGAGGCCAGCGAGCGTGCCGCGATAGTCGCGGGCGCCGCCCGCCTTCGACAGCTTCAGCCCGGCGCGGGCGAAGAAGGCCTCGGTATTTTCCTGAAGGCGGCCCTTGGAGGGAACGGCCAGAACGAATGGCGCGCTCATGACTTAAGCTCCCACCTTGCGGCCGATCCGGGTCAGCGCATCCACCCAGACCGAGAAACCGACCGCGGGGATCGGCTCGGCCGATCCAAGCTGGGTCATCAATCCGTCATAGCGGCCGCCGGCAACCAGCGGCTCGGCGCCGTTGCCGCGGTGATGCAGCTCGAATTCGAAGCCGGTGTAGTAGTCGAGCCCGCGCCCGAACGCGGTGGAAAAGCGCGTCGCCTTCACATCGATGCCGCGCGCCGCCATGAAGCCGACCCGGCTTTCGAACTGGTCGATCGCAGCACTGAGGTCGAGCTTCGCATCATTGGTGAGCGCGCGCAGCTCGGCCACGGCGTCGTCGGGGTTACCCGATATCGACAGGAAACGCTTGAGCACGGCGATGGCTTCGCGCGGTAGCGCGCCGCCCTTCAGCGTCGACTGCTCGAGGAAGCGGTCGGCAATCTCGGCCGTGGTGCGGCCGCCGACATTGGTGGTGCCGGCGATCGACATCAGATCGGTAACGAAAGCGAGTGCCGCCTTGCGGTCGGAGCCGGCGAGCGCCGCAAGCACGCCCTCATATTCGCTGCGGGTCGCTGTGGTCGCGGCTGCCAGCCGTTCCAGATCCTGCTCCAGGCTGATCTTGCGGTTGAAATCCTTGACCAGACGGCGGCGCCAGACCGGATAGAGGTCGAGCGCGTCGAGCAGCGCGTTGAACAGCGCCACGTCGCCGGTGCGGATCTCGACGTCGCGAACGCCGAAGGCGGCGGTCGCCTCCAGCGCCAGCGCCAGCATTTCGGCATCGGCCGCGGCGCGGTCCTGGCGGCCGAACGACTCGATGCCGGCCTGCAGGAATTCGCTGCTCTGGCCGTTGCGGTAGCGGAACACCGGGCCGAGATAACTGAATCCGGCCGGCTGGCCGGCACGGCCAGAGCTGAGGTAATCGCGGGCCACCGGAATGGTCAGGTCCGGGCGCAGGCATAGCTCCTCGCCGGAGAGGTCCGTGGTCAGGTACAGGCTCTTGCGGATGTCCTCGCCGGAGAGATCCAGGAACGGTTCGGCCGGCTGCAGGATGGCGGGCTCGGCCCTGACATAGCCGGCCTGCGCGAACGACAGCAGCAGCGTGTCCGCCCAGGCGGCGGAGCCGGCAGCATTTGAGGTGGCAGTCGCGGTCATCTCGCGGTCCATCGTCCCGGTGGAACCGGGCAGGGCAAGCAGGGAACGAATTGCCGCAGGCCTTAGCATGGCCTGGAAGCGGTTTCGACCTCCAAAGGATCAATCGCTTAACAGCGCCGGAGTGACGCGCCGTCAGCAGAGGATGCGAAGCCCAATTCAGGCATCGTCGCCAAGCTAGGTAATATAATACCTAATCGCGCTGCGGCCGATCGAGTTAGGTTGGACGCCTCACGCTCGTTCATTCGGCCAGCGAGCTCTCCGGGCCGCTTCCACGAAGGAATGGCCGCCTGGCCGGAATGCTCGCCGCCTCGCATGTAACCTCATCCGCGAGCTGCTTGGCCCGGTTGAGGGTGTCCACTGGTCGCATGCTCAATTTGGGTAGGGCGGACGATCCGTTCGCAGAGCCTTCGTTTACCATGCGAAAGTTGGTTTCCGATTCATGCGGCAACGCACAGATGTAATCCGAACGGTCGCGCGACACACGCTGGCCTGTATGCTGTTTTGATCAGCGAGATGTTCCGGCACTACGACTTAGATCCACTCGACCTTCTGATCGTTCGTGCCATTCTCAATGCCCCGCGACCTGCGGCGCGCCGGGGCCAGAGGGCCGGGTGGTTTGCGTCGCGCTAAAGTCGCCGTCTCTACGAAGAAGGTCAGGTAAGCAGCAGAACATGGATCAAAGCCGTCTAGTCCCTGCTCGCGAGGCAATGCAAAAGATAGCGGCGGATCGCTTGATGTCGTTCCAGGATCTCAAGCCATCCTCGGCGCTCGAGCTCAAATCGTATGACATCGATCATTTCGGTGAGACCGAGAAATACGCCGGCGCATCGAGCATGCCGTTGTCTGTCGGGACGACCGCGATCATGCGTGCCCGGCTCACCTTGCCGACCCTGACCCTGTCGCTGTTGAAAACCTTCCCCCGGATCATTCGCGGCTATCAGCTCACCAATGCTGCCGCAGTGGTGGTACCGATGGATCACGTGACCTCTGCCCGCATAAACGGGCAATCGACCGGCGGTTCTGTTGTCATTCTAAAAGGCGGTTCAGATTGCTTGGTGCATGAGCCGGAGGGGCGTCTGCTGGCGGTGGTCTACTTCAGTCCATCCGGGCGGGAGCCATTGCCTGAATTGAGCGATGGATGCCATTTGCTGAATCCGGCGCCGGACGTGCTTGCCTCGCTGCGCCGTCTGATCTCGATCTCGCTTGAAACCGCGGCAAATGACCCGGACTTCCTGAATGAGCCGGCTTCGCAAACGATTGTCGAACGGTCACTGCTCAGCACGATGGATGCGGCGATCTGGTCCAGTGTCGCAAGCGCACCTGCGTCGTCCACCACCGAGCATTATCGGCGGATCGTGGCTGATATGGAAAAACTGATTCGGCGCGATCTGATGATCTGGCACAAGACCACCGAACTGGCGGAACAGGCGGGCGTGTCGGTCCGGACTCTCCAGAGTGCGACACGGGCCATCTGCGGCATGAGCCCACATCGCTATAGCCGGGTCTTGCGCCTCTGGTCGGTACGCAAGCAACTGCGCACCGGCCGAGCAGGCCGGAGTGTGAAGTCCTGCGCGCTTGCGCATGGTTTCTGGCATCTCAGCGAATTCGCAGCGAGCTACAGAGAGGCTTTCGGAGAGTTGCCTTCGGAGACCCTGAACCGATCGCTACGAGGCGAATAGCAACGTGCCTTAGCCGCGTTCGCCACCCCAGTCGCCCAGCACCGCCTGCACCAGCGCCAGCGCGGCCACCGCGGCGGTGTCGGCCCGCATGATGCGGGGTCCGAGCGCCAGCCGCAGGATTTTCGGCTGCCGCAGCAGCAGGACCCGCTCTTCCTCGGCAAAGCCGCCTTCGGGTCCGATCAGCACGTCGATTCCCTCCCCGGCGCGTGCGGCTTGCAAGCTCCGAATGGGGTTTTCGAGCTCCGCCGCCTCGTCGCAGAAGATCAGCAGCCTGCCAGCGGCGCGCTGGGTCAAGAAGCGCTCCAGCGGCACCGGCTCGGCAACGGTGGCGATGCTGAGAATGCCGCATTGCTCGGCCGCCTCGACGACATTGGCGCGCATCCGCTCGGTATTGACGCGTGAGGCCTGGGTGAATCGGGTCAGAACCGGCTGCAGGCTGGCGGCGCCCATCTCGATGGCCTTCTGCACCATGTAGTCGAGCCGGGCATGCTTGAGCGGAGCGAAGATGTAGGCGAGGTCGGGCAGCCGGTCCTGCGGCCGGGTCTGCTGGAGGATGACGAGACCGTCCGGCCGCTTGCGGCCTTCAATGGCGGCCTGCCACTCGCCGTCGCGGCCGTTGAACGCCAAAACCTCGGCCCCGGCGGCAAGCCGCAGCACATTGCCGAGATAATTGCTCTGGTCGCGGTCGAGCTCGACCCTGCCGTCCTGGGCAAGCGGGGCGTCGACGAACAGGCGGGGGCCGCGGAAATCGTGGGAAGGCATCGTCAAAGGTCCGATTTGCCGCCGTTCTTAACCGAAAGCAGTCCTTTCGGGGTAAATTTTGCCAAAATGGTGCGTCGGCGCGCCGCGCTCCCGCCCTATTCAACGGGTTGTTAAGGGCCGGCGGGAATCGTAAAATCGCGAGCACGCCGGTTGCGCTTCAATTGGGAAGACGCCGAACCCGCATGCTCCTGCCGGAGAGACTGCCTTGATGATCCGTCATTTGATGGTTCCGATCACTGCCGCCATGGTCACGATGGGCGCCGTTGGTGCCTATGCGCAGGGTTTTCCCGCGCCGCTGCCGGGCCAGGCCCCAACCAGTTCCGCCTTCCCGCCCGTCAATGGCTCGGCGCCCGTCGCCTCCGTCGGCGGCGCGCCGCAATCGTCCTTCCCCGTGAATGGGGCCGCTCCTGTCGGTGGCGCCGGCGCCTTCAGCGCGGCCCCGCCGACGCAAGCCGGTCCCGGCGAGGACTGCATGAAGGCGTTCATGCCTCTGCGCGAAGATGCCGAAAAACGCGGCAAGCTGATCAAGGCCGCGAGCGACCGTCACGCCCCGCCTGACGAGGCCTGCAAGCTGATCCGCAACTTCAGCCAGGCTGAGACCAAGATGATCAAGTACATCGAGGCCAACGCCTCGAAGTGCGGGATTCCGGCGCAGGTCGGCGCGCAGATGAAGGACGGCCACAAGAACACCGAGGCCATGGCGGCGAAGGTCTGCAATGTCGCGCAGCAGATGCAGAACCAGCCGCGCGGACCGGCCGGTCCGTCGCTGAGCGAAGTGCTGGGTTCGGGCTCGCCGCCCGAGGCCAATGCCGGCAAGAAGGGCGGCAGCACCTTCGACACACTCAACGGCAACGTCCTGACGCGATGAGCGACACGTCAGCCCGAGTTGCCGATTCCACTGGCAACTGGGTCGATACGCGTGCGCCGCAATGGGCGCGGCCTTATCTGCGCTTGTCCCGCTTCGATCGTCCGATCGGCTCCTGGCTCCTGTTGATGCCGTGCTGGTGGTCGGCGGCGCTCGCCGCCGGCATGGCCCATGACGTCCGCGGCCTGCCGCTCACCATCGTCCTGTTCTTCATCGGCGCCTTCGTCATGCGGGGGGCAGGCTGTACCTGGAACGACATCACCGACCGTGACCTCGACGACAAGGTCGAGCGCACCCGCTCGCGGCCGCTGCCCTCGGGCCAGGTGAGCGCGAAGCAGGCGCTGGCGTTCATGGTCGCGCAGGCGCTGATCGGGCTCGTGGTGTTGCTGCAGTTCAACCGCTTCGCGATCCTGACCGGCATTGCCTCGCTGCTGATCGTCGCGATCTACCCGTTCATGAAGCGCATCACCTGGTGGCCGCAGATCGTGCTCGGGCTCGCGTTCTCCTGGGGCGCCCTGATGGGATTTGCCGTCACCTTCGGGCGGATCGATGTCACCGCGCTCGTGCTCTATGCCGGCGCGATCTCCTGGGTGATCGGCTACGACACGATCTACGCGCATCAGGACGCCGAGGACGATGCGCTGATCGGCATCAAGTCCACCGCGCGCCTGTTCGGCGCGCATACGCACCAGGCGCTGATACTGTTCTACGGCCTCGCGGTGCTGCTGATCGGCGTGGCGCTGGCGTCGGGCGATGCGCGCTGGCCGGCCTGGCTCGGACTTGGGGCCTTCGCCGTGCATCTGGCCTCGCAGATCGGGCGGCTGAATATCAGCGACGGCGATCTCTGCAAGCGCCTGTTCTACTCGAACCGCGACGCGGGGGTGTTGTTGTTTGCGGGTTTGCTGGCCGACGCGGTGATGCGGACGGCTTAACTCCGGGCGATGATCTCGCGCTCATCGCGATGCACCGACAACTCCCGTGCAACACCGGTGCGGCGGCGCATCAGAAATTTCGGACGGCGGTCGCGAATCGCGTTGGCGCGGCGGCGGCGCGGCGTGGGCTTGCGTGCGCCTTCGTCGAGCTGCGGAAGCGCGAACAGCTCGCTCCAGATCGCCCAGGCCTCAACGAGTTCGTCGCCATCGGCGCTGACCAGCAGCGGAATGGAGAGCGAGGGATCGCGATGCACGAGGACGAGGGTCTGGGCCTCGTCGTTGCCGCGCAGCGCGACGCCGATGAAGTCGCTGACGCGGACGTTGATCGCCATCCGCATGCCGCGGACGGCACGGTGCAGCACGACACGTTCGCGATGAAGCTCGATCTGCCGGACATATCCGTCGGCACGCGGATCATGCGCATCGAAGCGGACCGGAAGGGAAAGGGGGTCGAGCCGCAGGGAGCGGCTCGACCCGGCGGGAGCGATCCCGCTTGTTGCTGTTTGACGCCTCACGGCTTTAGTTCTCCCCGCCGGGATTATGTTCCCGGTCGATGCGAGGACCTTAGCGCGTGCCTTTCCGAAACCGCTTAAAAAGGCTGGTTAATCCAACCTCACCGCCGCGCATGATTGACAAGACCTTGGCGCGCATGATTGACGAGACGTTGCGCACAAGCTGCGAATCTGAGCTTTTGGTGGGCTGAAAATGCTTGAAGTCCGCGCGATCAGGGCACATCTGTGGGTTCCGGTCCCGCAGCCCGACCCAACAGGATTTCGTTTGTGAACCCTTCACCAAGCTCGACGCTTTCGCCCAAGGATTCGTCCACAGCCAGCCGCGACCTGTTCGACCAGTCTGCGCTCTCCGATCTCGCGCAGCGGCTGGTAGAGGCTGCCAGGCGCGCCGGCGCGGATGCGGCCGATGCGGTCGCCGTCCGTGGCGTCTCGCAAGGCGTCGAGGTGCGCGACGGCCGGGTCGAGGAATCCGAACGTTCCGAGGGCGACGATGTCGGCTTGCGCGTGCTGGTCGGCCGACGCCAGGCGGTGGTCTCGACCAACGACGCCAGCGGCGATGCCGTGACCAAGCTTGCCGAGCGAGCGGTTGCGATGGCGCGCGTCGCGCCCGACGACAAATATGTCGGCCTTGCCGATCCCGCACTGCTCGCGCGCGACTTCCCCGATCTCGATCTGCTCGACCCTGACGTGCCCGCGACCTCGGAGCTCGAGCGCCGCGCGCTCGAAGCCGAGGCTGCGGCGCTCGCTGTGAAGGGCGTGACCAAATCCGGCGGCGCCTCGGCCTCCGCCGGCATGGGCGGCATGGTGCTCGTCACCAGCACCGGCTTCCACGGCTCTTATCTGCGGTCCAGCCAGGGCATCTCCGCCACCGCCATTGTCGGTGACGGCACCGGCATGGAGCGCGACTACGACTTCACCTCGGCGCCGCATGGTGTAGACCTCTTGTCACCGGAGATCGTCGGCCGTTCCGCGGGCGAGCGCACCGTGGCGCGCTTCAATCCGCGCAAGGTCGAGACCTGCAAGGTGCCTGTGGTGTTCGATCCGCGCGTCGCGGGCTCGCTGGTCGGTCACGTCGTCGGCGCCATCAATGGTGCTTCGATCGCGCGCAAGACCAGTTTCCTGAAGGACAAGCTCGGCCAGCAGCTGTTCGCCAAGAACATCCGCATCATCGACGATCCCCTGCGCAAACGCGGCCTGCGCTCGCAGACGTTCGACGCCGAAGGCGTTGCCGTGAAGAAGATCGCGCTGATCGAAGAAGGCGTGCTGACGACCTGGCTGCTCGATTGCGCCACCGCGCGTGAGCTCGGTCTCACCACCACCGGCCATGCCCATCGCGGCGTCTCCTCCTCGCCGTCGCCCGGGCCGTATAATCTGCATCTCGAACCCGGCACTCCCACGCCGGCCGAGCTGATCTCCGACATCAAGCAGGGGTTCTACGTCACCGATTTGATTGGCTCGGGGGTCAACGGCGTGACCGGCGATTACAGCCGCGGCGCCTCCGGCTTCTGGATCGAGAACGGCGAACTCACTTATCCCGTGAGCGAGGTGACGATCGCCGGCCATCTGTTCGAGATCTTCAAGTCGATGCAGCCGGCGAACGATCTCGAGTTCCGCTACGGCGTCAATGCGCCGACGGTGCGCATCGAGGGTTTGACGCTTGGCGGACGTTGACGCGAACGCAACAGGTGGAGCCATCCTGACGCGCGACGCGGCGCTGCTGCAAGAGACGGTGCGGGAGGCGGGCGCACTCGCGCAGTCGATGTTCCGCACCGAGCTGAAGAAGTGGACCAAGGGCGCGTCCTCGCCGGTCTCGGAAGCCGACATTGCCGTCAACGATCTCCTGGAAGCGCGCCTGCGCGCGGCGACGCCCGACTATGGCTGGCTGTCGGAGGAGAGCGCCGACGACGAGGTGCGGCTGTCGCGGCGGATGACCTGGATCGTCGATCCCATCGACGGCACCCGCAACTACCTCAACGGCCACGACGAATGGTGCGTCAGCGTCGCGCTGGTCGAGGATGCCTCGCCCGTCCTCGCCGCGGTGTTCGCGCCGACGAGCGATGAGTTCTTCTTCGCCGCCCGCGGCCAGGGCACGACCCTCAACGATGTGCCGGTGCGGGCGACGGCGGGATCCGAGCTCGACTTCTCGCGGGTCGCGGGTCCGAAGCCCCTGGTTGAACGCCTGAAGCCGTCACTGGGCGAGATCAAGCTGCATCCGCGAATCGGTTCGCTCGCGCTGCGGCTGTGCCGCGTCTCCCATGGCGCGCTGGATGCGGCTTTTGCGGGCGGCAACAGTCATGATTGGGACCTTGCCGCGGCCGATTTGATCGTGCAGGAAGCCGATGGTAGGATGAGCGATCTCTCCGGAGATCCCATCCTCTATAACCGCCGGCAAGTCACGCATGGGGTGCTGGTGGCAGCGGGTTGCGATCGTCATGCGAACATTGTCTCGCATTTTCGAAACCGCCCCTTGCCGTGAAGCGCTTTCTCGTGCTTGTCGAACACTGCTTTGCCGGGCAGCCCGTTAGGAACAGAACCGATGCCAGATAGTGCCCCGCAACAACTGCTCCACCTCGTCGTCGGCGGCGAGCTCGTCGATCTCGAGCACAACACCTTCAAGAACCTCGACGACGTCGAGATCGTCGGCCTCTATCCGAACTATGCGACCGCGCACGCCGCCTGGCGTGCCAAGGCGCAGAGCACGGTCGACAACGCGCAGATGCGCTATTTCATCGTCCATCTCCACCGGCTGCTCGACCCGAATCAAGAACCGGCGCGTTGAAAAAGCTGCTTCGCAATACGCTGAGGAGCAGTTTCGTCCAGCGTGCCGTCGGAATCCTGGCGGCGGAATATCTGCGTCTGGTGTGGCGGACGAACAAATTCACGTTCGATCCGCCCGACGTCTATGACCGCGTCGAACCGCAGATCCCGGCGATCTTCGCGTTTTGGCACGGTCAGCATTTCCTCACCCCCTTCATCAAGAACAAGGACTGGTACAAGGCCAGGGTCCTGATCTCCCGTCACCGCGACGGCGAGTTCAACGCGATTGCCGCCGAGCGGCTCGGCATCGGCACCATCCGCGGGTCCGGCGACCATGGCGGCGCGTTTCACCGCAAAGGCGGGGTCGGTGCCTTCAAGGAAATGGTGCGGACGCTCCAGGACGGTTGTAATGTCGCGCTGACCGCCGACGTCCCCAAGCGCTCGCGCGTGGCCGGGCTCGGCATCATCATGCTGGCACGGGAATCGGGGCGGCCGATCATGCCTTTTGCGATGGCGACCAGCCGCTTCGTCCGGCTCAAGAACTGGGACCGCACCACCATCAACCTGCCGTTCGGGCGGGGCGCATTGGTCGGCATCAAGGAAATCCACGTTCCACCGGATGCGGACGCCGCCACCATGGAAGCGCTGCGGCTCGAGCTGGAGGAGACCTTGAACGAGGCGACCCGCCGCGCCTATGCGCAACTCGGCCGGCCGGGACCTGCAGATGCCTAAATCGCTGCCCGGCTCGCTGCCTTTGACGCTGCGGATGTACCGGCGCCTGGCGCGCGGCCTGGTGCCGCTCGCGCCTGTGCTGATCAAGCGGCGCCTGAAGCAGGGCAAGGAAGATCCCGCGCGCGTCGGCGAACGGCGCGGCCTGTCCCGGGACGTGCGGCCGCACGGCCCGCTGGTCTGGATTCATGGCGCCAGCGTCGGCGAGGTCCTCGCCGCGGCGGCATTGATCGAGCGCTTGCGCGATCTGAACCTGCGCATTTTGCTCACCTCGGGCACCGTCACGTCGGCTGCTATTGTCGCAAAGCGCTTTCCGCCCGACGTCATCCATCAATACGTGCCGTATGATTCCCCGCGTTATGTCGCGCGCTTCCTCGACCATTGGAAGCCGTCGCTGGCGCTGTTCATCGAATCCGATCTGTGGCCGAACCTGATCCTGGCAGGCGCCGCGCGCCGCGTGCCGATGGTGCTGATCAACGGGCGAATGTCGCCGCGCTCGTTCCCGCGCTGGCGCCGCATGCAGGGCACCATCTCGGCGCTGCTGTCGCGTTTCGACATTTGTCTGGCGCAGTCGAAGACCGATGCCGAGCGCTTCTCGGCGCTCGGCGGCCGGGACGTCGTCACCACGGGCAATCTCAAGCTCGACGTGCCGGCGCCGCCGGCCGATCCTGCCAAGCTCGAACGGCTGATGGCGATGACGCGCGGGCGTCCGATCATCGTCGCGGCCTCGACCCATCCGGGCGAGGAGGAGATGCTGGTGGCGGCGCATCGCAGCCTCAGCGGATTCTTCCCGCAGCTCCTGACCGTGATCGTGCCGCGCCATCCGGATCGCGGCTCCTCGATCACGGGCCTGATCACGGCGTCCGGCCTGAAGCCGGCCCTGCGCTCGCGCGACGAGCTGCCGACGGCGACCACCGACGTTTATGTCGCCGACACCATGGGCGAGCTCGGCCTGTTCTATCGCCTCTCGGACATCGTGTTCATGGGCGGATCGCTGATCCACCATGGCGGCCAGAATCCGATCGAAGCGATCAAGCTCGGCGCGGCCATCGTCCATGGTCCGCACGTCTTCAATTTCGCCGACGTCTACGAGGCGCTCGATCACAGCGGCGGTGCGCGCCAGGCCGACACGCAGGAGCTGCTGATCAAGCAGCTCGGCCAGCTGCTCGCCGATCCTGCCGTGCGTCACAAGATCCAGCAATCGGGCGCCGGCGTGGTCGAGGATCTCGGCGGCGCGCTCAACCGCACCATGACCGCGCTCGAGCCTTATCTTCTGCAGTTGCGGATCGAGATGGGGGCCGCCAATGCGTGAGCCGGCCTTCTGGTACCGGCCACGTTCGCTCGAATCGTACGCATTGGGGCCGCTGGGTGCGCTCTACGGCGCGATCACCGAACGGCGGATGCTGCGCGCGGGCGTCGACGCCGGCATCCCCGTGATCTGCGTCGGCAACTACCATGTCGGCGGCGCCGGCAAGACGCCGACCGTGCTGGCGCTGACGAAGCTCCTGCGCGAGCTCGGCGAGACGCCGGTGGTGCTCAGCCGCGGCTATGGCGGTAGCCTCAGGGGCCCGGTAATGGTCGACCGCATGCGTCACACCGCGTCCGACGTCGGCGACGAGCCGCTGATGATGGCGCGCGACGTTCCCGTCACGGTCGCGCGCGACCGCCTCGACGGCGTCGTGCTGGCGAAGTCGCAAGGCGCCACCGTGATCCTGATGGACGACGGTTTCCAGAACCCGCGTCTTCTCAAGGACACCTCGCTGATCGTGATCGACAGTGAGCGCGGCCTCGGCAATGGCAAGGTGTTTCCGGCCGGTCCGCTGCGTGCGCCGCTGGAGGCGCAGCTCGCGCGCACCGACGCGCTGGTCGTGATCGGCGGCGGCCGCGCCGCCGATGGTGTCGCCGCCGAGCTAGCCAGGCGCAACAAGCCGGAACTGCGCGCGCGGCTGAAACCCGACGCCGAGGCGGTCGCAAGACTGTTGGGCAAGCCGGTGTTCGCGTTCGCCGGCATCGGCGATCCCGAACGGTTCTTCCGTACGTTGCGCGCCAGCGGCATCGAGCTCGCGCGCACGCGCGCCTTCGCCGATCACCACATGTTTTCGAACGAGGAGATCGCAGCCGTCGCTGCGGAGGCGTGGCGCGAGCAGCAAACACTGGTGACGACCGAAAAGGATCTCGCTCGCCTGCACGGCCGTGAAGGCGTGCCGGATGACATCGTGCCTTTCGCGGTGCAGCTCGAGTTCGATGACCCGGTTGCGCTTCGGCAATTGATCAGCGATCATCTCTACAAGGCGCGCGAGCGGCGGTTTTCCAGGCGATGATCTCGTAAGGTGGGCGAGATCTGATCGGGACGACATGTCGCACTGATGAATTTCCTTCCGCACGTTCGGGAGTTGATGTAGCCTCGCATGAGAGCCGTCACCGGGACGTGCCGAACTCCCGGAAATCATCGACGGCGTTTATGCCCACGGCGGGCAGTACCTTCATCATTTCAGATGCAGCGGCCGTAACGACGAGTTCGGAACGGCAGGGAAAGTCATTGCCAAAAACCCAGAGGAGAACATGCCATGCATTTTTGCCTCACCGGACAATACACACCCCGCGCTCTCAATGCCATTTTGGAGAACCCCAAGACCGATCGTCAGGAGGCGGCAAGAAAACTCATCGAAGCGGCCGGCGGAAAGCTGATTTCGATGTTCAGCGTTGCGGCCGACGGCCCAGGCGTGTTGGTGATTTTCGATGTGCCTGATCCGGGTGCGGCTCCGGCCATCTCCGGCCTGACCGTCACGGCGGGCACCCTGCAGAACGTGAAACTGACGCGGCTGTTCACGCAGGACGAGATCAAGCAGGTTCGCCAGAACGCGGCGAAGCTGCGTTCTTCGTATACTCCGCCCGGAAGCTGACATCCGGATCTAAAGCGAAGCCGCCGCAGTCGAAGGAAGCGGCGGCAACGCTCACCTCACAGCAAGAATCACGTCTGCAACCGAGGCAAGGCGAAGGCCTTCCAGCCTGCGTTGACGAACCATGCTGTCCGGTGCGTGCTGCGTCCGCGGCGTTCAGCAGTCAATCATGCTCACCACGCCCCAACGGCCATCAATCCGATAATGGTCAGGCATGAGACGCAGGCCACCATGGCGGTATAGTACTCGGGTGTATTCATTGCTGCCTCCCAAACTGTTGCCAACTGCTTGGTCACTGGTACGGGGAGAGATCGCCGGTCTCGGGCCGCTTCAATTCGGCGCGCGGCGACCGGTCTTGCGTTGTGCGTCCGTCCTCTCATCGTCACCCTGATCCGGATGATGATGCGCGTCGAGAGCTTCAAAGCGTTCAGCTGCGATCAGAAGCTGTTTCCGCATTTCAGCGAGGCGGGCGCGGCAATATTCACGATAGAGCAGGTCTAATATGGTGGGCATGATCACCCCCATCGTTGATTTTCGATTACAGATATTCCACCGCAAATTTTCGAGGTGATCGTAGCCCGACAGATGGCTCTTCGATATGAGCCCGTTCACAGACTGCGCCAATTCCAGAGCTCAGTGGCGGCTTGGCTGACTTGATTGTCTGTGCGATAAAAAGAGCAGGGCCAGTTACCTAAGATGAAGCATAGCGGCGCTTTGTTTCACCAAGACTTCGTCAAACAACCTAAGAGCGCCAATCGCAACAAAGAATCCAACCACAACGCGAAATAACTAACCATGGAGTGCAAGCACTCTTCGATGCAACGCGGATTGGCATAACGGAAATCATCTCGGCTGTGAGAGCAGCATTTCCGATGCGTCCGAACATGCCTCGTGAAAAAGCTGCACCGCTCGTGCTATGCCGGCAGGGCAGCTGCGCTTTGCCCATCGACAGCAGCCTGCCATTCAGGCGCCATTCATCGCAAGCTCCTATCGTTTTCAGACGCTCAGGAGAATGCGATGAAGTTGCCGTCCGCCGCCGTTGCCGCCAGTCTTGTGGGTCTGGTCGTGGCGCCGGTGTTTGCACAGACGGCACCGCCGGCGGCGTCCACCGCCACAGTGCCGGTTCCCGCGACCAAGCGCGTGACGTGTCTTTCCGCGACGGCGAGCCTGAAGGGACAGGATAAGCGCGACCAGATGCAGCTCTGCATGGCGCAGGCGCGGCTCGATTGCCTCAAGCAGGCGATCGATCAGAAGATCGTCGGCGAGACCAGGAAGAGTTTCATCAAGACCTGCGTGGGCGCGGATGGCGCGGAGCAGCGATAGACGCGCGGCTGCGGCCTCACGCCTGCGGCTTGGGCGCGCCCGGGTAATGCCGCTCGAGCACGGCGGCGGGCGTGGCGTAGGCTTCCTGCAGGTCCACGCTCCAGTATTTCAACTCGTCGAGCGGAATGCGCGTATCGGTGATCGCGCAGCGCACGAAGGTCCCCGGCGAGATCACGCGGAAATCGCCGTCGAGATACTGCACCTGCGCTTCGCCATGGCCCGAAGGGCCGAACTTGTTCAGCACGGTCGAAAGTCTCCGTGGAAGGCCGCTCCGGGATCACATGGGAGGGCACGATGTGTTGGACGGGATGTAGCACAGATAGGGTGGCTTGTCCGCCCGGTAAACCCACCGGTTTGTGATGTTTTGGCGGCGTTTCCGCGTGATAGTGCTTGAGCGAAGGATCCAACGGCAAAGTTCGATGCGCCTTCCGTTCACCGCCCTGTTCCTGACCTTCCTGCTCTCGGCCGCGCACGGCTCGCCGGCACCGCAGCCGGTCGAGATTCCGCTGGCGTCCGGCGTGCTGCATGCGCAGCTCTACAAGCCCGAGGGCACCGGGCCGTTTCCGACCGTGATCGCGCTCCACGGCTGCGGGGGCCTCGGTGGCCATTCCGATTCCGTGCTGCCGCGCTACCGCGAATGGGCCGAGCGGCTGCTCAAGTCCGGCAACGCCGTCCTGCTCCCTGACAGCTACGGCTCGCGCGAGCTCGGGCCGCAATGCCGCGTCAAGGAGATCCACGTCAAGGCGCGGCGCGAACGCGTCACCGACATCGCGGCGTCGCGCGCGTGGCTGATGAAGCAGAGCTGGGTTGCGCGCGACCGCGTCAGCCTGATGGGGTGGGCCAACGGCGCCAGCGCGCTGCTCTGGGCCGTGCGTCCGCAAAACCTTGCGCGCGAGACGGGTCCGGATTTCCGCGCCGCGATCGCGTTCTATCCGGACTGCAGGATTTCCGCCGGCCTCGGGTGGAGCACACGGGTGCCGACGCTGGTGCTGATCGGTGGCAATGACGACGTCTCGTCGCCGCCGGCCTGCCGCCAGATGGTCGATGGTGCGCATGGCCGCAGCGCGCTCGCGCGCATCGTGGTCTATCCCGGCGCCTATCACGACTTCGACCGCGCCAACACGCCGCTGCACGCAGCGAGCGGCAGCACCGACGCCGCCGCGCCCGAGCACGGCCATCTCGGCACCGATGCGGCAGCGCGCGCGGCGTCGCAGAAGGAAGTCGCAGAGTGGCTGGCACGGTGATGGCAGTGCCGTAGCCCGGATGAGCGTAGCGATATCCGGGTAGGCCTGTCCCGCATGTCGCTGCGCTCATGCAAGCTACATGTGGCGAGCGGGCTCGCCGCGCCGTAGCTCGTGAGAAGCGAAGGCGGGGCCGCCCGAGGGAACAACAGCGGACAGCCCCGCATCGACCACCGCCCTGCACGGAAAATGGCCGACCGTGACTCTACGGATCGCGCGCCGTGATGGTTTCATTTCGTAACGACGCCATCATTCGACCACGATGTCGATTAAACGCAATCCCATGCGCAACCGCTTCGTCCTGTTCTCCTCCGCCCTGATCGTCTTCACCGTCGCGGTCTTCCTGTTTGAAGCCCATGCCGGCGCGCCGCAACTCGCGCCGGAACATTGCGGCTTCTGGACCACGATCGACGCGGGATTGTCCTGCCGCTGAGACGCGCAGTCTTGTAGCCCGGATGAGCGTAGCGATATCCGGGGCCGCTGCTCCCGCATGTCGCTACGCTCATGCGGGCTACGACAGCGAGTTCGTGACACGCGTCCCACACACTCACTGTCACCGCCCGGCTTGACCGGGCGATCCAGTACGCCGAGGCGGTTGTGATGGATCGAGAAGCCGCGGCGTACTGGATTCCCGCTCCTGTGCGCAATTGCGCACAAGGCGGGGAATGACAGCCAGGGTGGAACGCCGCCCTCCGCCTAAAACAAATTCCCCTGATCCACCGGCTTGCCCACGCGCTTCGGCGCAGGCTTGGCGTCCTGCGCGGCTGGCTTCGCTTGCGCCGGCGCGCGCTTCGCTGCAGCCGCGGGCCGATCCGCATCCGCGGTCGCACCGACACGGCCATCCGCAAACTCGATCTCGACCCGTGCGCCGGGACCGATCTCATTCGCCGAATGCAGCGGATGGCCGGCCTCGTCCCGCACCAGGGCAAAGCCGCGCGCGAGCACGCCGCGATAGGACAAGGCGGAGAGCAGCTTGCCGCTGTTCTCGATGCGGGCATCCAGCCGCTGCAACAGCGTCACCAGCGCGCGGCCCGCGCGCTCGGCAAGGCGATGCGTGCGCTCGCGCTGGCGGTGAATCGCGTTGCGCTGCGCCTGCGCATTGGACAGTTTTGAGGCACGCAAGCGCACCTCCAGCCCGGCAAAGCGGTCGCGCCGCCGCCGCAAGAGCGAGCGTGCGGATAGGCCGAGCCGTTCGCCGCACACGGTGAGGCGATGATCAGCCTGCGCGATCTGGCCGTGCAGCACCCGCAGCGTCAGCTTGGCGCCTGCGGCGGTGAACCTTCGGAAATGCGCGTGGGTGTTGGCCTTGAGGCAGCGGGGCAGGGACGCACCCGCCGAATCCAGCCGCTGCCGCGGGATCGCCAGCAAATCGCCGGCGGCCGGCAGCGCGCGCGCGGCGGCACGCAGCTCGCTGCGGCGGCTCTCATGGCCGCGTTGCCAGCAGGACCGGGTGCGTCGCCCGAGATCGCCGACCTCGACGAAGAGATCGCTGCGCACCGGCACCGCCATCTCGGCCGCCGCCGTCGGCGTCGGCGCGCGCTTGTCGGCGACGAAATCGATCAGCGTGATGTCGGTCTCATGCCCCACGGCCGAGATCAGCGGGATCATGCTCTCGGCCGCGGCACGGACCACGATCTCCTCGTTGAACGACCAGAGGTCCTCCAGCGAGCCGCCGCCGCGCGCCACGATCAGCACGTCGGGGCGCGGAATCTTGCCGCCCTCCGGCAGCGCATTGAAGCCGCGGATCGCGGCCGCGACCTGCTCGGCCGAGCCTTCGCCCTGCACCTTGACCGGCCATACCAGCACGTGGCGAGGAAAGCGGTCCTCCAGGCGATGCAGGATGTCGCGGATCACGGCGCCGGTCGGCGAGGTCACCACGCCGATCACCTCCGGCAGCCACGGCAAAAGCTGCTTGCGCGCCTCGTCGAACAGGCCTTCGGCGGCGAGCTTCCTCTTGCGCTCCTCCATCAGCGCCATCAGCGCGCCGATGCCGGCCGGCTCCAGCGCCTCGATCACGATCTGGTATTTCGAGGACCCCGGATAGGTCGTGAGCTTGCCGGTGGCGATGACCTCGAGCCCCTCCTGGGGCTTGAAGCGCATGCGGCCGTGCACGCCCTTCCAGATCACCGCCTCGATCTTGGCGCTCTCGTCCTTGAGCGCGAAATAGCAATGGCCGGAGGAATGCGCCCCGCGAAAGCCGGAGATCTCGCCGCGGACCCGGACATGGCCATAGGTGTCCTCGACCGTCCGTTTCAGGGACTGCGAGAGCTCGGAAACGGTGAATTCGGGTGTGTTGAGCAGGGGTTCCGCTGAAGGCATCGGCAAACGATTCGGCATGTGGGGATCAGACCCGACGTTAAGGATTTTTGCAGCGCCGCGCCAATCCGGGGATTGACCAGAAGAGTACTCTGCAATATAGAGTTCTCTATATCTGAATAGGCTGAGAGGAGTAGATCATGGCAATTCGAGTGCTGCGCGGCGTTGTGAACGGGCTGAAATGGGCCCTGTGTGCGGTCGGCTGTGTGGCGCTGATCCTGGCTGCCATGATCGCAACGCCGCTGGAGCGGCCGCCGGAGATGAAGTCGGTCTCCGACTCATCGAAGGGGATAGACTGGTCCACGCTGCCTCCGCTCGAGCGCTTCCAGGCCCGCGACGGCACCTGGATCGGTTTCCGCCACTACGCTGCCAATGGTCTTGCAACCGGCCGTGGCGCGATCTTCATCCACGGCTCGTCCGGCTCCAGCGGCACCGTCAATCATGCCCTGACCCATGCCATCGCCGCGCGCGGCGTGGAGACCTGGGCGCTCGACATCCGCGGCCATGGTGGCTCCGGCACGCGCGGCGATATCGGCTATGTCGGCCAGCTCGAGGACGACCTCGTCGATTTCGTCGCTCAAATCCGCAAGACCGCGCCGGAGCTGCCGCTCACCTTGATCGGCCATTCCGCCGGCGCCGGCTTCTCGCTGCGCGTCGCCGCGACGCCGATCATGCAGGACATGTTCGTGCGCACCGTGCTGCTCGCGCCCTATCTCGGCTATGACGCGCCGACCAACAAGCCGCATGCCGGCGGCTGGGCCAATGTCGACCTGCCGCGCTTCTTCGCGCTGGCCACGCTGCGCAAGATCGGCATCGACTGCTGTTCGCAGCTTCCGGTGCTCGCGCTCGCCGTGCCCGCGACTTCGGCAAAGTACCTCGTCTCGACCTATTCGGACCGCCTGACGCGCAATTTCGCAACGCGCGGCTATCGCACCGATTTTCCGGCGACGACCCGCCCGATCACGATCTTCGGCGGCGCCGAGGACGAGATGATGATCTCGGACAAGTACGCGGAGACCGTGCAGGCGGTGAAGCCGTCGGTCGACGTCAAGATCATCGACGGCATCAACCATATGGGCATCGTCACCAACCCGAAGGCGATCTCGGTCATCGCCGACGATGTGGCGACGCGCGGGACAGGGCAGTCATGATCGACAGCAAGGAAGCCTCGGCGGCGCTGGCCGATATCGACGACATCGTCCAGCGCGTGAAGCAATCGCAGCTCTACGAGCTGGCGAGCTTTGCTGCCGTCTGGTGGGGCGCATTGGTGTTCGCGGGCAATCTCGTGACCTGGCTTTGGCCGGTCTATGCGGGCTACGCCTGGGTTGCCGTGGACGTTTTGGGCGCCGGCGGTCTGGTGGCGCTGCGCATTCTCAATCCGCCACATTATTCCCATGGCGTCGGTTTCAACGTCAGACTGCTTCTGGTGTTCGCGCTCTTCTTCGCCTTCGGTTATCTCTGCACCAGCGTGATCGGTCATTTCGGTCCGCGCCAGCTCGGCACGTTCTGGCCGCTCTACTTCATGCTGTTCTATTCGCTGGCGGGTCTCTGGTTCGGCTATGCCTTCATGGCGATCGGTCTCGGTATCTCCGCGCTGACGCTGATCGGCTATTTCTACATCGGCGAGGCGTTCCCGCTCTGGATGGCCTTCGTCAATGGCGGAGGCCTGATCCTCGGCGGCCTCTGGATGCGGCGGATCTGATGGCCGAGCTCGACGACATCATCCACCAGCCGTTGCGGCTCAAGATCATGGCGGCACTGAACGCGCTGCCGGCCACCGCAGGATTGGAATTTTCCCGGCTGAAAAAGCTCACCGGCGCCACCGACGGCAATCTCGGCGCGCATATCGAGACGCTGGCGAAAGCAGGCTACGTGTCGGTGGAGAAGGCGTTCGTCGGCAAGAAGCCGCAGACCACGGTGACTGCCACAGCCGCCGGCCGCGGCGCGTTTGCGCGGCATGTCGCGACGTTGCAGGAGATCATCGCGGGGAAGCAGGGGTAGGACGTACTCAAAAACGTCGGCTTACTAACGCAAAGCGGAAGTCTCCCACCTCGGGCATGATCGATGGCTTGTGACCCGAAGCTGACCTGCGAGGCTCGCCCGTACAACGATAGTCCATATCAATTTGGGGATTGCCGGCATTGCGATGCCCGATTGCTGCGGGTCCAAAGCTATCTCGATACACGCTTCTTCAAAACCGTCCGCATCTTCAAGTGCCAGGAGCTCATTGCGACGATTGAGGCACCCACGACATCGATTAATCTATGTTAAAGCCGCGCCCCGTAACTGGGAGGTAAAACGTTCCCAACGGGGAAGGCGTGCGATGGACTACCGCGCTTATATCATGGGCGAGGACGGGCGGATCAGCGGCGTTCATGAGATGGATTGCGCCGACGACGAGGAGGCCACAGCCAAAGCGAGACAGCTGCTCGACGGCCACGATTTAGAAGTGTGGCACAGAGATCGGCGCGTCACTGTTCTCAAGCACCACACAAGACAGTAAGGCCGCTCAGTGGCGGTCGCGGCCATGCAATGTCCCCGGTCAGGCGGCCCTTAGCGGACATGCTCATCAGCTTGTCCTGACGCCGATAACCGCCATTAGCGGACCCTCGCGAACCCGTACCTACGGGGGGAACCAAGGGGCCCGTGATGCGTTAAGAGCAGTTCGGCGGGCCGGAGGGGCGTCCGCCCATGTTTATTGCACGAACGACGCTCGTATCGGGTCGTCGTTCCTCTCGCCCCCGAGAGCCGGGCACCCGCATGTCGAACGTAGAAGAATTCCCACTCTCCGCCCGGCACCGCCCCACGGAGTTCGAGGCCCTGGTTGCGGCCGGCGCTGCCGCGCTCGATGCCATTCCGGGCGCAGTCTATCTCTGTGACGCGGAGGGGCTGCTGGTCGCCTATAACGCGGAGGCTGTGGTGCTGTGGGGGCGCACACCTGATGTTGGGAGGGAGCGCTTCTGCGGTTCACACCAGCTCTACCTGGTGGATGGAACTCCCCTCGCGCATGCCGACTGCCCCATAGCCACCGCCGTTCGCGCGGGAACGCCGACGCGCAATGCCGAAGTGATAATGGCGCGGCCGGATGGCTCTCGCTTCACGGCCTTGGTCAACATCCGCGCGTTGCGCGACTTTTCTGGTCGCATCCAGGGCGCCATCAATTGCTTCCAGGACATCACCGGACGCAAGCAGGTCGAGGAGGAAGTCCGCCGCACGACGCAGGATCTGCAGGACTTTTTTGACAATGGCGCGGTGGGCCTTCACATCGTCAGTGGCGAGGGAATTATCATTCGCGCCAATAAGGCCGAATTGGATCTGCTTGGCTACCGGCCCGAGGAGTATATCGGGCGTCATGTCGCCGAGTTCCACGCCGACGCTCCCGTGATTGGCGATATTCTCCAGCGTCTTTCGTGCGGTGAGCCGCTGCAGCGCTACCCTGCCCGGCTGCGCGCCCGCGACGGCACGATCAAGCATGTCCTGATTACCTCGAACAGCCGCATTGTGGACGGCAAGTTTGTCAACACGCGCTGCTTCACGACCGACGTCACCGAACTGCATGCTGCCGAAGAGGCACGGCAAGCAAGTGAGGCGCGGCTTGCGGCGACTTATGAGGCCGCCAGCGTCGGTATTTCGGAGACCGACGAGAACGGTCGCTTCTTGCGGGTGAATGATTCCCTCTGCCGCATCACCGCGCGCAAACGCGACGAACTGTTGGGGATGACCTTCCTCGACTACACCGATTCCAACGATCAGACCGAAGATGCCGAACTGTACGCGCGGCAAGTCCGCGGCGACATCGAGAACTACACGGTTCGCAAGCGTGTGGTACGGCCTGACGGGTCCGTTCGCCATCTGGATATCTTCAGTTCGTCGGTGCGGGATTCGGAAGGCTGCTTCCTTTATGGCGTGCGGGTCGCTCAGGATGTCACCACCACCAAGCAACTGGAGGATCGCTTGCGTGAAGGCGAGCAGCGCATGCGCGATCTCCTCGAGGCGTTGCCAGCAGCCATCTACACGACGGACGCCAAGGGGCGCATTAATTTCTTCAATCGGGCTGCCGTCGAGATGGCGGGCAGAACGCCGCAGCCAGGCGACGAATGGTGTGTGACCTGGAAGCTCTATTGGCCCGACGGCTCGCCGCTGCCGCACAATGAATGCCCGATGGCTGTTGCGCTGCGCGAAAACCGGCCGGTTCGCGGTGCCGAAGCGGTGGCCGAACGTCCAGACGGCAGACGCGTGCCGTTTATTCCTTTTCCAACGCCGCTGCGCGACGCGGACGGCAATCTTGTCGGCGCCATCAACATGCTCGTCGACATTAGCGAGCGGAAGAACGCCGAGAACGCTCAAAAGGCTCTCATCGACGAACTAAACCACCGTGTGAAAAACACCCTGGCCACGGTGCAATCTCTGGCGAACCAGACCGCCCGTCACGCCGCCGATCTGCAGGAATTTCTGCCGACCTTCACGGGACGGCTGCTTGCGCTCGCCCGCGGACATGACCTGCTGACGAAGCGAAACTGGCAGGATACGCCTTTCGAAAAGCTCGTCCACGATATCGTCGCTCCGATGTCGGGCGGACGGGTGCTGACTAGCGGGCCGCACGTTGAGCTAGACGCCCGCATGGCACTGAGCATCACCATGGTGCTCAACGAGCTTCTGACTAATGCGGCGAAGTACGGCGCACTCTCAGTGCCGAATGGATCAGTTGCGCTCACTTGGCGGATCAGCGCCGGCGAGCGCTCGCCAGCCGTGCTGGATTGCGAATGGCACGAACGTGGCGGACCACCTGTTACGCCTCCAAAGCGGCGCGGCTTCGGCACGCGGTTGATGGAACGTTGCGTCGAGCATGATCTCGCAGGTGAGTTCGATCTGGTATTCGAGCCGGAGGGCACTCGCTGCCGCATGGTGTTTCCCATTATGCCTGCAGCGTCCAATGGTTGAGCTGTCCGGCGCCAAGGTTCTCCTGGTCGAAGATGAGGGCCTTGTGGCCCTCATGCTCGAAGATATGCTTGAGGAACTGGGCTTGAAGGTCGTTGCCTCAGCAGCCCACGTACAAAAGGCGTGCGAACTCGCGACGACGGCATCGTTCGATTTGGCGCTCCTTGATGTGAACCTGGCTGGCGAACTTGTTTTTCCGGTAGCTCGCATCTTGCGGGAGCGAAGGATTCCCTTCCTGTTTAGCACGGGTTACGGCGGACCTCCGCTCGAGGAGGAGTTCAACAGTTCGCCCGCGATAGGCAAGCCGTTTTCTATCGATCAGTTGAACGAGAAATTGCGGGCGATTCTGGCGCTCCCATAGCAGGACGGCTTCGCGCGTTTCCTTGCGTCGGATGCCGATCCGGGCGCCGTGTGCAGGTGCCGAAAGCGAGTACGATTCTCCGGGGTCCGAGGCATCAAGGGGCCAACGCTGCTTTACTGGTACAAAGCTCGTAGGATGGGTTGAGCCCTTGCGAAACCCATCGCTTCTCTATCCCCGTTCTCCGAAATCGCGGCCGTCATCCGACTGATCGCCGGCCCAATCGGCCGGGTAATTGCCGAACTTTATGTGGCGATGAAACGAGGAGGGCGCCCAGTCACGGACTCTGTCGACGAGCCCGTGCTTGACCGGATTGATATGAACATAGTCTACATGCCGCGCGAAATCAGCTTCGTCGCGAATGGTATGCTCCCAATATCTGCGTTGCCAGATGCCCCGTTCACCTTTGGCCGCGCGGCTTGGGGATATCCTCTCGTTGCGCGCCAGGCCGCGCGAAAAGGTGGATTTGATCAACTGCCAGCGCATTGCAAAATCGGCACCACCTTCTGGCAACGTCCACACCGTGTGAAGGTGATCAGGCAGCACCACGATGGCATCGATCGTGAATGGATGGCGTCGGTGCGTTTCACGAAACGCCGTGCGCAACAACCCGATATGATCCGTCAGCAACGCTAGCTTCCGCTCCGCCAGGTTGACCGTGAAGAAGAAGCACCCACCCGGAAGAAAGTTGCGGCGGTACGCGGTCATGACGGGACGTTACCACGAAACAAGTGCGATGGGTTTCGCAAGGGCTCAACCCATCCTACGGGCTGCTTACGGTACAAGGTGAGCGTAAAATGGGTCCGTTAGAGTGACTGCGTGATGGTTTTCAACTGGGTTACTGCCACCGGCGCAATGCCCGCGTTCCGAAGGAGCGAGAGGAGCATCAAAAACTTTGCGTGCGAAATGCGATTTGGAAGTGAAGTGTTGTGAGCAACGATGAACTTTCTGATGGCTGTGAAGCCAGCAACGGTATCAGCAAGCTCGCGGTGAAACTGCGTTACACTTGAGGTAGCAAAGCCCCCTGCCTTGCGAAGTATTGCCTCAAACTTTGATTGAAGCGGAGAGCCAACAAATCTGGAAAACATTCCTGCGACTAATCGAGTGAGATGCTCGTTGCTTCCCCACATGGAGGCCTTCGTGTCAATTATTGCCATGAGTTCATCGTTCGATGAGTACTTCGAAGCAAGCCAGATTTGGGCATACAAGCTCCATATAGACGAAGAACCGAGACCACTTAGCGTTTGTTTGATGTGTCCACGTACCCAACTATTGTCCGGCAAACGTGCCGCCACAATGGCACTGGCGATTTCGACAAGGGACGCGTCATCTACGAGATGGCCATCTTGAAGGATTTGGGTAAGCAAGTTGAGCTTGAGAGCAGGAGAGCCGGTCAATCCCATCGCTGGTCGTCTGCGTATGGTCCCGATGAATTCGGGCTCGCGCCTCAGCGGCGAGCGCCGGAATGACGGGGAGTTCGGGCGCCGCCCCCTTGAGCCCGGCCCCGATTCGTGCGACCTCCGCCCCCAGCAAATCCCTCATTTCTGAGCCCTCGATGCACATTCTCCTGCTTGGTTCCGGCGGTCGCGAACATGCCCTGGCGTGGAAGATCGCGGCCTCTCCCCTGGTGACCAAATTCTGGTGCGCGCCGGGCAATGCCGGGATCGCGCGCGAGGCGGAATGCGTGGCGCTCGACATCGCCGACCATGCCGCCGTGATCGACTTCTGCAAGGCGAATGCGGTCGAGCTCGTGGTGGTCGGCCCGGAGACGCCGCTGGCGGCCGGCATCGTCGATGACCTCACCGCCGCCGGCATCAAGGCGTTCGGGCCGAACAGGATCCCCGCCCAGCTCGAAAGCTCGAAGGGCTTTACCAAGGCGCTGTGCACCGAGTTCGGCATTCCGACCGGCGCCTACAAGCGCTTCACCAACGCCGCCGATGCGCGTGCTTACGTCCAGAGCCAGGGCGCGCCGATCGTGGTCAAGGCCGACGGTCTTGCCGCCGGCAAGGGCGTCGTCGTCGCCAAGTCGGTGCGCGAGGCGGAGGACGCCATCGCCATGATGTTCGAGGGCGGCTTTGGGGAGGCCGGCGCCGAGGTCGTGATCGAGGAGTTTCTGCCGGGCCGCGAGATCAGCTTCTTCGCGCTGTGCGACGGCGAGACCGCCATTCCGCTGGCGTCCGCGCAGGACCACAAGCGCGTGTTCGACCACGACGTCGGTCCGAACACCGGCGGCATGGGCGCGTATTCGCCGACGCCGCTGGTCACGCCGGCGATCCATGACGCGATCATGGCCAAAATCATTCTGCCGACGGTATCAGGCATGAAGCAGCGCGGCACGCCGTTTCGCGGCATCCTCTACGCCGGGATCATGTTGACGACGCAGGGCCCAAAGCTCTTCGAGTTCAACGTGCGCTTCGGCGATCCCGAGTGCCAGGTGCTGATGCTCAGGATGATGTCGGACATCGTGCCGGCCTTCCTCGCCGCCTGCGACGGGCAGCTGAAGAACTTTGACCTCCGCTGGCATCCGGAGGCCGCGCTCACGGTGGTGATGGCGGCGAAGGGCTATCCCGGCGACTATCAGAAAGGCACGCGGATCGAGGGGCTCGATGACGCCTCAGAGGTCGAGACCGCCGAGATCTTCCACGCCGGCACGGTCGAGAAGGACGGCGCCATCCTCGCCAATGGCGGCCGCGTGCTCAATGTCTGCGCGCTCGGCAAGACCGTGACGGAAGCGCAGGTGCGCGCCTACCAGGCCGTCGACCGCATCAATTGGCCGGAAGGCTTCTGCCGCCGCGACATCGGCTGGCAGGCCGTGGACGCCGAGAAGGCCAAGAGCTGACAGGCTTTTTTCGCACACGCGCGCAATTTCGCCCCGCCCGACGGCACTCCGAAATTATGTAGGCGGTTGTTGGACTTAGCTACTGTGCATGGGGTTGTTTTTCGACTTTTTGTTTTGGGGCATTCTCAACACCGAACAGATCCCACGCTGACAGATAAGGATGCAGAAGATGTCCGATCTCGCCGACCTCTATCCCGGCTTCGCCTCCGAATGGATCAACACCTCCTTCGGCCGCATCTTCGCCCGCGTCGGCGGCAAGGGACCGCCGCTGTTGCTGCTGCACGGCTTCTCCGAGACCAACGTGATGTGGCACCGCGTGGCGCCGCAGCTGGCCGACCAGTTCACGCTGATCATCGCCGATCTGCCCGGCTATGGCTGGTCCGACATGCCCGAGAGCGACGCGCTGCACATGCCCTACAGCAAGCGCGCGATGGCGAAAGCGATGGTGGAGGCGATGGAGCGGCTCGGCCACGTGCACTTCGCGCTCGCCGGCCACGATCGCGGCGGCCGCGTCTCGTATCGGCTGGCGCTCGATCATCCCGGCCGGCTGTCGAAGCTTGCGGTGCTCGATATCCTGCCGACCTATAATTACTGGGAGCGGATGAACCGCGCCTATGCGCTGAAGATCTATCACTGGACTTTTCTGGCGCAGCCCTATCCGCTGCCGGAGACGCTGGTCGCGAGCAATGGCGAGTTCTTCCTGCGCTTCAAGATGGCGAGCCAGACCAAATCGAAGACGCTCGATGCGATCGACAAGCGCGCGCTCGAACACTACATCGCCCCGTTCCGCGATCCCGCCCGCGTCCACGCGATGTGCGAGGATTATCGCGCCGGCGCCTATTTCGACTACGATCTCGACAAGGCCGATTTCGAGGCCGGCAAGAAGATCACCATTCCGATGCTGGCGCTGTGGGGCAATGCCGGCGTGGCGCAAGCCGCCGCCACCCCGCTCGACATCTGGAAGCAATGGGCGACGAACGTGGACGGCATGCCGGTGGATTCCGGCCACTTCCTTACCGAGGAAAACCCGGATGTCACCGCGAAGGCGCTGCGCGAGTTCTTCTCGGTCTAGGCCACGCTGTTCGCCACACACTCAACTGTCATCGCCCGCGAAGGCGGGCGATCCAGTACTCCGAGGCGGTCATGATTGATCGATACGCCTCGGCGTACTGGATGCCCCGGTCAAGCCGGGGCATGACAGCGGAGGGCGTATCTCCTACCGCCGCTCACGAAAGAAGTCCTTGAGCAGCCGCGCCGCCTCGCTTTCGCCGACCCCGGAATAGACATCCGGGACGTGATGGCAGGTCGGCTGCGTGAAGAACCGCACACCTGATTCAACCGCGCCGCCCTTGGGGTCGGCGGCGCCGTAATAGAGCCGCCTCACCCTTGCAAACGAGATCGCGCCCGCACACATGGTGCACGGCTCCAGCGTCACGTAGAGGTCGCAGTCGACCAGACGCTCGCTGCCGATCTTTTTGGCCGCCTCGCGCAGCGCCACGATCTCGGCATGCGCCGTGGGGTCGTAGTCGGTCAGCGTCCGGTTCGCCGCGGTGGCGATGACCTCGTAATTGCGGACCACGACGCATCCGATCGGAACTTCGCCCGCCTTTCCGGCGTTTTCGGCCGTTTTGAGCGCCAAATCCATGAAAGAGGGGGCTTTCAAGCCTCGTATCATCGCGAGAAACCTGCTAGTAGCTGCGCCTTCAGCAGAAGTGCTTGACCGAATTTGCCTGAGCATGCGGCTCGAGACGAGCGCGCACAATGCTTTCTGGCCATCCCCTGAGTGAGATTATTCATGCCTCGCGACAGCGACAAAGACAACGATTCCCGCGGCCGGCGTGATCGCGGCCCGGCCAAGGGCGGCCCCGCCAAGGGCCGCTCCGGCAAGCCACGCGGACCCGACAAGAAGTTCGCCAAGCGCGGCCCTCCCGGGGACAAAGGCGACGCCCGCCCGCCCCGCGGCGACCGCGACAGCCGTCCATCATTCCGCCGCCGCGAGGAGGGCGATGCCCCGCGCCGCGACTTCAGCGACCGCCCGAAGTTCAATCGCCAAGACCGGCCGCGTGAAGACCGGCCGCGCGGCGAGGATCGTGGCGAGCGCAGCTTCAAGCCGCGTGGCGATCGTCCCTTCAAGCCGCGTGAAGACCGTCCGTTTTCCGATCGTCCGTCGCGCGACGGCGAGAAGCGCCCGTTCAAGCCCCGTGGTGACCGCCCATTTTCTGATCGCCCCTCGCGCGATGGCGACAAGCGGCCGTTCAAGCCGCGCGGTGATCGCCCGTCCTATGGGCGTGATGACCGTCCGCCGCGCAGGGATCGCGACGATTCCCGTCCGGCCGGCCGAACCGGTGACGCGAAGTTTGGCGACAAGCGACCTTATGCGCCGCGTGGCGACCGTCCGGAACGCAAGTTCGACGGCGAGCGGAAGTTTTCGCGCGGCGCACCGGACCGCAATCGCAGCGAGCGCAGCGATTCAAAACCCTGGCAGAAGCGCGATGCGGCGCCTCGCGGCGACCGGCCGCCGCGCAAGGACTTCAGCAAGGGTCCGCGCAAGGATTTTGGCGGCAGCGACCGCGGTGGGGACAAGCCCTGGCAGAAGCGCGACGATCGTCCATCGGGTGATCGTCCGTTCCGCGAGCGCCCCAAATTCGATCGTCCTCGCGATGATCGTCCGAGGTTCGATCGCGGCGGCGATCGCCCGAAATTCGATCGTCCGCGCGAGCGTTCCGAGGGCCGTTCCGACTGGCACGAGCATCCCCGCAGCGAAGCGCGTTCCGGCGATCGTCCACGCCGCGAAAACGAGGACGAGAGCAGGATCTTCGAGAAGCGTCCGGCCTTCGGCGGTCGCGGCGCCTATCGCGAGCGCGATCGTGATTCCGAGCGGCGGCCGCGCCGCGAGGAAGAGACCAAGCCGAAGAAGGCCGGCGAGCGTATCGCCAAGGTGCTGTCGCGCGCGGGCCTCGCCTCGCGCCGCGATGCCGAGGAGATGGTCACGCAGGGCCGCGTCAGCGTCAACGGCCGTGTCATCAATTCGCCGGCGCTCGACATCACCTCGAACGATGTCGTCACTGTCGACGGCAAGCCGATGCCGGAGCGTGAGCGCACGCGGCTGTTCCTCTATCACAAGCCCCGCGGCCTCATGACGACGCATGACGATCCCGAGGGCCGTCCGACCGTGTTCGACAATCTGCCCGAAGGTCTGCCGCGGCTGATCAGCGTCGGCCGGCTCGACTTCAACACCGAGGGCCTGCTGCTGCTCACCAATGATGGCGGGCTCGCGCGCACGCTCGAGCTGCCGGACACCGGCTGGCTGCGCCGCTACCGTGTCCGCGCCCATGGCGACGTCACGCAGGCGCAGCTCGACGAGCTGAAGAACGGCATCGAGATCGAGGGCATCAAATACGGTCCGATCGACGCCACGCTGGAGCGTGACCAGGGCGCGAATGTCTGGCTGGTTTTCGCGATCCGCGAGGGCAAGAACCGCGAAGTACGCAACGTCTGCGCTCATCTCGGGCTCGAGGTGAACCGGCTGATCCGGGTCTCCTACGGCCCGTTCCAGCTCGGCGAGGTCCCCGAGGGCCAGGTCGAGGAGATCAAGTCCCGCGTGCTGCGCGACCAGCTCGGCGAAAAGATCATCGAGAAATCGGGTGCGCAGTTCGACGTGCCGCAGAAATCTGCCTCGCATGAGGGCGACGACGTGCCGCGCGAGAAGAAGCCGGCGACCAAGCGCGGCGTGATCAACGACCGCAAGGGCCGCCGCGTGCTGGTGCAACGCACCGGCAGCGAGGAAGCGCGCGAGCGCAACGAGGCTGAGGCGAGCGGCTACGGCCCGCCGCGCCGTCCCAAGCGCGGCTATCACGGCAAGCGCGATCTGGCGCCGAAGGAGGACTGACGTTGCGCGTCGTCGGCGGTCGATTGAAGGGGCGCAATCTGGCCTCACCGTCCTCGCGCGACATCCGCCCCACGGCGGACCGCCTGCGTGAGTCCGTGTTCAACATCCTCGTGCACGCCTATGACGATCCGATTGCGGATGTGCGCGTGCTCGATCTCTTCGCCGGCACCGGTGCGCTGGGAATCGAAGCGTCTTCACGCGGCGCGAAGTTCACGCTGTTCGTCGACAACGGCGCGGAAGCGCGCGCCCTGCTGCGGAATAATGTCGAGACGCTGGGCCTGGGTGGCGTGACAAAAGTCTATCGCCGTGATGCCACCGATCTCGGCCCTGCGCATCCGGTCGAGCCGTTCTCGCTGGTGTTCCTCGATCCGCCCTATGGCAAGGGGTTTGCGGAGAAGGCGCTTGCGAGCTTGCGCGACGGCGGCTGGCTCACGCCGGGCGCGCTGCTCGTGGTGGAAGAGGCAAAGGCTGCGCAGTTCGTCACGCCGGAAGGCTTCGAGGAATTGGAGCGGCGCGCTTATGACGACACGGAGTTCGTGTTTTTGAAGCGGCCGTAACTTCGAACATTACCTTCGCCCGAACAGCTTCTCGACATCCGACAGCTTCAGCTCGACATAGGTGGGGCGGCCGTGATTGCACTGGCCGGAGTTCGGGGTCTCCTCCATCTCGCGGAGCAGGGCGTTCATCTCCTCCGGCCGCAGCCTTCGGCCGGCGCGCACCGAGCCGTGGCAGGCCATGGTGGCGGCGACGTGCATCAGGCGGCGCTCCAGCGGCAGCGCCTCGTCCCACTCGGCCATGTGCTCGGAAAGATCGCGCAAGAGCCCGCCCGCGTTGGTCTTGCCGAGCAGGGACGGCGTCTCGCGCACCGCGACTGCGCCAGGGCCGAAGGATTCGATCGCAAGGCCGAACGACGCCAGCTCCTCACTGCGATCGAGCAGGCGCTCCACCGTGGCCTCGTCCATCTCGACGATCTCGGGGATCAGCAGGATCTGCCGCTGCACGCCGTTCTCCGCCAGCGAGGCCTTCAGCCGCTCGTAGACGATGCGTTCATGCGCGGCGTGCTGGTCGACGATGATCAGGCCGTCGCGGGTCTGCGAGACGATATAGGTCTCGTGGATCTGGGTGCGCGCAGCGCCGAGCGGGCGGTCAACCAGGTCACTGACCGGCTGGGATTCGATCCGCACGTCCGCGCTGGGTGCGCCGACATCGAACGCGGCCTGTGCGCGCTCGGCGAAGGCCGGCACGGCGGCACCGTCGAATGACGGCATCGGCGCGACCGGGGCGGATGGCGACTGGCGCCAGTCCCAGCTTGCCGGGCGCGGCGTGAATGCGGGGCGGAACGAGGACAGCGCGCTTTCGCCGCTGTTGGCGGCGGTGCGCCGGCCCTCCCGCGCAAGCCCGTCCTTCAATCCGTGCACGATCAGCGCGCGGACGAGGCCGGCGTTGCGAAACCGCACCTCGGTCTTGGCCGGATGCACGTTGGCGTCGACCTCGCGCGGATCGAGCGTGACAAACAGCGCCAGCACCGGATGGCGGTCGCGCGGCAGATAGTCGGCATAGGCCCCGCGGACTGCCCCTAGGATCAGCTTGTCGCGCACCGGGCGGCCGTTGACGAAGAGATATTGCCCGAGCGCGTTGGCTTTGGTCAGCGCCGGCGCTGCGGCATAGCCGGCGACCACCACGCCCTCGCGCTCGGCATGGACCTCGATGGCATGGCTGCGGAACTCCGCCCCCAGAATGTCGCCGAGACGGGTCAGGCGACCGGCGACGCCGGGCAGCGCCGCAGTCCAGGTCACCGGCGCGCGCTCTTCGCCCGCGAGCGTGAAAGCGATTTCGGGTCGCGCCATCGCGAGGCGCCGCACCACCTCACGGATCGCTTCCGCCTCGGTCCGGTCGGTCTTCAAGAACTTCAGCCGCGCCGGCGTCGCGTAGAAGAGGTCGTTGACCTCGACCCGCGTGCCGTGGGCCAGCGCCGCCGGCATGATCTCGGATTTCTCGCCGCCCTCGACATTGAGCGCCCAGGCGTGCGGCTCGCTGGCATGCCGCGTGGTGATGGCAAGCCGCGCCACGGAGCCGATCGAGGGCAGCGCCTCGCCGCGGAATCCGAGCGTGCGGATCTGCAGCAAGTCCTCGTCGTCGAGCTTGGAGGTGGCGTGACGCTCGACCGCCAGCGACAGGTCCCTGGCGGTCATGCCGCCGCCGTCGTCGGTGATGCCGATCCGCCGGCGTCCGCCGCCATCGGTAAAGACGTCGATCCGGCTCGCGCCGGCGTCGATGGCGTTCTCGACCAGTTCCTTGACCACGCTCGCGGGACGCTCGACCACTTCGCCGGCGGCGATGCGGTTGACGACCTGTTCGGGTAATTGGCGGACGGGCATGAAACTCGATTTTCGGCTTTGATCTTGGGCTTCGATCTGGATTCGCGGAGAACGCCATTCTAGGCCGTGTTGCGTCAAAAGCTTGTGTTGGGCAACAGGAACGTGGCGGGCTGGGGAAAAGGGCTATCTATCGCATTGATGGGATTGGACGTTCGAGAAAATCGCGCAACCGGGATGGATCGATCTCCGGCTGCCGTCCCGATTGTGGGGTACCGGGCTGCGGTGTAGCATCGCGAAAAAATGGCAACAGGACGGGAGGACACCATGTGCCATCTCTTCGCGCATCAGCCCCAAGGCGACTACGAATCCCAGACCCGCTCGTTGCGGATCGGTGGGCATTGCACCTCGATCCGGCTGGAAATGGCATTCTGGGACACGCTGGAGGAGATCGCGGCCAAGGAGAACATGAGCGTCGGCAAGTTCCTGACGACGCTCTACACCGAGGTGCTCGACCATCACGGCGAGGTCAACAATTTCGCTTCGTTGCTGCGCTGCTCCTGCCTGATCTACCGCTCCAAGACGGCAGCGCCGGTGCAGGCGTTCAAGACGACGGTTGCGCCCATCCTCGATGCAGCGGAATAGCCCTGATGTCGTCCTGGCGAAGGCCAGGACCCATACCGCGGAATCCATCAGCGATGGGCGGTATGAGTCCCGAACAACAAGCCTTCGCCGAACTCCTTCCCGGGGCAATGGGTCCTGGCTTTCGCCAGGACGACGAACGAGATTGGATCAAATTTCCTTCTTCTGCATCGCACCCGCAATGTAATCCGCCTGCCGGATCGCCAGCGAGACGATGGTCAGCGTCGGATTGCAGGCTGCGCCGCTGGTGAACTGGCTGCCGTCGGAGACGAACAGGTTCTTGACGTCGTGGCTTTGCCCGAACTTGTTGACCACACCATCCCTGGGCTTCTCGCTCATCCGGTTGGTGCCGAGATTGTGCGTGCTCGGATAGGGCGGTGTCGGATAGCTCACGGTGGCGCCGACGGCGTCGTAGACCGCAGCGCCCTGCTTGTAGGCGTGCGCGCGCATCGCGAGATCGTTGGGATGATCGTCGAAGTGCACGCTTGCGACCGGCTGGCCGAACTTGTCCTTCACGACAGGATCGAGCGTGATGCGGTTGGTTTCCTGCGCCATGTCCTCGCCGACCAGCCACATCCCGGCCATCCTGGGATAACCGTCGAGCGCGGCGGTGAACGGACGTCCCCAGGCGCCGGGGTTGAGGAACGCCGCCATGAAGGGCAGTCCGAGCGACAGCGTCTCCATCTCGTAGCCGCCGACGAAGCCGCGCTTCGGATTGTTGGCGGCCTCGTCGCGGATGATGCCGGCCATGGTGGTGCCGCGATACATGTGCACCGACTTCTCGAACACGGCATAGACGCTACCGGTCATGTGGCGCATGTAATTGCGGCCGACCTGACCGCTTGAGTTGCCGAGGCCGTCGGGGAACATCGTGGATGCGCTGTTCAACAGCAGCCGTGGGCTTTCAATCGAATTGCCGGCGACCGCAACGATGCGTGCCTTCTGGCGCTGCATTGCACCGCTCTCGTCGGCGTAAACCACGCCGGTGACTTTGCCGGCGGCATCGTGCTCGATCTTGACCGCCATGCTGGCGGGGCGAACCTCGAGATTGCCGGTCGCCTCGCCCTTGGGTATCTCGGTGTAGAGCGTCGACCATTTCGCGCCGGACTTGCAGCCCTGGAAGCAGAAGCCGATCTGCTGACAGGCGCCGCGTCCGTCGCGCGGCTGGCTGTTGATCGCCATGTTGCCGGTGTGCACCGTCTTGTAGCCGAGCTTCTTTGCGCCGGCCTCCATCACTCTGAAGTTATTGTTGCCGGGAAGTCCGGGAATGCCGTTGGTGCGGGTCACGCCCATCTTGTTCTCGGCCTTGGCGTACCACGGCTCCATCTCCGCGAGCGTGACCGGCCAGTCCAGCAGGTTGGCGCCGGGAATGTTGCCGTAGGTGCTCTTCACCTTGAACTCGTGCTCGTCGAACCGCAGCGACGCGCCAGCCCAGTGTGTGGTCGAGCCGCCGACCGCCTTGACGATCCAGGCGGGAAGACCCGAGAAGTCTTTTGCGACGCGCCATGATCCCGATGTGGTGCGCGCATCGGTCCAGGCGAGCTGCGAGAAACTCTCCCACTCGTCATTGACGAAGTCCTGATTCTCGATGCGGGGACCTGCTTCGAGAATCACGACCTTGACGCCCTTCTGTGCGAGCTCGTTGCCCAGCGTGCCGCCGCCGGCACCGGAGCCGACGATCACCACAACGCTGGAGTCGTTCAGATCGAATTTTGCCATATGCGTTCTCCTGAACCGTTGGGTGAGCCTTAAGCCTTCGGCAGCCAGTCGATGTCGGCGAAGCCGCGGTTGATGTAGCCGCCGTGTTCGGCGGAGGAGCCCTCGTAGCCGAACCGCGGCCAGACCTCTTTCTGGTTGTAGAGAGAGACGACGAGGTCGCCGCGCACCTTCTGGAAGAAGTCGCTCTGCTCGATCTCCTTCAAAAGCACCATGCGGTCGGCTTCCCAGGGCACTTCGACATAGGGCGCCTTGTGGCGATCACGCGCGTTCTGATCGAGCCTGGTGATGCCGTCGCTGATTAGCGCCTTGACGGCGGGGTCCTTGGCGGCCTTTCCGTCCCACGGCTTGATCGCGGTGATGTAGTAGCTGTCGCCGAGGACGTCGTGTGGATAGATATCGCGCGCGACTTTCAGCAGCGTCTTCATCGTCGCGGGCGAAAGCGCGCTTGCCTCGTCGGCCCAGGCGCCCTCGATGCTGACGGCGATGCTGGTCGCGACTGCCGCGACCGGCACGGCGGCCGCGGCGCCCTTGAGAAAGATGCGGCGGCTGTGCCTGCTTCGACGATCGACTTCTCTCATGGCATTCCTCCTTTTATGATTTTGATTTTGTGGTTCGATCAGTTGAAACGTCCGCCGCGCTGGATCACCTCGATCTTGTAGCCGTCGGGATCGCTGACGAAGAAGAAGCGCGCCAGCGTTTTGCCGTCGTGTTTGAAGTCGCGCAGCGGACCCGGTGCGAGCTTCTCACGCTCGAAGCGGGCATGTTCGGCATCGAGATCCTCGACCACCACGGCGAGATGTCCGTAGCCGTCGCCGAGCGCATACGACTCCTTGCGATCGAAATTGACCGTCAGCTCCAACTCGAAGGGTGAGGAGGGGTGACGCAGATAGATCAGGGCAAAGTCTGCGAACTTCAGACGGTCGGTGACTTCCAGGCCAAAGGCCCGTCTGTAGAAGTCGAGCGAGCGCGCCTCGTCGAGTGCGCGGATCATGGAATGGACCGGCTTTGCCACTCAGTTCTGCTCCTTAAGAAAGGCGATGATGGCGGCGCGCGTCTCCGGCTTCGCCTGCCGGTAGACCATGACCACGCCGGGAATCACGGCTTGCGGATTGGTCAGCCATGCGTCGAGCTTCGTCTCGTCCCAGGCGAAGGCTGCTTTTGCGAGGGGCTCTGAATAGTGAAAGCCTTCGACCTTGCCGGCGGGCCGCCCGACGATCCCGACCAGCGGCGGACCCTGCCGCACCGGTTCTGACAGGTTCGTGGTGTGGCACACCGCGCATTGCTGCTTGAACAGTGTTGCGCCATCCGGCGGCTTTGCAGCCGGCAAGGGCATCTGCGCCTCGGCCACCCGCACCACCAGCACCACCGCGGTGCACAATCCCAGCACGATCGCGCGCATCGTCAAAAGTCCGCCCGTCGACGTCAATTCAGCGTGCGCAAACTCTAGGCGCGGCAAAACATGCGGTGGTAGTAGCGGGCTGTTTCGCTGCGTGCGGAGGTGCACGCGGGTGCGTTGTTCCGCGCTGCCGTATATGCGGAGGACAATTCCGCGAAACCGCCGTCAAATCCCTAAACGATCACCACACGAGACAGGTTGCATTGCGGTCGCGCCGTTCGAGCTCGTAACGCGATGGACTGGTTCGGCTCAGACGGACGGCGCATCAAGCCGCCGAACCGATCATCGCGAAAATCCAGGAGAAATGGATGAAGTTGGTGAAGACCTCCGCAATCGCATGCGCCGTCTCGGCTCTCATTGTGACACCGGTTCTCGCGCAAGGTACGTCGTCTGGCGCGAGGCCTAGCGGCACCGTGCAAAGCAAACCCATGCAAGGCAGCACAATGGGCAGCGGCGACGAGGAGATGAGCGCCCAGCCGGGCGCGGCGGGCGAGACGACGGGCATGAAGCCGACGAAGGGCACCAGGGGCACGGTTGGCACCACGGGCAGTGCTGCACACAAAGGGACCGCCGACGATTCCGCGACGGGCGGTGCAGCCACGGGCAAGCGCTACTAGCCAACGGAGTGAGACGGCAGAACTCCGGTCGCCCTGCGGCCGGAGTTCTTTTGCAGTCTCTGCTAGTCGTCGAAACCGCGCCCGCGCTTCGACTTGATGTCGCTGCGGCGCTTCTTGCCCTCGAGCCGGCGCTGCTTGGAGCCAAAGGTCGGCTTGGTCGCGCGCCGCGGCTTCGGCCGGATCATGGCTTCGCCGAGCATCTCCGTAAGCCGGTCGATGGCGTCCTGGCGGTTGCGCTCCTGGGTGCGGAAGCGTTGGGCCTGGATCACGATGACGCCGTCCTTGGTCATGCGTTGCCCTGCGAGCCGGGCAAGGCGCAGCGCGGCATCCTCCGGCAGCGTCAGTTTGCGGGTGTCGAAGCGCAATTGCGCCGAGGTCGCGACCTTGTTGACGTTCTGCCCGCCCGGGCCGGAGGCGCGGACAAAGCCGATCTCGATGTCGTCCTCGTCGATGACGAGATCGCGGGATATCCGCAGCATGATGGCACCATTCGTGATGCCCGGACATATCCCGGACGCCTAGGATCGGCAATGGCGCCCAAATGCAAATGGCCGGGCGAGCCCGGCCATTTCAGGAAGCGTATGGAAGACGTCAGTTCGACTTCGTCACCGGTGCGGCTGCCGGTTGCGCCGCGGCCTGCGGAGCGCGGCCGACGACGACGGTCAGGAGGCCCTGGCCCCAGAGGCGCCTTGCGGCCGCCTTGGCGTCGTCCATGGTGACCGCATCCACGACGGCGTTGCGCTTCTCGATATAGTCGATCGGCAGCTTGTCCTGCTGATATTGCAGCAGCGCCTGCGCGAGCTTCGAGGAGGTGTCGAGCGCCAGCATCTGCGAGCCCTTGAGGTAGGATTTGGCCTCGTCGAGCTCCTTCTGCGTCGGGCCTTCCTCGGCGATCCGGCGCACCTCCTTGTCGATGGCATCGATGGTGTCGCCGGCACGGTCGGCGCGGGTGCCGGTATTGCCGATGAAAACCGCCGAATGCTCCATCCAAAGCAGCGATTCGAACACCGAATAGGCGAGCCCGCGCTTCTCGCGCACCTCGCGAT